>JAGQJZ010000022.1:17108-37562 GCA_020430445.1 Nitrospina sp.
ACGCGGCGTAGTTGCCCTGCCCGGGCATGCCGAAGCGGGCAATGGGCGAGGTGATATTGACGATGCGCCCGTAGCGCTTGCGCGCCATGTTCTGCACCGCGAATTTACTCATGTAAAAGGTGCCGGTCAGGTTGGTGTCGATCACCGCGTGCCATTCCTCCTGCACCATCATGCCGACGATCTGGTCGCGGCGGATGCCGGAGTTGTTGACCAGCACCTGGATGACGCCCAGTTCCGCGTCGATAAACTTGAACAACCCCTCCACCGCGTCATAATCGGTGACGTCGCATTGTTTGACCAGCAACCGGTCGGCGTGTTCGGCGTTGGCCTGTTGAAACTCTTCCGCCGCCTCCGTGTTGCCCTGGAAGGTGGCCAGCACCCGCGCCCCGCTTTTGAGGAACGCCTCCGAAATGGCGCGGCCGATGCCGCGCGTGCCGCCAGTGACCACGGCCGTTTGTCCACTGAAATCAAACTGGATCAAATCAATACCTCACGGCAATGAACATGGATAATCCGTTGGAACAACAAGTGAAGGAAAACCGGGGAGAAGGCCCCAAGGACCCGAAAGGAAGAACACGCCGGGCGGCCCGGAGGCCGCCCGCACCACCTCACTAAACGTTGACGATTTCCAGTTTCTCTTCCGGTTTGCGTACCGAACGCAGGAACTTGTCCACCTCATTGGCGACGAT
This sequence comes from Nitrospina sp., assembly GCA_020430445.1. Classification (GTDB taxonomy): domain Bacteria; phylum Nitrospinota; class Nitrospinia; order Nitrospinales; family Nitrospinaceae; genus Nitronauta. The sequence goes on from JAGQJZ010000022.1 coordinate 17,798, forward strand.
GACACCGTAGTTCGCCGCGCCCAGCCAACCGGACATGATGATGCCCACCGAACCGGCGTGAAACAATCCCGCGATCTGGCCCGGCAGGTCCTTGCTGACCTTGAGTCCCTCGAACTTGGTGCCGAATGAAACACCACCGGGATGCCGCGTGTAACGCTTGAACGTGGTCGGCGTCGAGGCTTCCAGATGGTCGATCTTGGAGCGCACGTCCGGAACGTATTTTTCCAGACAATCCAGCGTTTCCTTGACCAACTCATCCTTTTTCCGCATGTACTCCGTTTCATCCAGATCCGCCCAGTCACTGTACCGCGCGTTGGTCGAGGAAACGATGGCGTACTGGTTCAGTCCCGGCCGTGTTTCCGGGTAATAAAACGAAAACGTGCGGCTTTTCGTTCTCGGCTCCAACAGGGCTTCGGAGGTGAACTCCTCTTCCTCGGACGTGAACAGCAGGTCGCCGACGTTCGGAATGGTCTCGCCCTTGCGGATGCCGATGTACACCTGGCAACTGCTGTCGTTGAGGCGGACCTTGCTGACCTCTTCCAGGAAACCGGGGCTGAAATGCTCTCTCCCGGCCAGCTTGTTGATGGTCGACAGGATATTCGAGTTCGACAGCACCGCGTCGGAATAGATTTCGCGTCCGTTGACGCGCACGCCCTTCACCACCTTGTCCTCGATCAGGATTTTGTCGACCAGGCAATGGTTGCGCACATCGACGCCGTTTTTCTTCAATTCCTTCTTCATCTTCTTGATGAGCTGGTCGGTGCCGCCTTTAAAGGTGTAGACGCCCTTGTCCATGAAATTGGAGAACACGATGCCGTAGGTGATGGCCGGGTCGTTGAGGGTGGAACCGTTGGCGTAGGTGATCGGTTCCATCAGCAGGCGGTGGATGTCGTTCCTGCCGGGAAAGAATTTTTCGAACAGGTCGCGGGTGGTCATCGACAGGTCGTCGAAGAAATTCATGCCGCGCACCGTGGTGAAAAAATCATCCACCGTTTCCCTGAGCACGCCGAAACGGTCGCGCATCAGTTGGGTGAAATCTTCCTTATCAAAGGTGGTCCCGAAGGAAAACTGGGGATTGTCGAAGCGGATGTTTTTCAGGCGGACGATGGAGTCCGCCACTTCCTTGCTCCAGTACTTGCGGCACGTCTTGATCATGCCGATAGGAAACCCGTGCAGGGAAATATCGAGAATGTGGCCGCCCTTGCGCTTGAACCAGGTGGCCAGGCCGCCGAAATTGTAATGATGCTCGAGGATCAATACCCGGTGGCCGAGCTTGGCCAGCAGATTCCCTGCGGTCATTCCCCCAAGGCCGCTTCCGATGATGATCGTGTCGTAGGCGGAATTGACCCCTTTCAACCAGTTCTTAGGCATGGACATCTCCTGCTTGCTGAATTGGCGAGCGGCTGGCCTGGAGGACGTGCCGGTTGGCCATTGAAATCCCGCTCAATGTCGCTCCAATGATACCCAAAAACCCCTGATCTGTCCCGCAAATAAAGAGGTTGCGGACAGGCGTCACGCCGTCCTTGACCTTGTGCGGGGAGCCGTATACCGCCCCGTTCAGATGGCCGGTGTACTTGCGAATGGTTTTGGGCGTAAAAGTGTCCAAAAATACCACATTTGGGCGGAAATCCGGAAAAAATTTGCATAATTCGTTGAGCGCCCGTTCCCGCTCGGCCTTTTTCGCCGCCCGGTAGTCGGACCGGGCCAGCCGGTCCCAGTGCTCGAAGCTGGCCTGGTTGGTGAGACGCAGAACGCCCTCCGGCAGCGGTTCGGGATACTGAAAATTGTTCGGCGCACACAGGACGCCGGAGGTGACATCGATCAACTCCCCCGGCACGCGATAGGCGAAACGCGGCGCGGTGCAGAAAAACACGATGCTCTTGTCGAAGCCCAGGTCCCTCGGCTCGCGGTCGAGCACGAAAATCGACTCGATAAACGACATCCGGCCCACAGCGTGTCGGTCCGCGTCTGCCTGCGGCGGCTGGCAGAGGCCCATCGTTTCAACATAACCGGCGGAAGACAGCACACAGCCGGCCTCGATTTCTTCCCCGTCTTCCAACTCCACCGCCCGCAGTGCTTCACCCGCCGTGTGAATCGCCTTCACCGGCGCTCCCATGCGGATCTCACCGCCGAGTTGCACGAACTTGTCCTTCAGCATGTTCAGGATATAAGGCATGCCGCCTTTGGGCTTGGCGAAGCCTTCCAGGAAAATGCTCTTGAACATGATGACGAACTGGTAGAAATCCATGTCCCCTTCCGACGCGTTGCCGTAATACATCAGCGGGCAGAAGATCATGTCCATCAAAACCGGGTCGGTGACGCAGGATGCCACCACCTCGCGCGAGGAGATTGTGGCGTGGTCGTCCAGATTGAGTTCGTCGAAGGCACGGATTTTCTCCACCAGCCGGCGGAAGCCGTCGATCTGCTGCGGAAACTGTTCCGCCACCTCCTGCTCCAGCAGGCCGAACTCGTTGGAAAAGCTGAGGCTTTTTCCGGGAAAACGGATTTCGGAGACCCCCTGCTCACACAGGCGGAAATCCTCGTGCGGGATGCGCAACTGCTTGAGCAGCTTGCCCAGGGGCGACGAACGCACGCCGCGCGGGCTGAAGTTGGTCATGGCGTGCAGGCCGACGTCGAACGTGCGGTGCTTGCGCGTGTAGAAGGAGTTGAGCCCGCCGATCTCGACATGCTTCTCGACGAGCAGGGTCTTGCGGTCGAACATCGCCAGGCGAATGCCGGCGGCCAGACCGGAGAGTCCCGCGCCAATAATCAGGGCATCGTACTTCATGGCTTGATTTTAAAGGAGGAAAGCAACGGTGGCAACCACAGGCTGGGGCGATAACCACCTTGATTCAAATGGCCGTGTGGCCAAAATCCAAGGTCAGGATGAAGGAAATTTGTAGAGGGGGAAATCAGCCGACGGGCTGGTGGTCTTTCAGGCGGGGGGTGAGGTATTCGACGCAACTGGACATGGTCACCAGTTGGGGATAGTCGGCCTCGGGCACTTCCAGGTTGAAACGCTTGCGCAACTCCATCACGATGTCCAGAAAGTCCATGGAATCAAGGTCGAACTGATCTCTCAACTTGACTTCGTCCTGGATTCCGGAGAGGTCCTCGTCCGGCGCAATATCGGCAATTATGTCCAAAATCGATTTTCTTACTTCTTCACTCGTCATCCAGTTTCTCCTTATATGGTAACGATTTTAGGCAAATTGCCGGGGCTTTTCAAGGGGGTAAGTCTATTATTTTTCGAACCGTTTTACAACCAGAACCGAGTTGATTCCAAGCATTCCAAACGAGTTGTTCATGATGACATCCACCCGCTCCACCTGCTCCGGCCGGTTGGCCACCAGCCCCGGCAGTTCGCACTCCGGATCGGGGTCGTCGAGATTGATGGTAGGGTGGATCAGGCCGTCTTCCAGCGACGGCAGATTGCCGGTCAACTCCAGCACCCCGGCGGCGCCCATGGTGTGGCCGATATAGCTTTTCGTATTGTTTATTTTGAGTTTATCGTGCCCTGCGAAGACCTCGCGGATGGCCTTGACCTCCTGGATGTCCCCCAGTTGCGTCGCCGTGGCGTGCGAACTGAGCAGGTCCACGTCCTGAGGCTCCATCCCCGCCCGCTGGAGCGCCAGCCGCATGGCCTCGGCCTGCCGCACCGGTTCGGGCAGGATGTAGTCGTAGGCGTCGGAATTGATGGCGTAACCGGCGATCTCGGCGACGATCTTCGCGCCGCGCTTGAGGGCGTCCGGCAGACGCTCCAGTACGTACACACAGCCGCCCTCTGAACAGACGATGCCGTTCCGGTTCCTATCGAACGGACGCGACGCCTTCGCCGGGTCGGCGTGCCGCGCCAGCGCGCCCTCGCTGTTGAAGCTGGCGAAAATACCGAAGGTGTGGATCGATTCCGACACGCCCCCCGCCAGCGCCAGGTCCACCTCGCCCAGACGGAGCATCTGCACCCCCTGGATGACGCCCATGTTGCCCGCCGCGCAAGCGGCGCCGATGGTGTAATGCGGCCCGGTGATGCCCATGTTGAGTGTCACCTCCCCCGCCGGGTTGTTGGCCACGGTCCGGGGATTGTGGTGGTGCGACCAGAATTTGGTGTCGTAACCGTACTTCGAGATGTTGTAGACCTCGTTTTCGGTCTCCACGTTGCCGTGCTCGGTGACGCCGATGTAGACGCCGACGCGCGCCTTCTCCACCGCCGCCCAGTCGAGGCCGGAATCCGCCACCGCCTCCTGCGAACAGTAGATGCCGATCGACCCCGCCCGCGTGCCGCGCCTCAGTTCCTTCTTCTTCTGGTATTTCAATTCGTCGTAATTGCAGACCCCGGCCAAAAGCTCGCCCATGTAGCGGGTCTCGAACTTGACCACACCGGATTTGCCGTCGAGCAGGGCCTGCCGGTACTCGGCGAGGGTGTCCCCGTTCGGCGCGGTGAGGCCGATGCCGGTGATCACGATTCTCTGTTCGTCGGGTAAATTCCGGGACATTCGGTAAGATTACAGGTTGGAAGCCGGTTGTTTTAAGGAAGGATTAAGATACCAAAACCGGCGGGTTTAGGGAAGGCAAGAGTCTGTTTTCTCTCACCCGGCGGAGGGCGGCCCAAACCCGCCAATCCCGCGCCCGAACCCGCCGGATCGCCCCCTGCGGCGTTTTTTCGCGAAAGCATCCGGGAATCATGCGTTTTCCGGTCCCAGGGGCTTGAATTTGAGGATCAAAAGCGCCAGGAGCGTCAGGTTGTTGATCAGCGCCAGCACCATCGCCAGCCCCGTCAGTAGGCCGAAGTAGATCGTCGGGATGAAATTCGACAGCGCCAGGATAGAGAAGCCGAAGGTCACCACCACCGAGGTGTAATAAATGGCGCGGCCGATACTGCCGTGCGTGCGGTCCATCGCCGCCTTGTAGTCGCGGTCCTTCTCGAACTCCTCCTGGAACCGGTGGATGTAGTGGATCGTGTCGTCCACCCCGATGCCGATGGTAATCGAGGCGATGGTGATGGTCATCATGTCGAGCGGGATGCCGAACCAGCCCATGATGCCGAGGATCATCCCCGCTGCCAGCAGCGTCGGCGGCATGGCGAGGATCGCCAGCAGGACATTCCGGAACAGGATAATGAACATGATGAGGATGGCGGCGAACACCATCCCGAGCGTGGTGATCTGCGAATCGTACAGGCTGTAGAGCATGTTGTTGTACAGGATCGCCATGCCGGTGAAGCGGAAGCGGTCGCGCGCGTAGCCCATCTCCTCTTCGATATACTTCTCCAGCTTCTCCACCAGGGCCTTACGGTGCAGGCCGGGGAAGGCCTCGACGATGCGCATGTTGATGCGCGCCTGGTTGGAATCGGGCGACAGGTACGGCTGCACCAGCGCGTCCTGCACCGTTTTGGGCAGGAGGGGTTTTAAAATCGTCAGGTCGGAGTCGTCGAGGTTGTCACCTTCGTTGAGGTGGCGGATCACCTTGTACAGGGTGGCGATCGACTGCACCTTGCCGATCTCCGGCTGCGCCGTCAGCCAGTCGTGGATCTTTTCGATCTCGCTCAGTTTGTCGTTGTTGAACCAGAAATTCTCGACTGTGGAACCGGGCGGTCCCTCCTCCTGGAAAGGATCGCCGAATCCTTCTTCTTCGAAATCACCACCGCCTTCTTCATCGTCCATGGCATCGCCGGCAAAGGGGTCTTCGTACCGATCCTCCGGTTTCTGCGCCGCCAGTTCCTTCAGGTATTCGTAATAGTCTGCTTCTGGTTCGATGACGATCTCAAGCGGCGTGGTGCCGCCGAGCTGGCGGTCGATGACCTCCAGGCCCTGGTAGATTTCCGTGCTTTCGCGGAAATAGTCGATGAACCGGTTGTCGACCTTGAGGTTGAGGATGCCGAAAACGCACCACACGGCCAGCGCCGCGCCGGTGAACAGGATCTTGCCGCGATGCTTTTTGGTCTGGGTGGCGATGCCCAGGGTGAAGGCGTGCGTCCTGTCGTAGTCGGAAACGGCATCGGTGGGACGCATCAGCATCTGCATCGACGGCCAGAGGATGAACGACAGCGCGAACCCGCAGACGATGCCGATGGTCATCATCCAGCCGAAGTCGATGACCGGACGGATGCCGGACACCACGAGCGAACTGAACGCGGCGATGGTGGTGATGGCGGTGTAGAAACACGGCTTGGTCATGAAACCGACCGTCTCCTTCACCAGACGGCGCTGGTCCCAGTCCGGAAATTCGCCCTTGAGTTCGCCGTAGCGCACGATGAGGTGGATGGTGAGCTGCATGGTGACGATGATGAGGATCGACACGAAATTCGACGAGATGACCGTCACCCGCCAGTCGACGAAACCGAGAAAACCGATCATCGTCAGCGCCGTCAGCCCGCAGCAGACCAGCGGCAGGCCCACCCACCGCACCTTGCGGAAAAAGAACCACAGGGCGACCACCAGAAACGCGAACACGCCGAAACCGAAGGCGACGAGATCGTGCCGGATGAACTCGATGATGTCGACCGTGATCATCGGCACGCCGCCGAGGAAAAGGTCGGCCACGTTGCGGTAACGGTCCATGATGGCACGGACGCGGGTAACGTTCGCCTCCTGCCGGTTCAGCACCTCGGCGAGGTACGCCTTGAAGTCCGCCTGCGCCTTTTGGTACTCGATTTTTTCCTCCGGCGTCAGGCCGGATTCGTATTCCTTGTTGCGCAGGGTGTTCCGGTGGTTGAGCAGGCGCAGGTATTTTTGGTCGCGCTTCAGGTTGACCTGCACGGCGGAGGTCTTGCCGTCTTCGGAAACGAGCAGGTTTTTGTAGATGGGGCTGGTGCGGAATTCCTTGAGCGCCAGCGCGCGGTCCACGTCCGGATGCGTCTCCAGCGACCGCGTGCCTTCCTTGAGTTGCCCGAAGGTGACGCGCGGGCTGTCGAGCAGGGGAACATCGAGCACCGAGGTGATCGAATCCACCCAGTCCATTTCCAGCAGGTCGCGTTTCAGTCCCTTCAACCCCTCGACCGAAGCGTCAGAGAGCAGGGTGTCCTTCGGCGTCCAGGTGATGATGAGAAAATCCGCCGTGGCGTAGGCGTCGGCGATCTTGCGGTAATACGCCAGGTCCTCGTCGTTTTCCAGCACCAGCGATTCGGACGACGCGTCGAGCTTGAACAGGGGAATCTGCGACAGGAAAAAACCACTGAACAGAAGCGCCAGCGCCAGAAAGAGAATCGGGTGCGCGAGAACGAGACGGTCGAACAACCGCAGCAACGGGCCGCCCTCGCCCTGCAGGTGAATGGGAGTCGCTGTGACTGGGCTTCGGGTATCCACGGGTTTGTCGCCGCCGGTCATGGAAACGGAATTGTATTTGTATTAAAGGAGGTATTAAGGCTTAAAAAAGCCGTTTTATGATACCGAAAGGCCTTTTAAATAGGAAGGGGAAAGGGATCACCGGGTTTTGCAACAAACCGCAAGCCGAGGCGGCTAATCCATTTCCACTCGGCCGCAATTGTTGATAAAATCGGGCCACGGGTCCTATCGGATAACAATCCGCGAAACCGGGTATCGGCGAACACCGGATCTGGAATTCTGGAACCAGCCGTTGGGTCGGGATTCCAGACAGCATTCGCGCGGGAGGTTTGACGGCAGCATCCGACCGGTTTTTCTTAGCCTGCAAATTGAAACCGGATCAATCTGAAATTCAGGTCATGACATGCTCAGTGGGTTCGGACAACGCCAACAGGAATTACTGGAGAAGCTGCTTTTCAACAAAGGCGGCCTGACCATCGACGATCTCGCCGGTGAACTGGGCATCACCCGGAACGCGGTACAGCAGCATGTGGCGGCGCTTGAGAACGGCGGTTATCTGGACAAGGGACAACTGACGGTGACCGGAGGCCGGCCCAGCCAGGTCTATATACTGAGCCGCAAGGGCGCCGAACTGTTCCCGAAACAATATTCCTGGTTTTCTGAGTTGCTGCTCGAATCGCTGAGGTCCCAACTGGGGGGCGAGGGGCTTGAAGAAAAAATGCGCGAGATCGGCCGCAACCTGGGGACGAACCTCAAAGTCAAACTGGAGGGGAAAAACCTCAAGGAAAAAATATTGGAAGTCGCCGCGATGATGCGGGAGTTCGGTTTCGAAACAGTGCTGACCCGGCATGAAAACGACAGCCTGCCCTCGATCAAGGCCCATAACTGCATCTACCACCACCTGGCCGAGGAGTTTGAAGAGGTCTGCGAACTCGACCGGTCCCTCCTCGAAACCCTGCTGGGCAAAGAGATCGAACATCAGGAATGCATTGTCCGCAACGGCAATACCTGCCGGTTCCGGATCAAACCCGACTAGAAGGCGCGGCCCCGCACACCTACCGGGCAGGACCGCGCCCCCTTTCCCACGCACGGGACCTTTGCGAAATCAAAAGCAAAGGCGAGGTTCTTCTCTCTGCTGTACTCCGTTCAGAATGACACTTTGATATTTTTCCAGGCTTTACGTTTGGGTTGTCCCATTGAGCTTGTCGAAATGGGGCAACCCCTCACCATTGCGGGGAACGACGCGGAGCCTTCCTGAGCAAAACCGGAGGGATCAGTATGACGTAAGGATGTTTTATTGTCACTCCGAGGGCCTTTAGGCCCGAAGAATCCCGCCCTGGCCGTTCGCTTTTGAATTTACAAAGGCCTCGTCACGGCCCGGGCTTCAATATCAACCGCTGGTCACTTCGATGCGGCCTTCCATGGTGGGGTGCAGCACGCAGAGGTAGGACGCCGTCTCCTTCACCTCCAACAGAAACGACTCACCGGGTTTCATGTCCGGCGACTTCCATTTCCTCAGGCTGCTTTCGGCGATCTGGTGGGGCACGATGTCCCGGTTTTCCCACCGGACCCGGTCTCCGGGGCGGAGGGACAGCGTGGCCGGCACAAACTTGAATTTCTCGATCACCACCACATGCACCTGAGGGGTTGGCGGGGGACCCGCCACCCGGCTGGAAGGGGCACAGGCTCCCAGCGCAAAGATCAGGAAGGCCAGAGCCGGGAAAAAAACTGAGGCAACTTGGGAAGCTCCGCCTCCGGCCTTCCAGTTTTCAGGAACCACTGCTTACCCGGGACTGGACTTTTTTGGAGTGCGCCAGGTGCGCGTCGAAAGCGGGCAGAACGGACACCAGCATGTCCTTCAATTCCTGATTCTCCGCTCCCGGAATCAACTGGGACTTCACCACTCCGATGACCGCCTCGTGGTAGGCCACTTCATGATCGATATAGGCCTTGTCGAACGCCTTGCCGGACAGGGTGCCGAGTTTCGCTTCATGCTCCGCCGCCTGCTTGGCCAGGGTGTGCACCAGATCGTTGTTGACGGGCGTCACGTTGAGACGGGTCGCCAGCTTTACCGCCGCGTCGAGAACCGACTGATGGTCCGTGACCATCCTCTGGGCAAACTTCTTCACCTCCGGGTCCGCTGCCCGGTTCAAAGCGATCTGGCCGGCCGAGATGTCGATTTTGTTGGCGCCCACGACGATGGCGGCGATATTGGCGTCCGTCAGCTGGTTCGTGGATTCGGCGGCCGGGTCACCCGAGTGCGCGCAGGCAAACAGGGTGAAGCTCATCAACACGAGGGCCCCCCTTTTAAGAAATTGCAGTGTGTCCATTTTCGAAATCCTCCTGGGAAAAAAATTGCGTTTTCGGTTTGCCGGGTTCTCCTTAACCCGTCGCACCCCAAGCATCAGACACGACCTTAAAATATTTAAATTAATTTTACAAGTTTTAAATGGTAAAAGAGTTAAATTTATGTTTTTATTTGACTTATAAAGTGCAAAATGGAGCGGATTCCAAGGACAGGAAAGGACGATACGAGAGAAAACGCCCACAGGGATAACGGATGCAACGCAAAAGAAAGGAGGCGCAGAGCCCGCCAGCGCCAGAGGAATCCCCGGCAATCTCCGGTGCAATCGCCGGGTATCAGGAGGGAAAAAACCTCAAAGGAAATACGAATAAAAACTCAGTCACGGCAAGGGTGCAAATGTTTTAACATTTGCGCCTCCTTCCACTCCCAACTCAGGCACAACTCAAACACATCGCAGGCAAAACGGGTATTCAGAATGTCTTCACCGCCACGCCTGCATACATATAGCCCCAGATTTTGGGGCAGGGGAATTCAAACGTCTCCAGCGTCTCAATCTTCAGTCCCGACGCCTCAATCAGGGCGTCGATCTTTCGATTCAGGTGGCAGCCGCCGGCGAGACATTTCTGGATGGGGTTCAGCCGGTTTTGCCAGCGCGCGACGTTTTCCTCCGGCGACAGGCCGTGCTCGAGAAACACGTACCGCCCGCCGGGCTTGAGCACGCGCTTGATCTCCTGTAACGCTCCGGCCACGTTGGGGATCGTGCACAGCGTCCAGGTGGTGACCACGGTGTCCACACTGCCGTCATTCAGTGGAATGCGTTCGCCCTCAAGGTCGATGAACTCGACGGGAAACTTCGCCGCCGCCAACCGCTTGCGCGCCAGCTTCCTGCCGAGTTTTGACGGATCGAGGGCCCACAATGCGTCCACCGTGCCCGGGTAATGCGGCAGGTTGAGTCCGGTGCCGAAGCCAACCTCGAGCACATCGCCACGCGCGGGCACGAGATACTGCTTTCTGAATTTCGAAAAGTCTTCCCCGCGCATGCACAGGTCGATGCCCCAGGGAAGAACCTTCTCCTCATAAAACCCCATGCCCCCTCCTGTGTGGGAGACTGCACTGAAATCCCGCGAACATGAAAATGTTCATGATAGCGCGGCGGCGGACTTTTGAAAACGGGTTCCGGCTGTGGCTTGGGACCGCGCGGAAAAAAAGAAAAGGGACCCGGCCTGTGGCCGGGTCCCTCTTCAAACGTTTGCAACGGATTTCACCTTACAGGAATTTCTCCTGCAAGGCGGTTCCGTGGTTTAACTTTATTTGCCCACGACGCGGGTGGCCTGCGGGCCTTTCTGCCCCATGCCTTCCTCGAATTCGACCGCCTGGCCTTCGTTGAGGGTTTTGAAACCGTCGCCGACGATCTCTGAGAAGTGGACAAAAAGGTCCTTGCCGGTTTCGGACTCAATGAATCCATAACCCTTGCTCTCGTTAAACCATTTTACTGTTCCGGTTGCCATAATAAATAGACTCCTGCAAATGTACGGGATGCACTTCCGGCCTGGCCGGATCGTGGCGTCCCTGATTTTTTAGTTGGGTTGTATTGAGGCAAGGACTTTTAGCGAATCACTCTGAGAAAAAGCCAATCGGACCCGGGCCGGGCTGGCCCTGTGATCTTTCTGATTTGTACCAGGCGAGAAACTTCAAAGAAAACACTTGTTCTGCAATTGATCAACCCTTGTTGACTCTTTCAAGCTAACACAGTTACAGAAATTAACCTAACACTATAATAGCGTTTCAAAACCGGGTTTCGGCCACCGGGAGAAGGCCTTTCTCTGCAACGGGAGGCCTCAAAGGCGGCAGGACACAGTGTTGCATTCCCAAAAACTTGTGTTACCCTGATCGAGCTGGCCCGAGAGGGTTCGCCCAGCCGGGCAAGGGCTTAAAAAATTCGTAAAGGACCGTCTTGCGCCACTCCTTTTTGAGTGGTTTTTTTTTGCCTGCTCCAGCCCCGGCCCCGCGCCTCTTTTGAAGTGTTTCAGCGCACAAGGCCACCCCCTAACCCGAGAATCCGGAGGTCTTATTTTCGAGATAACCGTACATCAAAACCAGATCGACCGGGCGTTGAAGCTTTTGAAACGGCAGATGATGAAAGAAGGCGTTTTGAAAGAACTCAAGCGCCGACGCTTTTACATGAAGCCTTCCGTGAAAAAAAAGCTGAAAATGAAGGAAGCGAAGAAAAAGCGCAAGTCCGCAAACAAGCGTTCGCGCTCCATCTGGAGCCAGTGAACCTTGACAGCCCCTCCTCCCGATCTTATTGGATAGACAGGGAAAGGAGGTTCATCATGACAACCTTTGCTGGCAAGCACAATTTCTTCAAATACCTGAATTACGACAATGAACCGCGCTGGTTCAATATCTTCATACACACCGGTTTCGGCGCGGCCATTCTGACCGCCATCGGCGTTGTTGTTCTGGCCTGGCTGCTGTAACCCACCGCGCCACCGCTGTCCCGGTGATTCAACCGCTCAAATGAAAACTTCCGGCAGGCTTGCCCCGCCGGGAGTTTTTTATTTTCATCCGGTCAAAGCAGCCCGGCTAGGTTTCGGGTCTTTTTTCCGAAGCATGCGCACTGCTCATTTCCAGGTTGAACCGGCTGCCGCCTTGCGGCCCCGGTTCCACATCCAGGGTGGCGTCCATCAGGCTGGCGTACTTTCTGGCACAGGCTAACCCCATGCCGATTCCATCCACCTCTTCCACATGCTTCGCCAGACGGTAAAGCGGCAGAAAGACTTTATCTTTTTCCGTCTCGGGAATGCCCGCTCCCTCATCCACGACGGAAAGCCGGACCCGGCCGGCGGGCGTGACCTCGCATTCGATCAAAACCCGCCCCCCCTCGACGTTGTATTTGACCGCATTGTCGATCAGGATATCGACAATCTCCCGAAGGCGGGCCGGATTGGCCTGGACGTTTTGCCCCTCCATCCCATTAAAACACGCCTCTATTTCAATCCCGGAATCCGGCGGAACGGTTCTGCTTTCGACCACTTCACGAACCAGCCTGGATAATCTGACCGGCTCGGTCTCAAAGCGGAGCGTTTCTTCGTCCAGTTCCGAATAGTCGAGCACCCGGTTGATCAATTGCATGAGATGGTCCCCCGCCTTGCACACTTCTCCCACCAGGCTCAGGTCTTTTTCATCCAGGTGCCCCCGGGAATTTCTCATCAGCAACTCGGCAAAACCAAGGATGGCGGTCATGGGCGTGCGCAATTCATGAGTCATTCGGGCGAGGAACTGGGTCTTGGCCAGGGTTTCCTGCCGCGCGTCCTCCATGTTCACAATCGCCTTTTTAAGGTCTTCAACCAGCATCCTGTTTTTCTGGTTGGCCCGGCGCAGCTTCAACTGGGTCGCAACACGCGCCAGGATCTCTTCATGGCGGAATGGCTTGTTGATGTAATCCGCTCCCCCGGCCTGGAACCCTTTAATGATGTCTTCCGTATCCGTCTTGCCGGTGACAAAAACAACCGGAATATCGCTCAGGTCTTTGTTCGCCTTCAATTGCAGACAGGTTTCGAAACCATCGAGGCCGGGCATCATGACATCGAGCAGGATGAGGTCCGGCATCACTTGCGGCGCAAGTTTCAGCGTCACCTCACCGCTCGGAGCCATATAAATTTCATACCCGGCCTGTTCAAGCGGCGTGCGCAGCACATCCACGTTCACGGGATTGTCGTCGACTATCAGTATTTTCATGGCTTGCCGTGTCATCTGTTTTCCTCCACGGACACTATTTTGAGAGCATTCACAATCGAATCCATGTCATAGGTTTTGAGAATGCCTTTGAAGTGTGCCGCCAGATGAACGTGATCGCCTCCCAGGTTTTCCAGAGTCTTGATCGCGTTTTCCAACCGCGTGACATGGTACAAGCCGGCGCTGTCCTTGATTTCCTGCAACAAGTCAGGCGGAACGGAATAAGCGCCTGTCGTCACGTCAAAGGCGGCTTTTTCCTCGGTTTCAACCCTCTCAAACCGGACGTCCAGCTTCCGGTCCATGATCTCCACAACTTCCTCCACCCGGAAGGGTTTGGAAATGAAACCATCGAAGCCTTCTTCAATGTAATGGCGCTGTTGTTCCTCAAACACGGACGCAGTAACACAGATAATCGCTATCCGCAGGTGCGGATACCGGCTCCGGATTTCTTTCAAAGCCTGTTCGCCGTCCATATTGGGCATGTGAATGTCCATGAAAATCATATCGGGCGCGTTCACTTCCAGGGATTTCAGAGCCTGGATGCCGTCCCCGGCTGTTTGCACTTCCGCGCCGATCTTCACCAGGATGTGCTTCAGAACATCGCGGTTCTCCGCGACATCATCCACCACCAGAACCCGGGGATTGAACCCCTCGGCGAGTTTTTGAATTCCCTGGTATTTGTTTCCATTCGAGGCCTGCATGGGAGCCGCCTGGAGAAGAGGCACGGAAAAATAAAAAACAGAGCCCCGCTCCAACTCCGATCGAACCTTCAATTCCCCTCCCATCACGCCGACCTGCTTCTTTGCGATGGAGAGGCCCAGCCCGGTACCTCCCAGGTTGGCATTGCCGGAGACCTGCTTGAAGGGCTCGAATATAGCCTCCAGTTTGTCTGCCGGTATTCCACACCCCGTATCTTCCACTTCAAAATGGAACTCATGGTTGTTCCTTTTTTCCAGAGTCAGGGAAACGCTGCCTTCTTTGGTGAATTTCACGGCATTGCCGACAAGGTTGATCAACACCTGCCGCAGCTTGCCAACATCCCCCCTCACCCGGTACTCGCCTTCATTGATCGCGGGAGTCGACAAGGCAATCCCCTGGTTTCGGCACCGCTCTTCAAACATTTTCCGGATATCGTGAACCAATTGCCCCAGGTCGAATTCTTCCGCTTTGACCTCCATGCGGCCGGACTCGATTTTTGAAATATCCAGAATATTATTGATCAGGCTGAGAAGGTGGGTGCCGCTTCTTTCGATGGTCTTCACCGCTTCCGCATTTTCTCCAGTCAGGTTCGAATTCATCAGGAGCAATTGGGCGTATCCCAGAATGGCGTTCATGGGGGTTCTGATTTCATGGCTCATATTCGCCAGGAAGGTGCTCTTGGCAAAACTGGCGGTTTCCGCCTGTTCGCGCGCCCTGTTGATTTCATTCTGCGCTTTCTTGCGCTCGGTCACATCCGTGACCAATCCGACATACTTCAACTGTCCATCCATCCAGAACTCACTGATGCCCAGCTCCAGTGGAAACAAGCCGCCCCTCTTCCTCAAGCCCGCAAACCCCAAATCCTCTTTCTCAATACGGGAATCCAGAAGCGTTTTGAAATAACCGGACTCGGCATCGTGCTCCATGTCCCGCAATCCGGGAATCAGAAACCCGATACTGATTCCCAGGACTTCATCGGACGAATGTCCGAACATTTTTTCCGCCGCCGGGTTGAACAGTTCAATCTTCCCGGTCTCATCCAGAATGATGATTCCCGCGACCGCCATATTGATGACCGCTTTCGAACGCGCTTCGCTCTCCTCCAGAGCCTTGCTTCTCATCTGAATCGTTTCCATCATCTCTTTCAGGGAATCTCCCAAAGCGCCGATTTCGTCTTCGCAGTGCACAACAATATCGGGAACCTCCTGCCGTTCGGCAAAACTCTCCATCGCCCGGTTGATTTCCCGAAGCGGCTCGGTCAGGCGCCGGGAATAGTAATGTCCGATGAACAGGGACACAAAAGCCAATAAGAAAAGGAGAAAAAGAATATCTTGTATTCCGGTGTTGAACCCCAAGTTAAAGTCGGAAACTTTCTGAACGCGAACCAGGCCAAGGTTGTATTGCTGATCCGTCCATTCAAACGTCTTGCGCACGAAGATGACCAACGCATCCCCTTCTTCCGACGGGTAGACGTCCGAAAGGTCTGTTTCCGTATTGCCCGGCTCGAACAGGAAAGCCATTTCAGGGTATCGCGCCTGTATGGTGTGGCGGCGGCCCAGGTCAAAACCGAATGTCAACTCCGGCCGGGGATGGTGCAGGAAATCCCCACTGCTGTTGACGATGCGCAGGGTCGGGTCGTCTTTTACAATGGATTCAACACTGCTCTGGAAATCAACATTGATCACGACAACCCCGAAAGGCTTTTTTTCCGAAGTATAAATCGGGACCGCCACCCGAATCACCGGGGTGTAGGGAAGTTCAATATTTCCATGCTCGCGATTGAGATTGATGGGGGACAGGTAGATTTCATCGGGGGGTAGTTTGACCGTTTCGGTCATATAGGGCCGGTTGCCCTTGGGCTGAAGGTTTTTGGCCTCCACAACCCAGACATTTCCCATATTCCGCTCGGCCCGGACAAGCTCCCTGCCTCCGTCCTTCAGGCCGATGTAACGGACCTGCAGGTACATTTCCTTTTCATTCAACAGCCCTTCAAAAATCTGGGCGAGACGGCTGTACCAGATCTCCAGGCTGGAGCCGTCCAGCGGGTCGATACCCTGGTTGGCCTGGGCCCGGACAATGCCCTGGATGGGAGGAACCTTGGACAGGAACTTGACGTCGTTGATCACCTCCATGAGGGATTGCTTCAAGCCCATGCCCTTGATCTGGACTTCCTTCTTCGATTCATCGACCACGCGTTGGAATAAATGCTCCTTTTCCTCCACCAGCAAAAAATATCCCATGATCCCCATCGAGATCAGGACGAGGGAAGAAACCAGCAGCGAAATCTTGGTGCCCAGCTTTAATTTCATGACACGAAAAAGAACACCTCACGGTGCCCCGGAGACTCCTTCAGAATAAAAATCACCTTTATATTTACAGTTGAATAGATTCAAAGTAATTGTCAACTTAAAAGGATTTCAAACTCAAAGGCATCTCTAAGAATCACCCTGGTGCGGGCAGGCCTTGTTTTCACAGCCCCTGCGAGCTGCCCGGATTAAATATCAAAACCCCTTTCACATGGAGCAACACCGCTCCGTTATTCCGCAAAGCACATCTGCGGGACCGGAGCATCGGGCCTGCGGATAAAATTTACTTTGACGGTAAGTTTTTGTAAGATAGTGGCGTTTTTGGCCTCTGAGCCTCCACACCCTTCAACCCGGTACGCCCTCCATCCTCCATCGAATGAAAATCCTGCACATCATCAGCAATCTGGAGGCGGGCGGCGCGGAAACCATGCTCTACCGCCTGATCCGGAACGGCGACCGGCAGCGGTTCCACCACTGCGTCATTTCGCTCAAACAGGCCGGTACCCTGGGCCCGGAAATCGCCGCGCTTGATGTCCCGGTCATTCCACTGCGCATCAACGGATTCGCCCAGGCCCTCACCGGGCTCATGCGGTTCTTCCGCACCCTGCGAAAATTCAAGCCGGATCTTGTCGTCGGCTGGATGGTGCACGGCAATTTTTTTTCCTGGCTGGCACGGTGTTTCCATCACAAAACCCCCATCGTCTGGAACATCCGCCAGGCGCTTTACTCGATGTCCTATGAATCGCAACTGACAGCACGGTTCATTCATTTCTGCGCCGGTCAATCTTCCAAAACCTCGGCGATCCTCTACAATTCCAAAGTCGGCGCGGAACACCACGAGGCGCTGGGATACGATGCGTCGAAACGCCAGGTCATCGCCAACGGCTTCGACCTCGACGTCCTCAAACCTTCCGCAACCGCGCGGACCGCTTTGCGCCGCGAACTGGAACTGTCCGAAGACGCGTTCATCATCGGCCTCGTCGGGCGCTATCACCCAATGAAGGACCTGCCGAACCTGATCCGCGCGGCAGGCATCGTCTCAACATCCGGCAAAGAGGCGCACTGCGTCCTGATCGGCAAAAACATCGACGCCAACAACGCGGAACTCACGCGCCTCATCGAACAGGAAGGACTCAGCGGCCGTGTTCACCTGCTCGGCGAACGGCGGGACATCCCGGAGCGGGTGCCGGGTTTCGATGTTTCGGTGTGCTGCTCCTACACGGAGAGCTTCCCCAACGTGGTGGGCGAGGCCATGGCCTGCGGCGTTCCCGTCATCGGCACGGACGTGGGGGAAACGGCGGAGATCATCGGCGGCACCGGCGTCGTCATCCCGGCGCGCGATTCCAAGGCACTGGCCGACGCCATAATCAAACTCATGGACATGCCGCAGGCGGAAAGGCACGCGCTCGGTCAATCGGCCCGCCAGCGCATTCAACAGAGCTATGAACTGAATCACATCGTCCGCCGGTACGAATCGCTTTATGAGTCTGTCGTGGAGAAGAAAACCGCATGACGATCGAAACCCAGTTGGAGACCGTTCGGGACCTGTTTGGCGCGCGCGAGGTGTCGCTTGAAGAAAACACGCTCAAGGTCGACGACCGCCGGTTTCCCGTCATCGACGGCGTCGTCGTCCTGCTCGACCCCGACCAGTACCCACCGTCCGTGAAGCGCCGCCTGAACACCGGCGGACAAGCCATGACGACACAGGAATTCGACGAGGGCATCCAGTTCACGTTCGGCGAAGAGTGGAAGGAGTTCTCGCAGATCCTGCCCGAACACGAAACGGACTTTCACCTTTACTTCGACCTGGTCGATCTGGAAGGCCTCAAAAACGACCGCGTGTGCGACCTCGGCTGCGGCAGCGGCCGGCGCAGTTACTTCCTCAAAGACCATTACCGCGAACTGATCCTGGTCGACTTCTCCGACGCCATCTTCGTCGCACGCAAAAACCTCGAAGGTTTTCCCAACACGCTGTTCTTCATGGCGGACATCCACAAGCTGCCCTTCCGCGAAAACTTCGCCGATTTAATTTTCAGCCTCGGCGTGCTGCACCACCTCCCCACCGACTGCATGGACGAGGTGCGGCGGCTAAAACCCTTCGCCAAACGCGTGCTCATCTACCTGTACTACGCGCTCGACAACCGCCCGTTCTATTTCCGCCTGATGTTGAAAGCCGTCACCGCCCTTCGCCTGGTGCTGGCCACCATCAAGAGCGCCGCCTTCCGCAACGCCTTCACCTGGTTCGGCGCGGTCACGATGTACTACCCGTTCGTGATCCTGGGAAAACTGCTGAAACCCTTCGGGCTGGCAAAACATGTTCCCTTATATGAAGGCTATTACGACAAGGGCATGACCCACATCCGGCAGGACGTCTACGACCGCTTTTTCACCGCCATCGAGCAACGCGTCTCGCGCAAACAGATTTACGGACTGAAAGACACCTATTCGGAGGTGACCATATCCGATCAAACGCCCTACTGGCATTTCCTCCTGCACCGTTAACGGACCCCCATGTGCGGCTTCACCGGTTACTGGCTCGGCGATCAGCCTGAAAATTCCCTCGAGGCTCTGCTCAAACGCATGGCCCAGCGCCTGACGCATCGCGGCCCGGACGACGGCGGTATCTGGTTCGACGCCGCCCGGCGCATCGGTCTGGCGCACCGCCGCCTGTCGATTCTCGACCTCTCCCCCGCCGGGCATCAGCCCATGCTCTCCGCCAGCGACCGCTACGTCATCGCCTACAACGGCGAGGTCTACAATTTTAACGAGCTGCGCAAAGAGCTGGAAGACACCGAAGACGGACCGCGCAACTGGCGCGGACACTCGGACACGGAAGTGATGCTCGCCTGTTTCGAACGCTGGGGCGTTTTGGAATCGATCGAAAAATTCATCGGCATGTTCGCCTTCGCCCTGTGGGACCGCGACGAAAACACCCTGTGGCTGACGCGCGACCGCCTCGGCATCAAACCGCTGTATTACGGCTGGCAGGGAAAAACGTTTCTCTTCGGCTCGGAACTGAAACCGCTCCGGCAGCACCCGGACTTCAAAGGCCGCGTCGACCGCCGCGTGCTGCCCCTGTTTCTCCGGCACAACAACATCCCCGCGCCCTGGTCCATCTACGAAGGCATTTTCAAACTGCCGCCGGGCGCCGCCCTGTGCCTGAAAAATCCGCAGCCCGGCCAACTGCCGGAGCCTCAAACTTACTGGTCCGCTCTCGACACCACGCAAAACGGCATCACCCATCCCTTCACCGGAACGGAAAAAGAAGCGCTGGACGAACTCGAATCGCGGCTCGATGCGGCGATCGCCCACCGCATGATCGCCGATGTGCCGCTCGGCGCGTTTCTCTCCGGCGGCGTCGACTCCTCGACCGTCGTGGCGCTCATGCAGAAGCAGAGCACGCGCAAGGTGAAAACCTTCACCATCGGTTTTAACGA
>JAGQJZ010000239.1 GCA_020430445.1 Nitrospina sp.
CTCATCGAGGGCTCGGCCGACGCGTTCGAGCGTCGGGATCCCGTCGTGTTCGATCTGCCGATCCGCAATATCGATCGCGCGGTCGGCACCCTCCTCGGCCACGAGGTGACCCGCCGTTTCGGCGCCGGGGGGCTCGCGCCCGAGACGATCGACGTGACGCTCACGGGTTCCGCCGGCCAGTCGCTCGGCGCGTTCCTGCCACCGGGCATCGTGCTGCGTCTCGTGGGCGACGCCAACGACTACGTGGGCAAGGGGCTCTCGGGCGGCGAGATCGTCGTGCGGCCGCACCCCGAAGCCGGTCATCCGGCCGCGGGGAACGTGATCGCCGGTAACGTGATCGGGTACGGCGCGACAGCCGGATCGCTCTGGATCGCGGGCGTCGTGGGCGAGCGGTTCCTCGTGCGCGGGTCGGGGGCGACCGCCGTCGTCGAGGGCACGGGCGACCACGCGCTCGAGTACTTCACCGGGGGCTTCGCGCTCATTCTCGGCAGGACCGGCCGGAACATCGGCGCGGG
>JAGQJZ010000240.1 GCA_020430445.1 Nitrospina sp.
GACGATCCCCACAACACCTTTGCCCGTCGGCGAATCGAAGTCTGAGGGTTCAGCGAGCGCCAGGCCCTTTGCACGGGCTGCGGCGACAATCGCCGCGGCGAGAGGATGCTCGCTGTGGCTCTCGAGACTCGCGGCAATGCGCAGGGCAGAGGTTTCATCCGCGCCCGGCATCATGTCGATGGCAACAAGAGCCGGCTTCCCTTCCGTGAGGGTTCCGGTCTTGTCGATCAGTAACGTATCCACTTTTTCCATACGCTCGAGCGCTTCGGCATTCCGGATCAGAACGCCAGCGCGCGCCCCGGCTCCGACACCGGTCATGATTGACATCGGCGTGGCAAGACCAAGCGCGCAGGGGCAGGCTATGATCAGCACCGAGACGGCCGCTATGAGACCGTAGGAGAAGGCAGGCTCCGGGCCGAACATCAGCCATCCGAAGAAGGCCGCAATGGCTATCACGATCACCGCTGGAACGAACCAGCCTGACACCTGGTCAGCAAGGCGCTGGATGGGCGCG
>JAGQJZ010000241.1 GCA_020430445.1 Nitrospina sp.
GGGCTGATCCATCGCGACAGCCCCACCGTCCATGCGCCGACGCTTGGCGAGGCCATCGACCAATGGGACATCTCGCGGACCGAGGACGCCGCCGTGCACAAGTTCTATTCCGCGGCCCCCGGCGGCGTGCCGTCGCAGGTCGCGTTTTCGCAGGACAAGCGGTGGGATGCACTCGATCTCGACCGTCAGGGCGGGGTGATCCGTTCGGTGAATTCGCCGTTTTCGGCCGATGGCGGGCTGGCGGTGCTGAAGGGCAATATCGCGCTGGATGGCTGTATCGTGAAGACGGCGGGCGTGGACGATTCCATCCTGGTCTTCGCCGGCCCGGCGGTCGTCTATGAAAGCCAGGACGCGGCGGTCAGCGGCATCCTGACCGGCAAGGTCAAGGAGGGCGACGTGGTCGTCATCCGCTACGAAGGCCCCAAAGGCGGGCCGGGGATGCAGGAGATGCTTTATCCGACCAGCTACCTGAAATCGAAGGGCTTGGGCAAAGCCTGCGCGCTTGTCACCGA
>JAGQJZ010000242.1 GCA_020430445.1 Nitrospina sp.
TAGAGTGCCGGGGACTCTGGAAACCATCATCATGGAACACGCCACCGAGACCGAAATCGTCGAAGCCGCCCAGCACCTGCGAACCCTATCCGCGGGCATGAACGAAGTGCTCTTCGGCCAGCGGGAGTTGATCGACCTCGTGATCACCGGCGTGCTGGCCCGCGGCCACATCTTGTTGGAGGGCCTGCCGGGACTGGGAAAAACCGAGTTGGTGAAAGGGCTCTCCAAGCTGTTGCACCTGGGCACCAAGCGGATCCAGTTCACCCCCGACCTGCTGCCCGGTGACATCACGGGCAATCCGGTGCTGCAGGAGACGAACGGCCGCCGCGAGTTCGTGTTCCAACCGGGTCCGCTTTTCACCAACATCGTGCTCGCGGACGAGATCAACCGCGCGTCACCGAAAACCCAAAGCGCGCTGTTGGAGGCGATGCAGGAGCGCCGCGTCACCGTGCTCGGCCAGACGCACGAACTGCCCTCACCGTTTTTCGTGCTCGCCACGCAGAACCCGATC
>JAGQJZ010000243.1 GCA_020430445.1 Nitrospina sp.
TGGTGTCGACCATGGCGATGATCGGAATGCCGAGCTTGTTGGCTTCGCGCACAGCCGTTTCCTCACTGATGATGTCGACGACGAAGAGCAGGTCAGGCAGGTTGTCCATCTTGCGGATACCGCCCAGACGGCTGTTCAGCTTCTCGATTTCGCGCTCAAAGCTCAGACGCTCTTTCTTCTTCAGACCTTCCAACTCGCCAGCGTTGCTGCGATTTTCCAGTTCATCCAGATATTTAATCCGCTGCCGGATGGTGGACCAGTTGGTCAGGGTGCCGCCCAGCCAGCGCTGGTTGACGTAGGGCAGCGCAGCGCGCTCAGCTTCTTTTTGGATGGTTTCCTGCGCCTGCCGCTTGGTACCGACGAAGAGGACAGTGCCCCCTTCAGCGACGGTGTCGCGAACCAGGTCATAGACTTCCAGCATCATCGCCAGGGTCTGTTGCAGGTCAAGGATATGGATCCCGTTGCGCTCGGTGAAGATGAAGCTTTTCATCTTCGGATTCCAGCGACGGG
>JAGQJZ010000244.1 GCA_020430445.1 Nitrospina sp.
TCGCCGGCACCGCGGTTCCAGACTTCCTTCGCCCACTCGACGGCGTCGAGGCCGACGGGAGTGCGGCCGCCGTGGGTGTAGACACCCCACTTGCCGGGGCCTTCGCGTTTCGCGTCGATGGCGACGACGATGCATTGGCTGCCGAAGGCCTTCGCGCCTTCGTCCACCAGTCCGGGGTTGTTCACGGCGGACGTGTTGATGCCCACCTTGTCCGCGCCGGCGAGCAACATCTCGCGCATGTTCTCCACCGAGCGGATGCCGCCGCCGACGGTGAGCGGGATGAAACAATGCGCGGCGGTGCGTTTCACGACGTCCACCATCGTCGCGCGGTTGTCGGACGAGGCGGTGATGTCGAGAAACACGAGTTCGTCGGCGCCTTCCTGTTCGTAGCGCGAAGCCACCTGAACCGGATCGCCGGCGTCGCGCAGGTTGACGAAATTTGTGCCTTTGACCACGCGTCCTTGGTCGACGTCGAGACAGGGAATGACGCGTTTGGCGAGCATGATTG
>JAGQJZ010000245.1 GCA_020430445.1 Nitrospina sp.
ACAATGGCAACATTGATTGATGGAAAATCCGTCGCTGAACATGTCCGCGCGGACGTAAAAGAGTTGGTTGCGGCGATGAAGGCTGAAACCGGCCGCGTGCCCTGTCTGGCGACCGTTCTGGTCGGGGATGACCCGGCCTCCCATTTCTACGTCCGCTCCAAGCACAAATCGTG
This sequence comes from Nitrospina sp., assembly GCA_020430445.1. Lineage (GTDB taxonomy): Bacteria > Nitrospinota > Nitrospinia > Nitrospinales > Nitrospinaceae > Nitronauta. Next base: position 174 of record JAGQJZ010000245.1, read on the forward strand.
CCTGGAAGTGGGCATGGAAACGCAGAGTTACGAGCTGCCGGCGACGACCAGCCAGGCTGAAGTCGAAGCACTCGTGCAGAAATTGACTGATGATGATGAAGTGGATGGCATTCTGGTGCAGCTTCCCCTGCCGGACGGTCTGGTCGCCACTCGGGTAATCGACCTCATCGACCCGGTCAAAGATGTTGACGGCCTGCATCTGCACAACCTGGGCGGCCTGGCCGCCCGCGGTCGGGATGCCTACGTCGTGCCGGCGACACCGCTGGGCATCATGACACTACTTAAGGAAACCGGCGTCGAGATCAGCGGCAAACGGGCTGTCGTGGTGGGCCGCT
>JAGQJZ010000246.1 GCA_020430445.1 Nitrospina sp.
GGCATACGCACCTGGGCGTAGTCCTCACCCTTCGCCATCAACTGGGCGGAGGTGCCGGCCGAGCGAACGAGCTGTCCACCGGCGCCGGCGCGAAGCTCGATGTTGTGGATCTGCGTACCGGTCGGGATGTTGCGCAGCGGCAACGAGTTGCCGACGCGGATCGGTGAATCCGGACCGGACACCACCATATCGCCGACCTTGAGGCCGAGCGGCGCCAGGATGTAGCGCTTCTCGCCGTCAACATAGAAGAGCAGCGCGATGCGCGCCGAGCGGTTGGGATCGTACTCAATCGCATTCACCTTGGCGGGAATGCCGAGCTTGTTCCGCTTGAAGTCCACGATCCGGTAGAAGCGCTTCGCTCCGCCGCCACGATGTCGAACCGTGATGCGACCATGCGCATTCCGGCCCGCCTTCTTCTTCAGCGGCTCGATCAGGCTCTTCTCGGGCGCCTTCTTGGTGATTTCCTCGAAGGTGCTCACGCTCATCGAGCGACGCCCCGGCGAG
>JAGQJZ010000247.1 GCA_020430445.1 Nitrospina sp.
GGTCGTCGGTGATGGTCACTTCACCGGGGCCCGCGGCCTTGATGCACAGTTCGAAGGTGTTCAACAGGCGGCGGGCGTCCCCACCGCTGGCGCGCATCAGGGCAGCGGTCTCCTGCAGGTGGATGGTCCGTCCCTTCAGTTGGGCGTCCTCCTGCATGGCCCGTTCAAGCAGGGCCAGGAGCAGGTCCTCGGTGAGCGGTTCCAGGGTGTAGACCTGACAGCGGGAAAGGAGCGCACCGATCACCTCAAAGCTGGGGTTCTCGGTGGTGGCGCCGATCAGCGTGATGGTGCCCTGTTCCACGGCCCCGAGCAGGCTGTCCTGCTGCGCCTTGCTGAAGCGGTGGATCTCGTCGATGAACAGGATCGCGCTGGTGCTGAACAGACCCGCTCCGCCCGCCTTGGCGATCACTTCGCGCACGTCCTTCACGCCCGAACTGATCGCACTGAGCGTATGGAAGGGGCGCTTGAGACGTTCCGCGATGAGCCGGGCCAGCGTGGTCTTG
>JAGQJZ010000248.1 GCA_020430445.1 Nitrospina sp.
GGAGCTTCTATTATAACAAACAATCGCATGGGTTCGTGGTAAGGTTTGTCGCCATCGAATACCGTTTGGATGGGAAGCCCCACGCAAAGGTCGCTTTGGGTGCCGAACATGACGCCCAAACGCCCCACCACATTGTGATACGCTTTGCTTCCCGCTCCATAAACCCTGGAGTCGACGGTGGAAAAGTAATGCTCCATGTTGATCCACTGTCCCACGACCATGGGAGCGGTCATGATGATTTCGAGATATTTCCCGTCCGGGTCCCTTGAATAATCGTAGGAATGCAGAAAGGTCCTGCCTTCCAGGTTGATCCCCTGAGTCAACAGCCGCCGTCCTGTAATGAAAGCCGTGTGCCGGGAAAGCCCCCATTCGGGGCGGACCTGTGACCAGTCTATGCTGCGCGTCTTCGTCCGTTTTAAAGCACTGAAATGACCATTGACACTGGATTCGTCCGGCATGCGGGCCAACCGTTCCCTGCTGTTTTTCTCCCCGGCTTCCCGCAG
>JAGQJZ010000023.1 GCA_020430445.1 Nitrospina sp.
TTTTTCGCGCCAAGAAATGGGCCGTCCGCAAGGACTCTGCCGAAAAAACCATCGAATGGGTTTTGCGTGTGAAGACGCTGCCCCCACGGCGAGTGGCGGGTTGATTGGCTTTAGAAAATTTTCAGCGTTTTCAGATTGACCAGTTTTTTTGATTGCCGCACCGCTTCCCGGGCTTCTTCGGACTTGATGCGGTTCCCCCCCAGATGCAGGTAGGTCAGGCTGGCCAGGTTGTCCGAATCGGCGATGGCCCGGGCGCCTTCTTCGCCGACGCGGTTGTCCACCAGGCTGAGGTAGTCGATTTTGTTGAGCCAGGGTGAGGTCGCCAGCGCGCATGCTCCTTCGGGGCCGATCCCGTTGCATTCCAGGTTCAGCGTGTGGACGTTTTTGAATTTCTCCGTCTGCGCGATCAGGCGCACTCCCGCGTCGCCGAGTTCATTCGATCCCAGTTGAAGGTACTCGATGTCCTGGAGATAGGGGGAGTCGATGAGGATCTGCAGGGCTTCGGGGGTGAAGCCGTTGTGGGTGATGATCAGGCTGGTGACCTTGCTGATCGGCTCGAACTCCGCGATCAGGCGGGCGAGGTCGACCGCGTGGTTCTCTTCCTTCTTGCCGTGTTTGGAAAAAACGTAGGCGTCCTGCAGTTTGAGGACCTTTTTGTCCTTGATGCACTCAAACAGGGCTTTTTGCCGGGGCGTGAACTGGTCGCCCACATCCCCGTAATTGGTGCCGTCGTTGACCAGCTTTTCCCAATCCTTGGCTGAAAAGACCGGTTTCTTCAATCCTAATTCTCCAGTACTTTAATATTTTCGCATCCCATGGAATTGCCCAGGTCGCAGGCCTTTTTGTAATACTTTTTGGCCGAACTGGCGCGGCCTTCCCGGTATTTCAGGCTGCCCAGGTTGAAGCAGGCGTTGCTTTCGTCCTTGTCGCAGGCTTTTTCAAAATATTTCGCCGCTTCTTTCCAGTATTTGCTGTATTGAGCGCCCTGCATCTGGATTAAAATCCCGGCGTTGTTGCACCCCGTGATCCAGCCGCCATCGCAGGCCTTTCTGTAATATTCGAGCGCTTTCTTGTTGTCCCGGTCCAGGGTGCGTTTTTTCTCCCCGATGGTGAAACAGGCGAAGGAATTTCCTCCCTGGCACATTTCTTCCAACTTTTGGTCTTTGTCCTGTCCGAAAGCCGGGACAGCCGCGATGAAAAAGAATAGAATTCCGGTCAAACAACAGGAGACCTTCCCTTTATAGAAAGAGTTCACGGTGAGCGTCCTTTCTTTGTCTATAAACCGTTGGCGGAATACACCAGGAATTGCCAAAAGTATATCACAAAATGCCGCCACCTCTGCTCCCGCGGGGCCGTCTTCCCGCTGATCGTCCGGCGTTGCCGGTTGAGGTTTGCATCCCCCTGAAATTTCTTATACTCTCTCCGGCATGAATATCGTCCTCATTGGTTATCGCGGGACCGGAAAGTCGGTTGTCGGGCGGATTCTGGCCCGCTTGCTGAACCGCCCGCTGTACAGCCTGGATCGGATCATTGAAAGCAAGGGAGGCATGCGCATCCCCGAATTCGTCGCACGGAACGGCTGGCCCAGATTCCGCGAACTCGAATCCGAGGTGGTGTGTGAAGTCTGCGCGAAAGCGGAGGAGGCCATCCTCGATTGCGGCGGCGGCGTGGTGCTGGACCACCGCAACGTCGAGCGTCTCAAAGAGCAGGGGCGCATGGTGCTGCTCACCGCGGGCTTCGAGATTTTGCTGAAACGCCTGAGCCGCGACCGCAACCGGCCCGCTCTGATGGAGGGCGTCAGCTTTGAAGAGGAGCAGAAGCTGATCATGACCCAGCGCGAGGCCAAGTACCGGGAGGCCGCCGACTTCACCTGCGACACCACGCAGGACACGCCCGAGGAAACGGCCAACGAGATCGTCCGTCATTTCAGGGAAAGCGGGTGGGTATGATCAGTCCCCTGTTCGACAGCCTCCTGCGGCACAGCATGACGCTGATCGATTCCGGAGTCGATAAATCCGAGGCGATGGTGGTCGACGAGTCGCGCATGTTCGCCGATGCCGAATCCGGCGAGGCTCCCAAGTTCAAGCTGGAATTGAACGGCAAGGACATCAACCTCGAGGAGATGGAGGACCTCGGCGGCTGGCCGCGCCTGAAAACCGTCAAGGCGTTCTGGCTCGATGCGAATGAATTCGGCGATGAAGGCGTCGAACTGCTGGCGGGGTTTCCACATCTGGCGCGTTTGCACACGCTGTCGCTGGCGAACAACAAACTGACCGACCGGTCGCTTGCGGCGATTGCGGGTTCAAAAATCCTGAAAAAACTGCGCGTTCTTTTCATCCAGTACAACCGGTTCGGTGCGGAAGGCATGCGGGCGCTGGCGGAGTCGGACACTGTGAGCGGACTCGAAACCCTGTACGCCAAGATCAATCCGCTGGGCGACGCGGGCGTGCAGGCGCTGGCGGCCTCGACCCGCCTGCGTTCGCTGAAGGAGTTGTATCTGGAACGGGTGCGCATGACGCGCGAAGGGCTTGCGGCGTTGTGCGCCTCGCCGATTCTCGACACGGTGGAAAAACTGTACCTCGGCGACAACGGGCTCGAAGACGACGCCGTTGAACTGATCGCCGGGAGCGGACACCTGAAAAACCTGATCACGCTCGATTTGGGTAAAAACCGGATTTCGCTGGACGGCATGGACATCAAGCAGCGTCTGCTCGACCAGCCGGACATGCCGCGGTTCAAATTCCTGCATTGCGACTGATGTGATGACTGCCCTGCCGGACCACGCGGGACTGCTGGCCCATTTCAGGCAACACGATCCCCGAATCGCCGACGTCATGAACGCCGTGGGACCGCACCGGCTGCGGCCGGACAACCGCTATTTCCAGGTGCTGGCGCGGGCCATCGTGTCCCAGCAAATCTCGACCCGGGCGGCGGACACCATCTATTCCCGTTTCGCGAAGCTTTTTGAAAACCGGCGTCCGCGTCCCGGCCCGCTCTTGTCCCTTGCGGAAGACGACCTCCGCGCCGCCGGTCTTTCCCGCCAGAAAATCGTGTACATGCGGGACCTGGCGCGTCACTTCGAGGAAGGCCACGTTCGCCCGCGCCGCTTCCGGTCGATGGACAATCATGAGATCATAGAACAGCTCGTGCAGGTGAAAGGCATCGGCCGGTGGACGGTCGAGATGTTCCTCATTTTTTCACTCAACCGGCCGGACGTGCTGCCGGTGGACGACCTGGGGCTGCGGTCCGCCGTTCAAAAAATCTACAACCTGAAAGCCCAGCCCGATGCCAGGACCCTGAAAACAATCGGGGCGCCCTGGAACCCTTATGAATCGGTCGCGACCTGGTACGCCTGGCAGTTCCTGCGCCTGCCGGAGAAGGAATCCCGGTAGCCTGGCCTGTTGAACTTTACCCTGAACATTCCCGGAGGTTTTCGATGGATTTCATTGATGAAAAAATAGAACAGTACGCCTACAACCACACGGAAGATGAGGGGGCGCTGCTGCGGCAGTTGAAGGAGGAAACCTACGCCTCCCTGGAAATCCCCCAAATGCTGACCGACCGTATCGAAGGCCGGTTCCTCAACCTGCTGGTGAAAATTTCCGGTGCGCGGCGGGCGGTGGAAGTGGGCACCTTCAGCGGGTACGGCACCTTGTCGATGGCCGAGGCGCTGCCGGATGACGGAGAACTGTTCACCTGTGAGATCGATCCGGAAGCAATTGCCGTGGCGCGGAGCTATTTCGACCGGAGCGCGCACGGCAAGAAAATTCACCTGCTCGAAGGCGATGCGCAGGTGTCGCTCGCCCGGTTGGCCGGCCCGATCGATTTCGCCTTCATCGACGCGGACAAGGCCAATTACCTGAATTATTACCAGGCGATCCTGCCGAAAATGCGGCACGGCGGACTGATCGCGGTCGACAACGTGTTGTGGAGCGGGCGTGTCCTGCACCCGATGGACGATTCCGATCGCGCCATCGCCCACTTCAACGATACGGTCAAGCGCGACCCGCGCGTCGAACACGTGTTCCTCACCGTACGCGATGGCATCTACCTGCTCCGGGTGAAGTGAAAGAGCCGGTAAGCTTTTAAGGAGAGAGTTTATAAAGTTGGAACAATGAAAGCCGTTTTGTAAAAACCGCGGCGGGCGGAGTCCTTTAAAAATATTCGTCGAGCAGGGCCTTGCGCCGGCGTTCGTATTCCGCTTCGTCGATCAACTGCTTGTCGCGCAGTTTGTTGAGGATGCCGAGCTTGCGTTCCAGTTCCTGCTCTTTGGCCGTGGGTGCGGGCGCTGCTGCGGGAGCCGGCGCGGCGGGTTCGCGGGGCGTCGTGGTTTCCATCCGCTGGGGTTTCGGCGGTGCCGTCTGGATGGGGGAAACGATCCAGTTGTGGATGTCCCGTTCCATCAGTATTTTTTTCGTGTAGTATTTCTGCCCGGACCGGGGGGCCAGCCGCCAGCGTTGTTCGTTCCGTGCCCAGGCCTGCCGGGTGAACGCCTCGCCGTCGATTTTGTTCAGCCGCCAGTGGAGCCTGCCGTTGCTGGCGAAAAGATCCCCTTCCGTTTCACCGCCGTCTCCTTTGATCTTGAATGAAATGTAATGATCCGGCCTGGCGTGGTTGAGCGCCTTGGTCAGGAGACGCTTGAGGTCCGGCAACTGGACTTTGTTGAATACCGGTTCCGGTTTGCTCACCAGCGCCAGATGCTCGTAGAAGACGGATTTGATCTGCGCTTCCATCGTATCGCCGTTGATCGAGAACGGGTGTTGCAGGTCGATGCCGTCGATCTCGCGGTCGCGTTGCTTGTCGTGGTATTCGATGGTGACATTGCGCGTTTCCAGCTTGCGGCTTTCATCGGGGATGCTGGTGCAGGCCGTTGAGCCGAGCAGGAGCAGCAGGAGAACAGGCCACAGCCGGTTGCGGGCGTTTTGTCCGGGTCGTGTCATCTCAGGCGGGGGCGTCTTCCGGTTTGCGCACGAGGATGGCGGAAGTGGCTTTTTCATCTTCGTCCGTTTCACGGTAGTGGAGGATACGGTAGTTGAAAAATTCCTTGATGAGTTCATTCGGTCCGAGCACCCATTCCGGTTTGAAGTCCGAGTATTGGAGATGGTCCTGATTGAAGGTTTCGAAAATGACGATTCCGCCCGGGCGCAGGCTCTTGCGGATGGGCTCGAAGAGTTTGCGGTCGAGGAAGTAGAAACACATCACCAGATCGAACGTGTTTTCAGGAATCGGCCATTCGTCGAGGTCGGCGACTTCGCCCTTCAGGGAGAGCCCGCGCTCCCGGGCCAGTTCATTGGCCCGCTGGACGCCGATCTCGGAGACGTCGACGCCCAGGACCTCATACCCCAGGCTGGCGGCGAAGAGGGCGTTGCGCCCTTCCCCCATGGCCAGGTCCAGAGCCCGGCCCTTGCCGGGCAGGTGCGACCGGTTTTCGGACAGCCAGGAACAGGGTTTACGGCCGGCCAGGCACTCGCTGCCGCCGTATTTTGAATTCCACTTCTCCTTGTCTTTCAAAGACATATCGCAAACCTCGCAGATTCTTATAGCATTCGCGGGAAAATCCCGCAAGCCGGACCGGGGGGCGCGGCCCCCGGTTCCGGACGACAGGGCAGATATTGTAACTCAAAAGTTGACGCGCGCCTGAAAATTCAGTATGATGCTCGCTTATATTTTCCCTCGTTCAGGTCACCCCTGCAGCAAGGTTTTCCGTTTTATTTCTTATTTCGAGTGAGTACCCAGGAGACGTTATGTACGCGGTTCTGAAAACCGGCGGCAAGCAGTACAAGGTTGCCGAAGGCGATGAAATCAAGGTGGAGAAAATTGAAGCCAACGTGGGCGATTCCATCACCCTGAACGAGGTGCTGATGGTGGCGGGCGAAGGTCAGCCCCAGGTGGGCACCCCGTTTATCGACGGCGCGGCGGTCACCGCCGAAGTGGTCGACCAGGGCAAGGCCCCGAAAATCATTGTGTTCAAAAAGAAGCGCCGTAAAAACTACCGGCGCAAGAACGGTCATCGCCAGCCGTTGACCAAACTCAGAATAACCGGCATCAACAAATAAGCATTCCGAGGAATCGAATATGGCTCATAAAAAAGGGCAGGGCAGCACTTCCAACGGCCGCGACAGTATCGGCAAACGCCTCGGCGTGAAACGTTTTGACGGACAGTTCGTCAAGGCCGGTGAAATCCTGGTGCGCCAGCGCGGCACGACCTTTCACCCGGGAAACAACGTTTCGGTTGGCAGCGATTACACGCTGTTCACGACGGTGCCGGGACGGGTTAAATTCGAATGGATGACCCGCACCAAGAAAAAAGTCAGCGTCTACCCGGTTTCCGAGTAAACACCCCCTCCGGCAGGTTTTTCTCTTAAAAATTCCCACGTGACAGGTGCGTCCTCATGTTTGTCGACCAGGTCAAAATCACGGTCCAGGCGGGCAAGGGCGGGGACGGCTGTTGCAGTTTCCGCCGTGAAAAATACATCCCGAAAGGCGGCCCGGACGGTGGCAACGGCGGCCGCGGCGGGGATATCATCCTGGTCACCGACCCCGGCCTCACCACGCTGATCGACCTGCGCTACCAGCAGCTTTACCGCGCCGACACCGGCACCCACGGGCGGGGCAAGAGCCAGACCGGCAAAAGCGGTCAGGATATGTACATCAAGATCCCCCTGGGAACCGTGGTCAAGGACCATGAGACCGGCGAGATCGTCGCCGACCTGACCGAACCTTTCGAGGAATTCGTGCTCGCGCATGGAGGCCGGGGCGGTTTCGGCAACGAGCATTACAAGTCCTCCGTCAATCGCGCGCCGCGCCGCGCGGACAAGGGCGAACCCGGTGAAGAGAAGGTGCTCACCCTGGAGTTGAAACTCCTCGCCGATGTCGGCATCGTCGGCTTCCCCAACGCCGGCAAGTCCACCCTCATTTCATGTATTTCCAATGCGCATCCGGAAATCGCCGACTACCCGTTCACCACACTGACGCCGAAACTCGGCGTCGTCAAGGTCGAGGATTTCCGCTCCTTCGTGGCGGCGGACATTCCGGGAATCATCGAGGGGGCGCACGAGGGCAAGGGGCTGGGGCACCGCTTCCTCAAACACACCGAACGCACCCGGCTGCTGGTCCATCTGCTGGATTTTTCCGTGATGAACACGCGCGATCCGCTGCAGGATTACCACACCCTGCAGCGCGAACTGAAGGCGTTTGACCCCGCGCTGGCTGAAAAGCCGCAGATCCTGGTGGCCAGCAAGGTGGATCACCCGGAAGCGGAAGCCCGCTGGGAGGCGTTGCGCCCCCGGCTTCTGGAACTGAACCCGACGGTCATGGCGATTTCCTCCGTCAAGGGGGCCGGGCTCAAGGAACTGATTTACGCCATCAAAACCCAACTCGAAGCCATGGGACAATGGGGGGCGGAAAACCCGGAGGGGAGGGGAGAGGAAGATCAGCTGATCTGAAATTCCTTGAACTTCGCTTTTTTGATCTTGCCCTGCTTGAGTCCCTTGTTGAGCGCAAGCTCCAGCTTTTTGACCAGCTTTTCCTTCACGTACAGAATGTCGTTGTAGAACTTCCGCTTGAGAAAGTTTTCCACCGTGGAGACGACGATTTTTTCGTACACGGGCAGGGAATTGCGCATGCCTTCGGCGGTTCTGGGCTGGTCCATCTCCAGTTGAATGGTGAAGCTCAGAACCTTGATGTCCGTGGGGCTGTAGGCCACCGGCATGATGGAACTCATCTCGACGATATCGGCGAAGGGCTGGAGGGCGTTTTGGAGACCGGTGGATTCCGCCGCGTTTTTCTCCTCCCCGGCTGCTTCCTCTCCGAGCAGGGCGTTCTGGGCTTCTTCAACGGCCGAAGCGGCTTCACCCGCTTTTTCCTGGTCGGGGTCTTTTGCAGGTTCGGCGGAAGTTGCGGGCGCTTCTTCGGCTGTCTGCGTTCCGGTCTCCGGTTCCGGCTGGGGGGCGGACTCTGCCACTTGCGCGTCTTCGACCAGTTCCGGAGGCGCGAAGGTTTGAATGGCGAAGTAGGCGCTTCCGGCAATTAGCAGGAGCGCGGCCACCCCGCCTCCCACGACCAGCTTGCCTGTTTTGCCCGAAGGCAGGGGGATGAATCCCAGCTTTTTGGCGGGCGCTTCCGTTTCAAATTCCTCGTCGTCTTCAAAGTCGGCGTAATCTTCTTCGTTGTAGTTGGCCAGTGCTTCGTCCGCCAGGCCCAGCCCTGCGGAATCGTCCTGGGCGATGGCAGCCAGTTTTTGCATTTCCTCGTCGGAAACATCTTCATCCGTCGTTTCCGGTTCTGCTCCCTCTTCCCCTTCCTCCATAGCGGCGGGGGCCGTTTTTTCGTCCGTGGCGTCTTCGGTGGTTTCATCGAAAGCCTGCGCCCAGAGGTCCTCCTCGGAGTTGTCGTTCTTTCCCTCTGTCTCCGCGGGTTCTTCCTGTGTCTGTTTGGCTTCGGTGGCTTCCTGGTCGGCGAAGGCCTGGGCCCACAGGTCTTCCTCGGAGGTGTCCTCGCCTCCGGCTTCCGCGGGTTCTTCCTGCGCCTGTTTGGCTTCGGTGGCGGCCTGGTCGGCGAAAGCCTGAGCCCACAGATCTTCCTCGGGAGCGTCTTCTTCAGGGGAGGCGGACGGTTCTTCAACAACCGGCTCCGTTTTCGCGGCTTCCTGTTGCTTGTCCTGTTCCGGGATTTCTGTTTCCGGCAGGGGTTCGTCGGTCAGGTCTTCTTGCTGACCCTGTTCCACGGACTCTTCCCAGATTTGGTCGAGTTCCTCATCGGCAAGGCCGGACCCGGTCTCATCCGGGGTGTCCGCCAGCAGGTTTTCGAGGAGGCCGTCCAGATTGGTGTCGGGCGTGGTCACGTCAGGAAACTCTGTTGCGGGGGTCGTCCCTTCCAGTTTTTCCTGCTGGATCAGTTCATCCAGAAAGGCGTCCAGGTTTTCTTCCGGAGCGGGGGAGGCGTCAAAGACATCCGGTTCCGAGTCCATCAGGGAGTCGGTTCCTCCGGTTTCCGTGGCGCTGGATGAGGCCCCTGCCGACAGAGCGCCGGCGGTTTCTTCGTGGACCCGGAAGGTGTGCTGACAACGGGCGCACTTGACCTCGACCCCCTCCTCGCCTGTGGCGGGGAGGTCCACCTGGTATTTGGCCTGGCACTCAGGACACGAAAATTTCATAACCTATTCAATAAAAAGACCTTAATTAGGTCAATTATAGGCCTATTACAGAAAATGACAAGGGGGTTGGGCCCAGTCTTCCCCATTTGACAGAGTGGCGGCAATCAAGATATACTTGACCTGCGTTTTTAATTTTTAGTACTTTACGACACATTCTCTACCTATATTAAGTACCCGGCATTGATTTCCAGCCCGAAAGCCGGGTGAGGCAGGTCCTTCCGGGCCTGTCGTGGGATCAAATCAGGAAATCAGCAAGGAAAGAATGCGTTTTCGAAAAGTCTGTTTACATTTTCGTCAGGCGAATGCTGCCCTGGCCGCTGTGCTGGCTGTAGGTCTGGCCCTGGGGGGTATTGGAAAAGGTCTGCCTTACAATGGATTGTCGCCGCTGGCGCGGTCGATCCAGACCTATGAACATGGGATCGCCTCGGAAATTGCCCGGGAAAAACACAAGGCCCGGCTGCTCTACGAAGGTGGGGTCAAGCAGCGGATCGCGAGCATTATCGACGATTACCGGACCGGATTGAAGTTTGAAGGACAGGATCAGGTGGCGCAGGTTATTTTCGACGAATCCGAGAAATACGGGTTCGATCCGATGTTTCTGACTGCGGTCATCGTCACCGAAAGCTCTTTTTACAACTGGGCCAAGTCTCACCGGGGCGCCCTGGGCCTGATGCAGATCCGTCCGGCCACCGCCCGGGCTTTGGTGGATGAAGTGGAGACGGTGAGCTCCGACAACATTTCCCTCTACAACCCCGAGCAGAATATTGCGCTCGGGGCTTTCTATCTGAACAAGTTGATCGACCGGTTTGGGGACCTGAAACTCGCTCTGGAAGCGTACAACCATGGTCCCTCCCGGCTGGTTCGAATTCTCAAAAAGGGCAAGCGTCCCCATCGTTATTCCGGCAAGGTCATGAAGTTGTACAAGGCGTTCCGGGAGCGCTCTATCTGACGCCTGGCCTGCCCCGCCCCGCCCTATCTCTGGTCCCTTTTCCCAAACAGACGTGCCTTACCGACACGAGACAACCAAAAGGAATCCGGCGATTCTCCGAATCCCGGACACGTTCCGGTTTCTGGCCGGGTGGGTCCTGCTTTTTGCCCTGGCAGGCAACCTGAGCGCGTGTTCCTCCTGGAAGGTGAAAAAGGCGTTTGAAGGCGAATACACCTCGCACGAAAACAACCGTCTCATCGGGGACTATTGCCAGACCTGTCACATACACAGCGCCTTTTCCACAGGCGACCATCTCGACAGCGCCCCCCAGAAATACAACCGCAAGGTGTTTCGCTATGCCACGGAATGCCGCACTTGCCATTACCTGGAGATCAATAGTTTTACCGAGGAAGTCAAACGGAAGACCCGCCGGCCGCGCGAAGCGAACAAGGGGGAGTTCCGTGATTTTGAAATCGAAATGCTCAAGGATCAAAAGGAACGCCTGACCCAGGAAGTGCAGGAAGAAAAGAAAAAAGCCAGTGAGGAACTCAAGAACCTGGACAAAGACGAAGACAAACTGTTTGGCCTGTTCTAGTATTTCATCATCCACCCCCCGCCGGTCCTCCATGCCGGAAACCTCTGATGCCTGAAACCCGCCCGCTTGCCGCAAAAAACCGTTCCGGCTGTTGTTTCCTGGCTGGATGGTTCCTGTTGTTTTGTTGTGCCCTGCCGCAGCCCGTGTGGGGGTTCAGCCTCGGCTCCATGGAAGTGATCAGCAGTTTCGGTGAAAAATTCAATGCGGAAATTGGACTGAAAGCCAACCCGGACAAGCCGTTGAGCGTGCGAATCGGCTCCCAGGAAGATTACGAAAAGGCCGGCCTGTCCCGCCCCAGTGTCGTCGATGAGCTCGTCCTGCCGGGAAAAATCGAAATACGGGATGGACGGCAGATCCTGCGTGTTGTGTCCCCATTGCCCCTGTTCCACCCCTCGTTCAACCTTGTGGTGAGGGCCGAGCAGGGCGGCAACGTCATCATGGAAAACTATTTGATCTCGGTCGATTTCAAGCAGAGCGTCACCCTGCGGCTGAAAGCGGAACGGGAGCAGGATTTAGAGGTTCCCGCCGAGCCAGAACCGGAGCCGGAGGCATTGGCCGGTACCGGCCCGATGGAGGAAGAACCCCCTTCACTGGAACCGGAAAATACCGAACCCGAGACGGAAAGCGCCGCAGTGAATGCCGAACCGGAAACCGAAACGGCACCGGCGGCGGTCAACGCGTTGCCTCCGGTGGTGGTGGCCGTGCATCCCGCGCCGCTGGTGGTCCGGGAACTGGCGGAACCGGCCACGCGCGAGGTGGAGCCGCTGCCCACGCCGCACACGGAACCGGCGCCTCCGGCCCAGCCCCAGGTGGTGATCCCGCTTCCTGAAAAACCGGAAGCGGAACCGGCTTCGAAACCGCAGGTGGTGGAACGGGTCGCCCGCGCCCCGGCGCCGGAACGACAGATTCACGAGCCGGAGGACGTCCCTGCCGGAAAACCGGCGTCACCGGAGAAAACCGCCGTGTCTCCGCTGGTGGTGGCGCAGGAAACTTACGGTCCCCTCAAGCGGGGAGAGTCGCTGGATTCGATTGTGACCGACCTGAAGCTGGGGGAAACCCGCAAGGAGAAGGCTGCGGTGGCTTTGTGGATGGACAACCGCGACAAGTTCATCAAGGGCAATATGCACGGACTGGCCGCCGGAGTGGAGCTGAACCTCACCTCCTTCGAGGCCCGCCTGAAAGAGGTGAGCGACCGCCGCGCGCACTGGTTGGTTCAGAACCACTGGCAGGAATGGGAACTGATCCGGGACCGGTTGAAGCTGGCGTCGGAGATCTGATTTGGATCCGCTGGTGGCGGAGCTCCTGGCCGCGCCGCCGAAAAAGGATGTCCAGAGCGCCATCGTCTCGCGTTTAGAGGAATGGCGCAGCAGTTGGGAGAAGGGCGATCTGGGACAGCACCTTGCGTTATTTTCAAAGCAACCCCCGGTGCCGGGCAAGACCCGTGGTTACGCTTACTGGGAACGCTTCAAGGGCATGATGTTCAAACGCCACAAGCAGGTTCGGCTCAGGGTCGGCGCGCCGGTGGTGGTGTTGCAGGGCGACCAGGCGTTCGTCGGGTTCGACCAGTGGTTCGATTCGGACAAGATGCAGAGTTTCGGCCGCAAGACCCTGGAGTGGGTACGGGAACAGGGGGGCTGGAAGATCACCAGCGAACATTTTGCGGTGAAGAAGTTTTTCAACAAACTGCGGGCTTCCGGCAGCGAATCGGGCGCGGTTACGGAGGCGGACTTTTCGAAGCCGGATTCCCTGACCTATCCGATCGTGGTGCACGCCTCCACGAAGCTGAACCTGGGGGAGGCGGTGGAGGTATTGAACGAACTGCGCGCCCGCGGCTGGCACGCCTACATCGCGCCCCTTTACGTGACCCCCGTGAAGAAAATCTACCGGGTTCTGGTCGGGCGGCAGTCGGATTGGAACGGGGCCGAGGAGATGACGCGTCAAATCCGCCGGATGAAAGCCTCGCGCTTTGCCGCGCCCAAGCGGTTTCCCTTCGCGTTGATGGCCGGGGAGTTCCTGCAGGAGGGCGAAGCGGAAGCATTGGCGGAAGCCCTCAGGCAGAAAGGAGTTTCGGCTTACCTGCATTCGGCGGGTGGGGGTAATTTCCCCAACCCGGTGACCCAGGTGCTGGTCGGGGCTTTTCTGGAAAAGGAAAACGCGGAACGTTACGCGGGGGAGCTGGCAAAGGCCGGGATCGGGGCAAGCCTGGTCTCTCCCTGAGGAAATCGCTCTCCGTTTTTTTTTCGCAAAAAAAAACCGCCCGGGGATTTCACCCGGGCGGTGTAATCAAGGGTATCTCTTGATCATCCTGGTTCACTCGCGGTCCCATGGGCCAATCGATGGGGAACCGCGATTCAATTCTGTTGGTCGAGATGCCCTTTTTTACAGAGAATTTTTAAGTGCGGGGGCCGGTTTAAATCCTACGGTTTTGCTGGCTTTGATTTTGATCTCTTCTCCGGTCTGTGGGTTTCGGCCTTTTCTGGCTTTGCGAGTCCTGACGGTGAAGGTGCCAAATCCGGGATAGGCAAAACGTTTATCCTTTTTAATGGATTTGCCAATGGCGTCAAAGGTGGCATCAATGATGTCGCCGGCTAACCGCTTGCTTACCGAGTCATCTTTTACTGCTTTTGTAACGGCGTTGATCAGGTCGTCCTTAGTCAATGGGCATCCCTCCTTTCCCTGGGAAATATGTGCAAACCGGTGGTCATTATAAAAAATGCCTTCCGAATGTCAAACAAAAATTTTTCTTTTGGCGGCCAATTGCGGCTTGACTCACCCGGGTTTTCATGGGAAGTCAGGTGCCGGAATTTTGTGTTAAAATGGCCTTAAAACGACCCATTGCAATTTAAGGAACGAACCATGGCAGTTTTAAAAATAGCCCGCCTGGGCAATCCTATTTTGAGGCGTGTGGCGCAACCGGTCGACCTCGAACAATTGAACGGCGATCCGGAAAATGAACTTCAGAAATTCATCGACGACCTCATCGACACGATGCACGATGAAGGGGGTGTCGGAATCGCGGCTCCCCAGGTCGGGCGGTCGCAGCAAATTGTCATCGCCGAGTATGTCGGCAATGAACGTTATCCGGATCAGGAAAATATTCCGCTGTCGGTTTTGATCAATCCGGTCATCACGCGTTATGGAACCGGAACCCTTTCGTTCTGGGAAGGGTGCCTCAGCCTGAACGATCTGCGGGGACTGGTGACCCGGCCCGACGCGGTGACGGTCGAGGCGTTCGACCGCACGGGACAGCCGGTCACAATCGAGGCCAGTGGGTTTTTCGCGGTGGTGTTGCAGCACGAAATCGACCACCTGCACGGCAAGGTGTTCATCGACCGGATGACGGACTTCAGCCGCCTGGCTTATTACGAGGAATTCCAGGAATACTGGCTGGAAGAAGCCTCTCAACCTGCTGAAATATAAGGGGTATTTTTGATGTCTGCCGACTCCGGCGTGCTTGAAAAAGAAATCCTGGCGCTCTATCAGGAGCCGGTGATCGGTTCCGGTTACGCCAACACGTACGGCGAGCAAAACCTCGTCGCCCTGGTGGAAAAGTACCGTTCCCTGCCGTCGGGCGACATGGGATTCATGGCGGAAATGGTGACGGCGTTTTCCACTTCGACGGACCTTTCGGCGAGTTATATTTCAGTCGGGGTGCTCCATGCGCTCGGGATGGAAGAGCAGGTCAACGCGGCCTACGCTTGGGCGGAGACCCAGGAGTCCGCGCAGAGCATCGCCCACCATTTTGACATCGGCAAATCGCTCGCCGACCATTTTATTTCCTGAAAAATTTTCCCCGCGTAATAAAACGGAATCGTTAAAGCGACGTTGGAGGCACTTTGGCGTCGCTCGGTTCCACCGGACACACCGTCCCCACGCACTCCCCGCGTTTGAACCGGCGGTGGACAAAAACGAGAAACGCGCTCCAGCCGATTCCCGGCAAAAGGAAAATCAGGGCGATCGCCTGGGCGGTGGAATGCAGGTCCCAGCCCAGGGTCTCGACCAGGGCCCCGACGCCGAAATTACTCAATCCCATGACCAGCGTCAGCAGGGCCATTTCCAGGCTGAAGATCCGGCCCAGAAAACGGTCCTCGGCTTCCAGGTGAATGAGGGCGGAGCTGAACACCCAGATCATGGAGCCGAAGAAGGTGGCCAGCCCGATGGAGACGGTGGCCATGACGAGCGATTCGGAATTGGAAAACATGAAATAGGCCCCGGAACCCATGAAAAACGCGCCGGCGATGGCGAGGCGGAGCACCTGCGAGGTTTCGCCGAACAGCCGCCGCACCAGCGGCGGACCCAGGGCGGCGCCGATGCCGCGTCCCGAATAAATGATCCCGATGCCCATGGACACCATTTCCGGCGCGGAATAGATCCGGGCCGAGTAGAGCGGAATGAGGGTCATGACGCCTCCGGCCAGGGCCAGGCCGGATTTGAGCAGGGCGAGCACGAGGATGCCGGGCTGTTGTTTCAGGTAGGAACCGGCGTCTTTCAGATCCTGGAAAAAGCCGCGCTGGGCTTCGGTGTGAGGGCGCGCCGGGCGTTCGGCTTTGGGAATTCGGTAAATGAACGCCGCGGAAATCAAAAAAGTGAAGGCGTCGATGATAAAGGCGGTCTGGATTCCGAACCAGCTGACCAGCACGCCGCCGAGGGCGGCTCCGACGGCGACCATGACCGACCAGGTGGACCCGCTCAGGGCATTGGCCGTGACCAGTTCCTCCCTTTGGGTCAACGAGGGGATCAACGCGCTGCGGGCGGGTTCAAAAAATCCGGCGAGGGCGATTTCGATCACCACCAGGGTGTACAGCAGCCACAACTCGCCGGGTTCGTCGACCATCAGAAAACAGAGCACGACAAAAAAGCGCAGCACGTCGCTGGCGATGAGGATGGCGCGCCGGTCGATGCGGTCGATCAGCACCCCGGCGAGCGGGCTGACGAAAAACACCGGCATCAGTTTGGCCATCATGGTGATGGCCATGGCCATGCCTCCGCCGCCCAGTTGCATCACCAGCATGTAAATGGCGATGCTGTTGAGCCAGTCTCCCAGTTCCGAGACGACCTGCCCGTACCACAGGTTGCGGAAGCCGGCGTTGGATTTGAGCAGTGCAACGTAACCGGGAGAGGAAGCCATGGAAGACGTCAAAGGAGAAGGCGGCAGGAAAAAACGTTAAAAGGGATTATAGCATGTAAGAGACTGCCGCCCGCACCGGTCAATCGAGTGCTATCGTTAAAATTCGTATCGTGATATGGTAAACTTTTTGAAGACAGACTATGAATGAAGAATCCCCCAGAACCGTCCATCAGGAAGTCCTGAGCGAAGTCGAGGAAGAGCAGAAGGAGAAGCTCGGCCGCCGAATCTGCTTCTGGTTCGCCCTGATCGTGGCCACCTGCGTGACCGGGTGGTACTACATGAGCAATCCGCCGGAATCCGATGAGGTCCAGCGGATGCGCCTCTATTTCAAGGAAAACAAGCGGACGGTCATGGAGTTTCTCCGCCTGCCTTACGACAAGCTGGAACCCTTCGCCAAACAGCAGAAACATCCCTTTTTCATGTCTTACGTCAAAGCCTCGGTCAACGAGAAGGCACGGATCAAGGCGCTCATCCACAATTCCGTCGACTACTCTCCCAACCAGTACTGGTTCGGCCTGTTTTTCATCTGGATGCTGGTGTTCATGGGAATCTGGTTCATCGCCCTGATGGCGCAGGGGGTCATCATCCAGGTGCGGCGGAACCCTAAAATCACCTGAAGGCACTCCGGGAGCGGGGCGGGATGAGCACGGATCAGATCCGGTTGAGTATTTTCCTCGGCGTCTTCTTTCTCATGCTGTTTCTTGAAAGCCGCATCCCGCGCCACCCGACGGTGGACTCCAAGAAACGCCGGCTCGCCATCAACCTGGGACTCACTTTTCTCAATACCGGGCTGATCAAACTGATCTTCGGCGCGGCGGCGGTGGGCGCGGCGGCCTACGCACGGGAACAGGGATGGGGGCTGCTCAACCTGTTTGAAGTCCCAGCCGGACTGAATATCCTGGCGACGGTTATCCTGCTGGACTTCGCCATCTACTGGCAGCACGTGCTGGTGCACAAGGTGACGTTTCTGTGGCGGTTTCATATCGTGCACCATTCGGACCTCGACCTCGACGTCTCCTCCGGATTCCGTTTTCATCCGGTGGAAATCGTCTTGTCCATGCTCTACAAGATCGCCATCGTGTTTCTGCTGGGGCCTTCGGTGACCGGGGTGATCGTGTTCGAGGCGGTGCTCAACGGCATGGCGCAGTTCACGCATTCGAACATCCGCCTGCCGCTCAGGCTGGACCGGGCGCTTCGCTACCTGTTCGTGACGCCGGACATGCACCGCATCCACCATTCGGTGGAAGTGCGCGAGACCAATTCGAATTACGGGTTCAACCTGTCGGTCTGGGACCGGCTGTTCGGTTCCTATATAGAGGAAGCGCGGCGGCCGCAGCCGGAAATCGTCATCGGCGTGGAGCAGTTCCGCCGGCCGGAGGAGGTGTCGTTCGGGCATCTTTTGAGCATGCCGGCGCAGGTCCGTGCGGTGGATCAGAATTAGTTGCCAATCGGGGGCGGGGCTTTTACCCTGATGTCAACCCTGCTAGAATCGGAGTGCCATGGCGATTCGATATTACCTGATCTGCATCACACTTGTGGTGGCGTTGACACTGGTCATCAGCTGGGTGCGTCAGACCCGGAGCCGCAAGGAATTTCTCATGATCATGGCCACCGTCGCGCTCAGTCTGGTCGGCGGGTTTGTGTTGCTGATCGCCCTCAGCGAGTTGCTGGTGTTTCTGGGAATCGCTGAATCCGGTTTTTTATAGTCCGGAACAAAACCGGCGGAACAAGGAGTTGGCAATGAATACGGAAGCAATGGAATTCAGCCCGGTCATGATCACAGTGATCATTCTGGCTTTCTTCGCGATTTCTTTTTTCATGGGGATGATGGTGCACTCGTCCGTCATGTATGAAGACAAGCCCAATCTGGACCGCAACAGCAAGAAGGCCTGGGCGCTGTGCATGGTGGCGGGTGTGGGGATCACCGGCTGGATGTTCGCTTACGGCTACTACGTCAACTTCGGGCGCTGATGCCCCGGGGCAGGGTCAACCTGCCAGGATATCGATCAGTCGCTGGCACTCGTTTTTGTAGGTCAGAATCTCCGCTTTTTCCTGTTCGTCGAGGTCGTCCGTCATATTTTCTTCCAAAAGCTCGATCGCGTCGTTCAACCCGCCCGCGGCGATGTCCACCTCGTGCTCGGCCAGGGCGTAGATGGACGGGTTCTGCTTCAGTTTTTCAAACACCCGCATGTACTTGCCCTTGTAGTTGAGGATTTCGTTCTTCTTCGATTCCTTGACCTGGTTCCTCAACTCTATATTCATGTCCGAAATGGCGTCGTTGAGCGCCATCAGAATGGTCTCGATGTCTTTTGCGTTGATCAGCGCAAAGGATTTCATAGTTTCCCTTTCCAAAACACATCACATAAAAAGCCGGGTCCGTGCGTGCGGAGACCCGGAATAAAGGACCGCGCCACTGCATCCATCCCTGCCGGTCCACCGTGGCGGCGGCCTGTTGCTGTTTGCGGAATAGCCTGCTGAAAGAAAATCAAGGATTCCGAGGTCCCCTTTAATTTTCAGTCCTGTAGACTCATTATACAACACATGCGAAATCCAAAGGCAACGCTAAATGATGGAGACCCGTTATTTTTTGGGGCCCTGGCCCCGCCTGGTAGTTCCGGCACCCGGGTTGGCTGGAAATGGCGGAAAATAAAAAGCCCGGGTCCCACGAGGGGAACCCGGGCCGCCTGTCCGCACCGCTACGATCAATTGATCTTCACTTTCTGCACTTTCGGTTTCACTTCCTCTTTTTTCGGCATAACCACATTCAGGACGCCGTCTTCCAGCTTGGCGGTGATCTTGTCCTGGTCCACGTGGTCGCCCAGACGGAAACTTCGTTCAAAGCTCCGGCGGACGAATTCGCGCATCTTGTATTCCTTGCTGTCGTCTTCCTTCTTTTCTTCGTGCACGCCCTTGAGGGTCAGGACGCCGTGGTTGATTTCAACATCCACTTCGTCGTCCTTCCAGCCCGGAACGGGGGCGGTGAGATGGAAGCCGTGCTCGTCTTCGGTGATGTTCACCTTCAGGTCGCCGGCCGGGTTCCCGTAGAAGGGATCCTTGAAGCCTTTCGGAAAAAGGGTTCCGTTTTCAAAGAAATCGCTCAAAAAATGTTTCGGTTCATAAGTGATGAGTGTCATGGCAAACCTCCGGTTGTGAATTTAATTTTTAACAAAGTTCAAAAGACACATGTATGGGGTTTGCGGGCCCGCTTGTGATCTTCTTTATCCCACCTGACTTTAAATAAAACCGTCCCCGGGGGCCGTCAAGCTGGACGCGAAAAAAAATTTTGGATTTTGAAAAGGGATAAATATTTTAGGGAGTTGCGAAAGGAAAGCTGTTTTTCCAAGATACTTTAAAAAGTTTCTTTAACAAATATTGATTTTAGGGTTGTCTCGGATGGCATAAGCCTATGCCATCCTTGCCAGAAGCTATTAGGAAAAAAATTTGTAATTAATTCTGCGGTTTCTGAATTTTGCCTATCAACCGCCGAATTTAATAAGCCCGCTAAATTATCGACGATTAAGTCACCTGAAAAACTATCACTTTGTTGGGACTTTCCAAGGCTGATCAATTGATCTCCGTCCGGGTCAATCAAATTCCTTAAATTCATTTCATTTTTTGGGCGAAATTCGTCGTCACCACTTAGCTTATCCGAAACAACTGTGAAAGCCAGATCAGTACTTTTTGAATTTTCATTCAATACCAAGTTTTCACTGAAAAAAATAAATTGGTTCGCAAAAAACCAAGCCATGAAGAGTAAAACTAGCATTTGGCTTTCGGGGGCTTGGATTTCGTGGTGGCCATGAAAATTAATAAATGAGTGCCTCATTTGGCGACGTCCTCGCTTGTCATCAAATAATTCGAAGTCGATATTCCTTCCTTCAATGCCACCTATGTTTTGATTGTAGGAATTTAAAAGGGCGGTTTGGCTATTTCGTAAGGTTTTCTCCTGAAATGAACAAGCGGATATAATCAAGGTTCCTTTATTTAATTCCTCCGAAATAATTTCGCAAAATTTCTTTTTATAGGTCATTGAGCTTCTATGCCATTTGCGTAAGGTATTATTGGGAAGCTTGGCATTAAAATTATTAATAATTTCCTGGTATGGGCGATCTAGACTTAGGACATCTTCGTGATTTCGTCCACCGCTAATGCATGGAATAAGAGAGGGATCAGTTTGAAACAATAAATTTACAATAGTGTGCCAATTTTCATCTCCTCCATCGGTCAGCCAATCCGATGGGGAGGCATCACTAAAAACATAAAAATGTGTTTTTGGTAAAGGTTCCACTTTGGTTTGAAAATTTAAAATATTACGGTTTGTGCCAGGTGTCGGTGGCGGTGGTGCCGCGTTCGAGGTCTTTCATATATTCAAATGCCTTTTCCTGTACATCGAATCCCATGTAACTGAGCCGGTCTTTCGCTTTCTGTGACAGCGTGCCGGTGGTCCAAAGCTCGATCCGGCTGATGCTCCCGGCTTTCTCGGGATATTCCTGCACCATTTCATTGACCATCTTCGCCAGTTGCGGCGACCACACTTCGTAATCGCAGACAAAAGGCAGAAACAGCGCCCCTCCCCGGGTCACGCCCATGGGAAAGCGCCGGATGGTGACGATGCGTTCGATCTCGTCGACCTTGCTGTGGTACTCGTACATCAGTTCCGCCATCTTCTGGAAGATCAGCGCGGTGTTGGTGGACTTGGCTTCGGTGGCGCGCTGGACGAACTCGGCCCGTCCGCCGACGCCCTTCATCTCATAGAGCGACCCGGCGAGAAAGGTCTCGTGGCGCGGTGAATACAGCGGATGGTCGAGCAGGGCCTCGGCGGTTTCGGGCTCCATGTTCATCCACATCAGCCGTTCGCGGTTGATGCGTCTCAAATCCTCCGGCGAACTGTCGCGCAGCAGTTGGTTCAGGCGGTCAATATTTTTGGTGACGACGAGGAAGCGGGGGCCCGCCAACATCGCCGCGTTGATGATGAAGCCGCCGCTGTAGTTGGCCCAGGCCACGCTGTTGAGTTCCTTCTGCAGGGTTTTGTTGTCGGAATAGACGTCGACGCCGAGGTCGTACGCCAGCTTGCGTTTGGCGGAGGCGAAGCCGATCAGTTCCTTGGTGACGCCTTCTTCATGTTTGCTGCGCCCGCCCTTGGTCATTTCACCGAGGTTTTCCATGAAATTCCAGATGCCCTTGGGCACGCCGGTGATGGTGTCCACCGGGTCCGTGATGAGGTTTTTGGCCGCCGAGAGTGGGCCCTTGGCGGCGTTTTCCGCGCCCTGGGTGAAGCCGTCGGTGGCGCGCATTTTGCGCAGGCGGTTGATGGCGTGCAGTTCGTTGACGCGCTTGGCGAGCATGGTGTTGCCGTGCGGCCGGTAGGTGCCGAATTTGGAGATCACGGTGTATTTGTTGGTGAAGCCGGAGGTGGGGATGTCTTCGTCGACTTTGTGAAAGGGGCTTTCGTACAGGCCGGGCGAGAGGTATTGGCTGGCTCTCAGCACCGGAGGTTGTTCGAACTGCTCCGACTCCAGCGGGAGCGTTTTCAGCGCCGCCGGGGCCAGCGCCGGGAATAAAAGCAGGGCGGTCAGAATCAAAAGAGTGTGTCGTGTATTTCGCATGGCGGTTGGGTATAGTGTTAGCGGACCAATCCATTTAAGGTAAAAAAATACGGCGGGGAAGGCAAGGGGATTCGGGAAAATTTTCGCGGGGAACAGGGGAGGGGGGAGGCCCTTCTTCCCTATTGACGGGCCTGATGGCGCGTGATAATGAGAGGTAATTATGGCCCAACTCAACGTGTCCGAATTCAATCTGGAACCGGGGCGGTCGATCGCCAGGAAGTATCGCGTCATGTCGCTTCTCGGCGCGGGCTGGGAGGGCGAGGTTTACAAGGTGTGCGAGGTCAAGACCGGTATTGAGCGGGCGGCGAAGATATTTTTCCCGCAGCGCAATCTCCGGGAGAAGGCCGCCAAGACTTACGCCCAGAAGCTGCACAAGCTCCGCCAGTGTTCCCTGCTCATCCAGTACCACACGCAGGAGGAGATGGTTTACCGGAAAACGCCGGTCACCGTCCTGATTTCGGAATATGTGGAGGGCGTCCTCCTCTCCGAATTTCTGAAAAATTTTCCCGGCAAGCGGCTCGATCCCTACAAGGCCCTGCACCTCCTGTATGCCCTGGCGCGGGGCATCGAGGAGATCCACCTGATGAACGAGTACCACGGGGACCTGCACACGGACAACATCATCGTCAACAAATTCGGCCTGAAGTTCGATCTCAAACTGCTCGACCTGTACCACCTCGGGGCTTCCCGCAAGGAGTGCTTCAAGGAAGACCTCGTGGGGCTCATCCAGGTGTTTCACGAAGTGTTGGGCGGCAAGGCCCATTACAACCGCCAGTCGCAGACGATCAAGAATATCTGCAGCGGTTTGAAACGCAGTTTGATCCTGAAAAAATTCCGCAACGTATCGCAATTGCGCGAGCATCTGGAGACGCTTGAGTGGGTGTTATAATGTATGGCAATGCGGATAACTCGAGAGGTGTTTGATGAAGGTCGCTGTAATTTATAATAAGAAGGCGGACGCGGAAGGCGTGATCAACGTTTTCGGGATGCAAAACCAGGAAACGTACAATCCCAAAACCGTGGAGCGTGTGGCCGCGGCCCTGGAGCAGGGCGGGCACAATGTCCGCGTTATCGATGGAAACATCAACGTTATAGAACAACTGCAGAATTTCATGCCGCGCGTGGTCCAGGGGGAGCAGCCCGGCATGGTGTTCAATATGGCGTACGGCCTGCAGGGGGTGAGCCGTTACACGCATATCCCGTCGCTTCTTGAAATGCTGGGCATCCCTTATGTCGGGTCGAGTCCCGCCGGGCACGGCATCGCCCTCGACAAGGTGACCACCAAGGTCATGGTGCAGGCCGCCGGGCTTCCCACCGCTCCCTACTGGGTGTTTTATAACACCGACCAGATCCCGGACGACATGCCGTTTCCCGTTATCACCAAGCCCAAAATGGAAGCGGTGTCCCTCGGCATTCAGGTGATCCACGACATGGAGTCCCTCAAGACCGCCATCACGGATCTGGTGGAGCAGTTCAAGCAACCGGTTCTGGTGGAGCAGTTCATTCCCGGGCGCGAATTCGCGGTGGGTCTTCTGGGCAACCACAATCCGGAAATCCTGCCCATCGTCGAGATCGATCTCGAAGGCGACGAGAACGCCATTCAGAGCCTGACGGACAAGCTGAAAAAACCCAAAGGCAAAATCTGCCCCGCGCAGATCGACGACAAACTGGCCGAAGAACTGAGGCGCCTGACCCGCGAGACTTTCCGGGTGCTCGGCATTTACGATTTTTGCCGCGTGGATTACCGCATGGATCGCGATGGCAACCTATACATACTGGAGCTCAATTCAATGGCCAGCCTGGGGCTCACCGGAACCTATGTGCACGCCGCCAAGGTCGCCGGTTACACCTATGAGTCGATGATCAACCGCATGCTCGACGTCGCGGTCGAACGTTATTTCGGCAACCAGCAGATGGAGCAGGTGGCTGTCGCCAAAACCGAAGGCGGCGAGTCCAAGAAGGACCCGTTGCGCATCCGGCTACGCAGTTTTTTGCGGGGCAATCTGGTCACCATGGAAGACCAGCTCGAGAAAATGGTCGAGATCAATTCCTTTGTGGAAAATATCGAAGGCGTCAATTCGCTCGGACGCTGGATGGCCAACCACCTGGCGCAACTGGGATTCAACCGGGAGGTGTACCCGCGCGCGGAGTTCGGCAATATCCTGTACTTCTCCAATCATATGGAAAACCGGAACGACATCCTGCTGGTGGGCAATCTCGACAATCCGGTCGATTTTGAAGATTTTTCGGGATACGTGGAGGAGCGCGGGCGGATATACGGAACCGGCGTGTCCCGGGGCAAAGGCGGGCTGGCGGTGATGCTGAGCGCCCTCAAGGCCCTGCGTTATACACGGTCCCTCAAACGCGTGAAATGCGGCATCCTGTTGATCAGCGACGATTCGAAAGGCGGACGTTCCTCCCGTCCGGTGCTGCAGGAACTGGCCGCGAAATCCAAAAACATCATCGGCCTCAGCGGCGCCGGGCTGGGGGGCGAGGTGCTCACGGCGTGTTACGGGTCGCTCCAGTACGCAATCGAGGTCAACCGCGTCAAAACGCAGCCGGTGTTGAAGTCCTTTTCCGAGAAGGAAGATCCGATCCTGTTTGTGACGCAAAAGATTTCAGCGCTCAAGAAACTGAACTCCGACGAAGAGGGGACCTTTGTCACCCTGACCGGGATCGACACCCGCGGGGTCCAGTCACAGCCGGCCTACCACGCGGCCCTGTCTTTCCTGATCCGTTACCGCTCGCCCAAGCAAAGGGAAAAGCTGGAAGAACAGGTGCACCGTATTTTTGAACTGAAAAACCAGGAAACAATCCGCTCGCACATCACCAAGGGACTGCAAAGGAAACCGTTCCTGGAAAACGGCCAGACGCTTGAGTTGTTCAACCACATCCAGCACATTGCCGAGGTCGTCGAAGTGCGGGTGAAAAAGGCCGACAACGGCATCACTTCCCTGCTGGGGAATGTTCCCGATGGCGCCGCTGCCGTCGACGGGCTGGGCCCGGTCACGGGAGGGTACGGGACCAACAGCGAATACATCGTGCGCGACAGTCTGATCGACCGGAGTGTCCTGCTGGCCTATCTGGTGTACAAGGCCGCCAAAAATTTTTCCTGAATGCGACCTGAATGAAAATAGAAAAAGTTGAGGGCCGTTTCCGGCCCACCGCCGACGGCAAGTGCGCCGAGTCCACCCGGGGCATGGTGTCCACTGCGTTTCCGGAGGCCACACAGGCCGGGGTGGAACTGCTGGAGCATGGAGGCAACGCCATCGACGCCGCCTGCGCCGCTGCCTTTGCCCTCGGTGTCTGCGAACCGCAGGCCAGCGGCATCGGCGGTCAGTCGATGGCCATCGTGCACACGGGAGACAAGACCTTCTGCCTGGACGGGTCCAGCCGCGTTCCCTCGCTGGCGCACCTGAGCCGGATCGAGTCGAAACAGTTGTTGTCGGGTTACCGTGCGGCCACTGTTCCCAGCACCCCGGCGCTTCTCGGGTACCTGCATTTCCATTATGGCAGGGCCAGTTGGCAGGAGGTTCTGACGCCGGCCATCCGCATCGCGCGAGAAGGATACAAAATCACGCGGCTGCAGAGCACCCTGCAGCGACGCGAGCTGGAACATTTCCTGAACGTGGATTCGCTTTCCGGCGCGAAATACTTTTTGAAGGAGGGCAGGCGTCCCTACGATCCGGGCGACCTCTTCGTGCAAAACGACCTGGCGGATTTGCTGCAACTGTTGTCGGACAAGGGGATCCGCGAATTCTATTCCGGAGACCCGGCGCGGGAAATGGACCGGGAGATGCGGGAATACGAGGGATTCCTGAGGATGGAGGACCTGGCGCTCATTCCCTGGCCGGTGAAGCGGAAGGTGATCAGCCGGACGTATCGCCGTCTCAAGGTATTCACCGTGCCCCCGCCTGCCGGCGGCCGGACGCTTCTTTTGACCCTTTTGATGTTGAAGAACCTGCCGTCGAAGTTTTTGCGGCAACGTTCGCCGGAGTCTTTCCACTTCGTCGCGGAAACGTTCCGCAAGGCCCTGCTCAACCGCAAGGAACGGCCGTTCGATCCGAACATCTATCCGCAACTGCCGATTGACAAGAAAATCCTGAGCAAGGAGTTCGCCAAGATGCTGGCGCACTCGATCCACGAGAGCATCGACCCGACCCTGCCGCTTGTGGAGCCTTATCTTTCGGACAGCGACACCACGCACCTGTCGGTCATGGACAACAAGGGCAATGCCATCGGCATCACCCAGTCCATCGAACGCGTTTACGGGGCGCACACCGCGGCGCGGGGTCTGGGGTTTCTGTACAACAACTACATGAGCGCGCTGGAGACGAAGGACCCGTCTCACCCTTATTACCTCCGGCCCAACGCGGTGCCCTGGAGTTCGGTGTGCCCGTCCATCGGGTTTTACAACAAAGAACCCTGGATCGTTGCGGGGAGCCCCGGCAGCGACCGCATTTTTTCGGCCATGAGCCAGTTTATCTCCCATGTGATGGACGGCAATCTGCCGATTTCCACCGCCATGCTGGAACCGCGCATCCATTGCACTCCGGGAGGCAAGTTGAGTTATGAATCGGACCGGTTTCCCGATGAAATCGTCCGCTATTTGAAACAGGCCGGCTACAAGCTGGACAAGCGCGAACCGTATTCGTTTTTCCTGGGCGCCCTGCATGCGGTGGTGAAGTGCCAGACGGCCGACAAGTACCAGGGCGTGGCGGAAATCCGGCGCGACGGCACCGCGGCCGGACCGGCCTGATAACTGTTTTCCGGTCTTTCCGGAGCCTGTTGGAGACTGTGCATGCGTCCCTTGCCCGTTCTCATATCGATTCCCCACGGCGGTGAAGTGGAGCCGGAAGAAGTGCGGGGCCGGGTGGGGTTGTCCGCCCCGGACCTGCTGGCGGACAGCGACGCGTTCACCGGGAGGAT
Source organism: Nitrospina sp. (assembly GCA_020430445.1). GTDB lineage: Bacteria > Nitrospinota > Nitrospinia > Nitrospinales > Nitrospinaceae > Nitronauta. The sequence continues at coordinate 26,341 of JAGQJZ010000023.1, forward strand.
CTACGATGTCGGGGAGGAAGCAGCGGTTGTTTTGAGGGCCCGGGTGGCGCGCGCCTTTGTCGACCTCAACCGTGAAGAAGCGGACCGTCCTCCTGACAACCCGGACGGTGTGGTGAAGGCCGCAACCTGCCATGGAGTTCCGGTGTACCGGCCCGGCCGGGAACCGGATGACCTGCTGATCGAAACACTCTTGCAGCGCTATTACCGCCCTTACCACCAGGACATTGCCGATGCCGTTTCCGGCGGTCCCAGAATCCAACTGGGGCTCGACTGCCACAGCATGGAACCTGTCGGGCCCGCCATCGCGCCGGATTCAGGAAAGCCCCGCCCCCTGTTCTGCCTGGGGAACCGCAGGGGGCTGACCTGCCCGGATGACAGGCTGAGCCGCATGGCCGATTGCCTGCGGGACAGTTTCGGCCTTGAACCGGACGGCGTTTCCCTGAACGCTCCATTTGCCGGCGGGCACATCACCCGGACTTACGGCAACCGCCCCATCCCCTGGATGCAGATCGAGATGAACCGCAAACTTTACCTGGCCGATCCCTGGTTCAACCCGGACAACCTGACAGTGGACCCGGAACGCTTGCGCTGGTTGAACGTCCGTTTCCTCCGGGCCCTGCAACAGTTTTTCAATCCGTAAAAACGGTGAGGGTCAGGTCAGGGTGGTCAGGGCGATCAACCGCAGGGCGTACCCCTGCAGGCTGATTGAAAGTGCGGACAGGGCCACCGGAAAGAAAGACCGCGACCGGTTGATCGAAATACCCAGGACAACAAAATTCAATATCATGGAAGCGACTAATATGAAAAACAGACGGTCCTGCATGATAACCTCCTCCCCCCCTTCCTGATTTCCTGACGAAGACGGAAGCGGGCGGCGAAAAAAATGTTTCCTTCTATATATTCAGTATAACGCCAGCGGGAAACCTTACGGAGGCAGGGTAAAATCCGTGTGTGTCCGAAGTTTTCTTTCGACGAGTGCCGCTTGCAAAAGGCATTACAAACTCTAGCAAAGCCCAAACGCTCCGCAAGCAAAGCGGGTTTAAGTTTGCCGCATCGCGTTTGTCCACCAACCCGCTTATCTGCCGGAGGCCGCATGCCAGTCTGTAAACCGAACAGAAGTTTATTTCCGGGCATTGCCTGGACATTGATCATATTGATGCTGACCGGGAGCGCTGCGTTCGCTCACGGAAAGCAGGCATGGAAGAAGAATTCCCACCACAAGAAAAACCGCGTGTTTCAGCGCATCGCCAATTTCCCGGTGTATTTCAACAGCGCCCAGCCTGCGAATGAAACCGCATCGGAAATCATCAAGGCGACGGAAGATGGCAACACCCTGATCTATACCGACAGTCCCGGCGAAAGACTGGGATTCGTCGACATCACCAACCCGGAGCAACCGCAACCTCTCGGGACGATGGCCCTGAATGGCGAGCCGACCTCGGTCGCGGTCGCCGGGAGCCTGGCTCTGGTGGCGGTCAACACGTCGCCCGATTTTGTGAATCCGTCGGGCGTTCTTTCGGTGATCGACATCCCCACGCGGACGGTGCTCCGTGAAATTCCCCTGGGCGGCCAGCCGGATTCGGTCGCGGTCAGCCCGGACAAAAAATACGTGGCCATCGCCATCGAAAATGAACGCGATGAAAATGTGATTGTCGATGGAGTGGAAGGCGGGCTGCCGCAGCTTCCGGCGGGCCTTCTCCAGGTCATCAAAATGAAGGGGCCGGTTGCCGGGTGGCAGGTCAAGGACGTCGACCTGACGGGGCTTTCCGCCGCCGCGCCGACCGATCCGGAACCGGAATTCGTCGCGATCAACCAGGCCAATGTCGCCACCGTCACCCTGCAGGAAAACAATCACATTGTGATGGTCGATTTGAAAAAGCGCAAGGTGATCCGGGATTTTCCGGCAGGGACGGTGAACCTGACGCAAATCGACACGGTGGAAGAGGATGTGATCCGCTTGAACGGTTCGCTGGACGAGGTGCCGCGTGAACCGGATGCGATTGCCTGGCTGGGCAACTTCTGGGTGGTCACGGCCAATGAAGGCGACCTCAACGGCGGCAGCCGGGGATTCTCCATTTTCTCGCGCAACGGGCCGCTGCGCTACGATTCCGGCAATAACGTGGAACACCTGGCGGTGCGCCACGGTCACTATCCTGAAAGCCGTTCGGAAAACAAGGGCACGGAGCCGGAAGGGGTTGAGGTGGCCCGCTATGGCAACCAGACCCTGATCTTTATCGGTTCCGAGCGCGGCAATTTCGTTGCCGTCTACCGGGCGCGGCTGGGCCGGGGCCCCCGCTTCGTTCAGCTCCTGCCCACCGGCAGAGGTCCGGAAGGGCTGCTGGCGATTCCCGAACGCAACCTGTTCGTGGTCGCCGCTGAAAACGATGAGCCGGGTGGAATCCGTTCCATGATCTCCATTTACCGGATGGAGCGGGGGCCGGCGAATTACCCGACGATTCTCTCGGACGACGACGGCAACGGCCTGCCGATTCCCTGGGGCGCTTTGTCCGCCCTGGCGGCGGACCGCGCCAACGCGGATCTTCTGTACACGGTGCATGACAGCTTTTATAAAGAAGCCAAACTCTATTCCATCGATGTGAGCCAGACCCCGGCGGTCATCACCAGCGCCACGCCGATTCTGCAAAACGGCGCGCCGCTCGACCTCGATCTCGAAGGTCTGGTGCAGCGGGCGGACGGTTCCTTCTGGGCGGTATCGGAAGGCAATGCCAGCCGCGATAATGTCCTTTTGAAAGTTGCGGCGGATGGAACGGTGCTGGAGGAGGTCCTGCTCCCGGCTTCTGTTATGGCGCTCAAGCAGAACAACGGTTTCGAAGGCGTGGCGGTGACGGAAGCCGGTGGTACCGAGCGGGTTTACGTCGCCTTCCAGCGGGAATGGACCAACGATCCGGCGGGCTTTGTGCGGATCGGCGAATACACCCCGTCGAATACGGAATGGCGGTTCTTCTATTATCCGCTGGACGCTCCCACCTCTCCCGCCGGCGGCTGGGTTGGGCTGTCCGAGATCGTCGCCATTGATGATGAGACCTTCGCGGTTGTCGAGCGCGACAACCAGGGCGGTCCGGATGCGACCCTCAAGCGCATCTACGAGTTCTCCATCACCGGGCTGACACCGGAGCCTCAGGGCAATGTGTTCCCGACGGTCGCCAAGACGCTGAAGCACGATCTGCTGCCCGGCCTGCAGGCGCCCAATGGCTGGGTCCTGGACAAAGTGGAAGGCCTGGCGGTGGCGCAGGACGGTAAGACCTATCTGGTCACCGACAACGACGGTGTGGACGACGCCACAGGGGAAACCCAGTTCCAACGGCTGGGACCCTATGACCAGCTGCAATAAGTCTGCCTGAAAACCACGGACCGGGGGGTGCCTCCCGGTCCGTTTTTTTCTGCCGACACGTCTCCGAGGTGGGTCATGAAAATTTTGGGTGCGCTTTTTAAAAGGTGCGCGGGCGTTATGCTTCTCGCGGGCGTTCTGTTTGCACTCAATCCCGGGTTGCTTCCGGCTTTGCCACCTTCGCAGTCCCCGTCCGGGGTTGAGGTTTCCGTGAACGGGACGGGCCAGCGGATCGACCTGAAGGCGGTTCAGGCGACGCGGCGGGAATTGATCGCCGCCCTGGCGGAAGCGTTCCCTGTCCATTGGACCGGACGGATCCCGCGTTCCGGCGAGCGGCTCACGCTTCAGGTCTCGGCGATGAGCCTGGACGGGATTTTGCGGAGGGTCCTCGCGGCCGATTCGTTTCTCCTGTTCCAGACGGAATCAGCAGGCCGTCCAGCCTGGGAGTTGCGGTTTTTAGACCGGGAGGACGAGGCGGAACCACCGCTTGCGCCGGAGTTTCTCGCCGGGTTGATGCAACTGGGCGGCGGACACAGAGCGGAAGAGGGGCCGGGTCCGGTGCTGGAGGACATGGTTTTTAACGGTGAGGAAGCGCAGGTGTACCGGATGCTGAGCCGGGCAGAAGGGCACCCATCGGCCAACGTTCGCCGTGGAGCACGCATGCTGCTCGAAGACCTGGGGCCTGCCTGGGAAATCCCGCTTTAGAAAACCCTCTTTTCTTTCCGGCGAATTTTTGCACTGTATTCTCCAGACGAACCCCATTTGTTGAGCTGTTTCTGTAAGGAAAGTTCCTTGCCGGAGACAGAAGTATCCGGACTGCAATTCCTGCGGGTTTGCAGGATAATAAAAGGACTCGATGGGGAGACCGGCGCCATGCAGAAAAAGTTCAGGCAACTGGTTGAAGAAGTGAGAGCGTGCCGGTTGTGCGAGGAGCATCTGGATCACGAACCGCGGCCCATCCTGCAGGTCCACCCCAGGGCCCGTGTCCTCATTGCCGGACAGGCTCCGGGCCGGCGCGTTCATGAAAGCGGAATCCCGTTCGACGACCCGAGTGGCGACCGGTTGCGGGACTGGATGGGAATCGACCGGAAACAGTTTTACGATCCGGCTCAAGTCGCCATCCTGCCCATGGGGTTTTGTTATCCCGGCACGGGCAAATCCGGCGATCTGCCGCCCCGTCCGGAATGCGCGCCCGCTTGGCGGCAACCGTTGCTGGAGTCGATGCCGGATGTCCGGCTGACCCTGGTGATCGGCCAGTACGCCCAGGAATACCATCTGGGGCGCGAGCGGAAGAAGTCCCTGACCGAAACGGTCAAGGCCTGGCGCGAATTTGAGGACAGAATTCCCCTGCCGCACCCCAGCCCGCGAAACAATATCTGGCTGCGTAAAAACCCGTGGTTTGAAGAGGAAGTGATTCCGCAACTGCGATCGCGCGTGCGGCGTTTACTGGGCGGATGACCGCGCGTTCCGAATCAGAACACGGGCCGCCGCCTTTGCCTGCTGCGCGCTGAACGGCGAATGGTTGACCTGGGCCATGGTGATGGCGCCTTCCATCAGCAGGAGCAACTGATCCGCCAATTCTTTTGGCTTTGACGCTCCCGCTCCCTCCGCGAGTTCCCGGAAATAATCCCGCATCAGGTTTTTGGATTCGCGGCACGCGTTGCGGATCGCCGTGTCCGGTTCCGGAAACTCACCCAGCGCCCCCACGAACAGGCATCCATAAAAATCATTCTCGTTGAACCAGTCTTTCGCGACGTCAAAAAGGGCGGTCAGCCGGCGGAGCGGCGTTTTGGCGCGGGACTCGACCTGCCGGATGAAATGATTGCGGAAGCGCTCGTCGTAATACCTCAAAACGGCGAGGATCAGTTCATCCTTCGAACGGAAATGATGGTACAGCGTTTTTTTGGTGACTCCGGACCGGTGGGCAATGACGTCGACGCCGATGGCGTGGAATCCGTGTTTTTTAAAAAGAGCCAGCGCGGTGCGGAGCAGTTGTTCCCGTTTGGAGAGTCCCATAAACCCTTCCTATATAGACCGGTTTGACTACCTGATAATAGCCCGGCAGGAGATAAAAAATCAATTGGCTGAGAATAACCCGCTAAATTAAGCGAGAAATTTTTGTAAGGGTTGAGATTTAAAGTATACAGATCAGTATATTTTAATCGCTCAATTCTAAAAGGAGACGAAAATGAAACAGAAAGGTAAGCGGAATCCGGGTGTTCTGGTCCTTGTCGCCCTGCTGGTGGGAATGGCCGCCAATGCGGTGTTCGCCCATTCGGGGAACAGCGCGATGCAATCCGAACCGAGGGTGGAGGCGGCAACCCCCGCCCTGTCCGGCTACGATCCGGTGGCGTATTTCGATGAAGGACGCCCCGTTCGCGGCAGCGGCTACCACACGGCGGATTTCAAGGGGGTGACCTACCTGTTTGCGTCGGAGAACCACCAAAAGAAGTTTCTGGCGAACCCCGGGAAATACGCTCCCCAGTACGGGGGGTATTGCGCCTATGGGGTGGCCGTGGGCAAGAAGTTCCACTCCGATCCTAACGCCTGGAAAATTGTGAGCGGCAAACTGTACCTGAACCTCGATCGGGACATCCAGAAAAAATGGAATCAGGATATTCGCGGTTACATCGCCAAGGCTGAAACCAACTGGAAGGAGATCGAGTTCAAGGCCCCGGCGAAGCTTTAGGGGCTTCTAAAGCCTGTGTCGGGCTGTGAACAGGCGCGGTTTTCAGGCCTGCGAGTCGCCGAAGAACAAGCTTTGAATGATTGAATGTTTTCTTCAACCCTCCAGAGGGAGGCCCGGAAACCTTGAACGGGAATTCCGGGTTCCCTCTGGATTCACACTTTCGAGAGTCTTGTCATGAAGTCATTGAACGGGGTCAAAATACTTTTCTCATCCGCACTGGTTCTCCTGTGTGTCCTGCTGCTGGGGGCCGGACCGAAACCCTTCGCCCCCAACGTGGACATGGAAACCGGTGCGATCCGGGTACCGGAGGATTACACGCGCTGGGCAACGCTTGGAACGTGGTCGCACAGCCGCGAAGGCAGCAGTTCCGGCGCGCATGAATTCCATGTGGTGTACACCCAGCCGGAAACCATTTCGTATTACAAAAAACACCGGCGCTTTCCGGACGGCGCTGTTCTGGTGAAGGAACTGTTGGAAACCGAAACCGGAGCGATGACGACCGGGCCGGTGGTCAGTCACGCCACGCGTCTCAAGGGATGGTTTGTCCTCGTGCGCGATACGGAAGGGCGTTTCCAGACGTCAAAATTGTGGGGGGACGGGTGGGGCTGGTCTTATTTTGCCGCGGACAGTCCGAAAGTCACGGCTTCGACCGATTACGAGGCGGATTGTGTCGCCTGTCACCTGCCGGCGAAACAGGCGGCGCCTGCAAGCGCAGCCGAGGCGGATCAATGGATTTACACCTTCGGCTATCCGGTTTTGAAGTGATGTCTGGAGGCTGTCTCGTGAGCTACGCCGTGGAGGTTTCGTGTTCGCGGCACAAAAGTTCGGTCTCCGCCGGGCGCAGCGGCTCCTGAGTCAGCTCACAAAAAAAACGGTTGTCGCCGGTTTTGCGATTGAACCGGCAGGTTTTGCAGACACCAAAGGCGTTCATTTCGTTTTTACGTTGCAGGTCCTGCAGCAGGTTTTTGAGGTGAACGAGCAGGTCCGTGCGCATTCCTTCGTCCATGTCCGCCCAGACGCCGGTCACGGTGCGGGCGGGCATGGTTTTTTTGAGCAGCTTTTTTCCCGCCGGGGTCACCTTCAAGTGCACCTTGCGCCCGTCCTGGGCGTCTGCCCCGCGTTCCAACAGGCCTTTGGCTTCCAGAGCCTTGATCGTCTGCGACACGGTTCCCTTGGTCAGGCCGAAATATTCGGTGACCGCCTGGGGGGTGTCCGAGTAGCGGTTGGCATGGGCCAGATAATGCAGGGCGCTTTGCTGGATGGGCTGAAGGTCGAAATCCGCCCCGGCGATCCGCGTTTCCGAGCGGATCAGGTGGGCGATGCGTTCGATGTAATCCTGGAGATGGGTGTCGGTCATTATTTGAATATTGTATCGAATCGAAAATAGTTTGACAAGCAGGAAACGGCTCTGCTAGATTAATATAGTTTCGAATCGAAACTATATTAATCTTTTCCTGGGAGAGAGTGATGAAACGAAATGTTGTGTTGGCGGGGGTTGGAATCCTGATGACGCTCGGCGGCTGGGCCTGCGCGGGAACGCGGGCCATCGATTATCCGGAAGGTTACCGGCAATGGTCGCATATCAAGTCCATGGTGATCGAGCCGGGGCACCCGTTGGAGAATCCTTTTCAGGGATTGCACCATGTCTATGGCAACGGGAAGGCCCTGGAAGGCTACCGGAACGGAGAATTTCCGCAGGGATCGGTCATTGTGTTCGACCTTTTGAATTACAAAACGGCGGACAAAACGGTTCAGGAAGCGGATCGCAAGCTGATCGGCGTTATGGTGAAGGACGATTCGGCCTACGCGGAGACCGGAGGGTGGGGGTTTGAAGCCTTCGCGGGAGACAGCAAAAGTAAGCGTCTGGTGGAAGATAAGGGGCAGGGCTGTTTCGCCTGTCACGCCTCGCAGAAGGAAAACGGATTCGTGTTTTCCAAATTGAGGAAATAAACTCCACTGTTTCCGTTATCAGCAAAACGGGCCGGGTCTTTTCGGACCCGGCCTGATTCCGTGCCAGCAATTTAACGGAGAGGCGGAGAAAAATCCGGACGAGAAGAAAAAAATGTCAGAAGGATTTACTGCTCCTCCAGCGCGGAGCCGCTCTGGAATGCTGAAGATTCTGCGGTAAAACTCAATGAAGAAATTCGCAATGCCAAGAAACTACTCCACCGAAAGGTGGTGGAGGCTCGGGGAAAAAGTTCGAACCCCATTTTCGACATCCTAGAGCAATGGAACTCCATTCTCAAGGGGACATCATTGGATGTTTCATCATCCGCCGCGTAGGAACAGACTACAGAAAAGACCGTATGGCTCAATAGGTTAGAGAGCCACCCACCCGGCCTTTTCTTCTGCAAATACCCATGTGTAACGGGTTCAGGCCCGATTTCCCGGATTTCCGGG
>JAGQJZ010000249.1 GCA_020430445.1 Nitrospina sp.
CGACGGGCTGGCGCAGGCGTTTTTGATCGGGCGCGAATTCATCGGCGCCGATGACAGCGCACTGATCCTCGGCGACAACATCTTCTATGGTCACGAATTCCACCTGCGACTGAACCAGGCCGTGCGCCGCGAAGAAGGCGCCACCGTGTTCGCCTACCGCGTCAATGACCCTGAACGCTATGGCGTCATCACATTCGACGATCGCGGCATGGCGACTTCAATCGAGGAAAAGCCAGCCGAGCCGAAAAGCAATTTCGCGGTGACCGGGCTGTACTTCTACGACAATCAGGTGGTGGACATTGCCCAGGAGCTTCGCCCGTCCGCGCGCGGCGAGCTGGAAATCACCGACGTCAATCGGGTCTATCTGGAGATGGGGCTGCTCAATGTCGAGCACATGGGGCGAGGTTATGCGTGGCTGGATACCGGCACCTTCGCCAGCTTGATCGACGCCGGCAATTTCATCGAAACCATCGAGCACCGGCAGGGACTGAAGGTGTCATG
>JAGQJZ010000024.1 GCA_020430445.1 Nitrospina sp.
ACCACGATGAGATCAGCATGGCACCCGTTCAAATTCCGGACAGCGTGGCCCAACGGCTCATCGAATTCGTCGCGCAGCAGGGGCTGTTGCTGGCCGGGGCGGACCTCCGCCTGACGCCGGAGAACGAATGGTACGCCTTCGAAGTCAATCCCTCGCCGGGGTTCAGCTATTACGAAGGCGTGACCGGGCAACCGATCGCCGCGGCCGTCGTTGACCTTCTCTGCCGCTCCTGATCGTGCCGGAAATGATAGAATCGACCGAACGGCCATCGATGCAATTCAGAAAAAATGGACTGCAAACAAAGTCAGGCTTTTTGCTTGTTCCGGCGGCGCGATCCCCACGCCCGGCCAACAAACCACCTGATCCTTTTTCCCCTTCAGTTCCTTTCACAGAGAAGAGGCCATGAACAACACAACACGAATGATCTGCTTCGCGTCCGGGATGGCTTTATGCGCGCTTCTCTCAGGTTGCGGGGAAAAACCGGAATCTTCCGGGCATCAAACCGCACAACAAAACCTCAAGGAAAAACCCGGAGTGGAGATGGCGCTCAACGAAGTCGACCGGTTTTTTATCGGCCTCAAGAAATGGGAGGAGGTTTCTCCGCCTAAAAAGGACGGGGACACTCCCGGTGAGAAAACGAAAGTGAAAGAGGGGAAATACGTTTGTGAAGAACAGAAGTTCGACCTGACCAAAACCCCCCAGGAGATCGTAGTATTCGGGGAGGCGTCCGATCTCTGGCCCGGCGCGCTTTTGCAGGGGGAGCCTTACAGTAAAGGACAACTGCGGCCGCTACCTCTGGAGCCCCTGGCCACGCGCGAATTAACGATCAACATCAAATCCGACCCGCCTTACGAAACCGTGCAGAAGCCGAGCCGGGCCAGAATGGAGGAAGCGATTGTCAAACTGCTCAAGAGAGCGGACAGTAAATCCATTCCAACGACTCTCAATTATACCTTCAAGGAAAGTTTTTCATCCGAACAGTTGCTGCTCGACCTCAATCTTTCGGCGAAGTTTCTCAATCAACAGGCCAAGGCATCCCTGCATGTCGAAAACAGCGCCGAATCGAAAACGCTGTCCGCCTATTTTGTGCAGAAAATGTTTTCCGTGTCCATCTCCTCGCCTGTAACGCCGAGCCGTTTCTTTGATGACCTCAAAATGGAAGACATCGAGGACCAGGTGGAATTGAGGGCGCTGGGCAAGGGGAATCCGCCCCTCTATGTCAAAAGCATCACCTATGGCCGTGTCCTGCTTTTCACCATGACGTCCACTTCTTCCATGAGCGAGATGAAGGCGGCGCTGGAATACGCCTATCGGGGTGGCGCCGACGTCGATGCCGATGCGAAAGCCAGTTACAAAAAAATCCTGGCCGGTTCACAGATCCATGTGGTCAACTTCGGAGGCCCCTGGCAGGAAGCGGCCCGCCTGATCCGCAGCGCCAATATTCAGGAATATTTTTCCGACGAAGCGCCGCCGCTTGAAAGCGCGGTTCCCATCAGCTACGAACTCTATTCCCTTGGAGAAGGCCTGCAGGCGACCGTTGCGGAAACCACAAATTATTCCAAACGCACCTGCCATGTCCCGCTCCCCGATCCGATCAGGAAGAATGGAAAGTTTGTGCTGCAGGATGCCACGAACAACAAGTACTGGTCGCGTTCGGAATGGCACCAGGTCGGGTTGGCAGGCAAATGGCCTTATCCCACATTGCAGCTCAAGCCGGTCAACCTCCAGTTTAAAGGTGGGAACGAACCTCTAACCAGTGGCACGAGCATCCGCTTCAAAACGACCGAAGTGATTGCCGACAACAGAAAACTTTACGGCTATACGGAGCTGGGGGCCTTTGCCGCGAAAAAGTATGTCCTCTATGACAAGCCCGATCGCAGCACAAAACAGGATTGGGTTTTCAAAAAGACCTGTAAAAAATGCGATTCCCTGATCCGCTTTGGCGACACCGTGACCATTTACAACGCGCGCAAGGGACAATACCTTTGCAACGATCAGGGCAAAAGCTATTATCCCCTGACGCGGGACTCTGCATGCAAATGGAAAATTCTGGCTCCCCGTTAAGCCACCGGAGCCCGGGGAAAACCCGGTAGCGGGATCACGTCCTTATTTATTTATAGAGGGGCTCCAAATCCGGCGGTCAAAACAAACCCGCCGGACCTTCAACGCGCTTGCCCCAGAAAATGGGACCTTCCTTGACGTACTTCCACTCCTGGTTTTTTGCTGTGTCGCGCAGACCGGACAGCAGGCTTTCGAACACCGGTTTGTCCGTATCGGCGAATTCGAAATAAGTCATGAAATCCTGCTGCGGGTCGATGAAACGGGAATGGTAGAGTTTGCGATAGATTTTACTGATATACAAAAACCCGACCCCGTTGTGTCCGAGATGCCCCTTGCCGAACTTGTCTTCATGCGAGGAGAACAGTTCCGTGCGCCGGTCCGTCGGCAGGGCCCACCACTCCGCATTCTTTGACAAGGGAAACACCACCGCGTTCGGCTGCTCTTTTCCATCACCGCGTTTCGGAGCTTCCTTCTTCAGCCGGGCCAGCGTCTCAGTGTTCGTGTAGTTCAACTGGCCGGTCACCCCCATGCGGAAATCCAGGAAAAACCATTCCCCGATAACCGGTCCCACCGTGGCGAAAAAGTCATCCACTTTCTGGATGTTCGCCGACTCGACCCGAATGAGAGCGACGGGAGATGGGCCCTCGACCGCTTTTCCCATGAGGTCGAATTTCACTCCCTTCAAAAACTCAATCGTATCCTGAGCCTGGGAGTCCGGTTTGAAATCGTTGTGAAATTCCCGCGCCGCCTCCTTGATCTCCTCAACCATCCGGGCCTTTTGATCGGCGCCCAATTCACTTGAAGCTTTAGGCACCAGGTATAAAAACCCCGCCCACTGCCCCTGCCCTGCCAATACCGGATTGACCGCACAAAACCACACCAACAAAACAAAGGCCACCATCGAGCGTTTCACACTCTACTCCCTTATAAAAAGGATGATAAGAACAGACCCCGGCCGTTGGCCTGGAGTCTGTTTGAAACCGGGAAGGTACAATCTCAGTATATCATTAATCGGAAAGTAAAAATGCAGGAAAAATTCTGATTTTGGCGGGCCGCTGCCCGCGTGTAAACGGCCCACTCCCTTCGGGGCCTTTGCAAAATCAAAAAACCAAATCCAGGGCAGGATTCTTCAGCCCTTGCGGCCATCCGAATGGACACGATTTGGTTTTCAGCCGTTTCGCTTTTGGGTTGTCGCTCTGAGCCGGTCGAAGAAAGGCCAGCCGGGTTTCACGGTTCCCTTGCGGCAAAACTCAATGCGGCGGTGTAAACAGCGGACGGAGATCCCACGCCGGCCCCGCGCCGGGCGGCTACTTCTTCCCGTACAGGCTGCCCATGCGAAACCCCTGACTGTTGATACCGGGGGTGTCCGGTTTGGCCAGGTCGTCGGCCACCTCATCGCGGTAGTTCTTCACCTGGCGGAACAGAGGGTGGGTGATGTCCAGCCGCAGATTGGAAAGCGCGGCGGTGATTTTTTCATCCCCTTCCAGCGCCACCTCGCAGACCAACTCACCCGATTCCGCATCGCGAAAAACCTCGGTGGCGGTGAGCGGTGTCTTTTTGTTGACCGACTTCCCCATTTCACGGAGCATTTCCATCACCGGCCCGTTGCCATAAACCCGAAGCGGCAGGTGTTTCTTGATCTCAACCAGCAGATTCTGTGCGCCCATAACCCCTTTTCCTACTTAACCTTTTGTTTTCAAAAACCGTTAAGAAATCGAACGCCAGCATATCACATACGGTTTGCAGGGTCATCCACGCACCGGGACATGGGTTTTTTCGGTGACCGGACCTTGCTATAATGTATTTATTTAATTAAGGTTAAGTCTCTTTACTGGGGAATCGTGCAATCCAAGCTCACCATCGTGAACGCCTTTCTGGCGCTGGCAAGCGTCGCCCTGGCCGCATTGGCGACCCTGATCTGGGTCCAGCCAAAGCATCCCTCGCGCGTCGATCCCGGCACCATCCACCCGCAACCGCGGACAATGGAAAACAAACAGGTGGAACGCCCCTATCTGAGCCGGGCGGATATCGATCCCATCGCCGCGGGCAACCTGTTCCGGAAGGAGCGGGAGGAATACAAACCGCCGCCCCCGCCGCAGATTGCGAAGGCCGTTCCAACGACTCCGGCGCAACCCGCCACGCCTTCCCTGCCACCACCCAATGTCAGCCTCAAAGGCGTGTTCATCGCCAACGACACACGTCTGGCATTCCTTGAGGGAAAATACAGTTACCTGGCCGCGGGCAATCAGGTGCAGGAAAAAAACGTACGGCGCAAGGGCTATTACCTGGGAGAGCGGCTGGGTGATTTCAAGATCAACAGGATCGAAAAAACCCGCGTCTCGCTGGTCAACGCCCGTGGCAGTTCCATGACCCTGCAACTGGCGAAGCGGGTGCCGGAAGAAACGATCAATCGCAAGGGCACGCACTTTTTTCATAAAAACAAAAAAGGCCGCAACGCGGGCCAAATCGAAGTCGAAAAAATTCATCAGGCACCCCCGGCTCCGAAAATAGTGCCGCCGAAGACCGCCAACCGGTCACAACCCAACGTGGTGGCGCCGAACCCGGCTTCCTCGCGCCGGTCCCGGACGGCAAAAGCGCCCGTGGTGAAACTTCCCCAATCCATCGTCACACCGCCCCGGCCACAGGTGAACCCGCCGAGGATTTCCGGAGCGGCCGCACCCAGGATTCCCTTGTCACGCCCGCACATTTCCGGCGTGAGGTAAAGGCAGGCAACCCGTGGCAGTTCTGAAAAAAATAGATCCGGTCGAAAAAATCCTGCTGGCGAAGAACCAGCTCAATCCGCAGGCTATGGAGGAAGTCCGCAAGAACAACCTGCAAAACGGAAAGTTCCTGGGACGGGTCCTGGTCGACCATGGTTACATGAACGTGCAGAACCTGCTCGAAACCCTGAGCGAGGAACTCGGCTTCCCCTACATAAAAAAAGAACAGTACCCGCGCGACCTCCTGCCGGTACCCGATCTGGAGTTTTCCGAAAGCTACCTCAAGGAAAAGGTCATCTTCCCTCTGGAAACCGACAACGGCACCCTCACGCTGGCAGTGTTCGACCCCTTCGACTGGCCGACCTTCGAAGACCTGAAGATCAACATCGGCAAGGACCTCAAACTGGTCCTGAGCACGCCGGAAGACATCCTCGAAGCGGTCGAAACCTGGTACGGACTGGGCGGGTCCGCCATGGACCGGATGGTGGGCGATATTTCGGACGACGACGCGGACCTCGACATCGATCCCGAAAACACCGAGCACATTCGCGACATGGCTTCGGAAGCGCCGGTCATCAAGCTGGTCAACCACATCATCAACCAGGCGATCGAGACCGGGGCCAGCGACATCCACCTCGAACCCTTTCTCGACGAACTCGCCCTGCGCTACCGCATCGACGGCATGCTGTACGATTTCGAAGCGCCGCCGAAACGGCTGCAGTCCGCCATCAGCACCCGCATCAAGATCATGGCCAAGCTCGACATCTCCGAACGGCGTCTGCCGCAGGACGGCAAGATCCGCGTCAAGTCCCAGGGCAAGGACATCGACATCCGCGTCTCTACCCTGCCGACGATTTACGGCGAAAGCGTGGTCATGCGTATTCTCGACCGGGGCAATATCGTCGTCGACCTCGAGCACCTGGGATTCCCCGAAAAGGAACTGAAGGGATTCCAAAACCTCATCAAGAAACCCTACGGCATGGTCCTCGTCACCGGACCGACGGGCAGCGGGAAAACCACCACGCTGTATGCCGGACTTTCCAAGATCAACACACCGGACAAAAAAATCGTCACCATCGAAGACCCCGTAGAGTACCAGTTAAAAGGCGTCAACCAGATCCACGTCAAACCCCAGATCGGGCTCACCTTCGCCAACGGCCTGCGGTCGATCGTCCGGCAGGACCCGGACGTGATCATGGTGGGTGAAATCCGCGACCCGGAAACGGCGGACATTTCGATCCAGGCCGCCCTGACCGGCCATCTCGTATTCAGCACCGTGCACACCAACGACGCCGCCGGGGCCATCACCCGCCTGCAGGACATGGGGGTCGAAAGTTTCCTGATTTCCTCCGCCCTGCTCGGCGTTCTCGCCCAGCGGCTGGTGCGCGTGATCTGCACCGAATGCAAGGTACAGTACGAACTGGACACGGAAACGAAAGCCGAACTCGGCATCCGGCAGGACCGGTCGGTACCGGCCTACCGGGGCAAGGGATGCAAAAACTGCAACCTGACCGGATACCGTGGACGAATGGGCATCTATGAACTGTTGATCATCGACGACAGCATCCGCCGCCTCATCCTGAGCAAATCCAGCGCGCAGATAATCCGGGACCGGGGGCGCAAACTGGGCATGACGGTGCTGCGCGAGGACGGCCTGCGCAAGGTCGTGCGCGGCATCACCACCGTCGAGGAAATCATGCGCGTCACGCAGGCCGACCAGGTCACCTAACACCACGCACCGGACAAACAGCATGGCCGTATTCTTTTATCAGGCGACAGATCAAAAAGGGAAGTTTGTCGAGGGCGACATCGAAGCGCCGGATTTACGCATGGCGATCGAAAAGGTGCGCAAGCTGCGCTATTACCCGATCAAGATCACCGCGGACCAGCCGGCCAAGCAGTCCGGCATCCGCTTCAAGATTCCAGGCCTGGAACTTTTCCAGGGAATCCCCAAACGCGAAATCCTGCACTTCACCCAGCAACTGTCGACGCTGGTGACCTCCGGCCTCACGCTGGACCGGAGCCTTTCGATCACCGTCAACCTGACCCAGCACGAGCGTGCGCGGGAGATTTTCGCCGATGTGCAGAAACGGGTTCATTCCGGCAGCACCTTTTCCGAAGCGCTGGCGGTGCACCCCAAGGCCTTCACCAAACTCTACATCAGCATGATCCGCGCGGGTGAAGCCGGCGGCGTGCTCAATATCGTGCTGGAACGGCTGTCGACTTTCCTGGAAGCCACGCAGGACATGAAAAACAAAATCCTGACATCGCTCTCATACCCCATTTTCCTGCTGGTCATAGGCGGCGGGGCGGTGGTGTTCCTGCTCACGATCGTCGTCCCCAAGTTCAACATGATTTTCGAGGGAATGGAAAGCCGGATGCCACTCATCACCTCGATCCTGCTGAAGTTCAGCGATTTCGTCACCCATTACTGGTGGGCGTTTCTGATCGGCCTCGCCCTGACCTGTATCGGGTTTTTCAAATACATCCGGAGCGAGGAAGGCAAACCCCGCTGGGACGCCTTCCTGCTTGGCCTGCCGGTGTTCGGCGACCTGATCCGGAAAATCGAGGTCTCCCGGTTCGCCCGCACCATGGCGACACTGCAAAACAGCGGCGTCCCCGTCCTGCAGGCGCTGGCGATTGTGCGCAGCATCATCAACAATTCCGTGATCGCCAAATCCATCGATTCCCTTCACAGCGCCATCAAGGGCGGCCAGGGCATGTCGCGCCCCTTGCAAAAAGCAGGCGTCTTCCCACCGCTGGCGGTGCACATGATCGTGGTCGGAGAGGAAACGGGCGCACTGGACGACATGCTGGTAAAAGTCGCCAACACATTTGACAAGGAAGTCGACAACGCGCTCAAACGGGCGGTCGGGCTGATCGGCCCCATCCTGATTTTCCTGCTGGGGCTCTGGGTTCTGTTTATCGTGGTCAGCGTTCTGTGGGGAATCATCAGCGTTAACGATATTGCGTTTTAAACTGAGGACAACATGCATCAATCAAAAATTTCGCACAACAGGCACTCCCGGAAAAACACCGGCCCGATCCGCAACGAAAGAGGGTTCACGCTTCTTGAGTTGATCGTGGTCATCATCATCGTGGCGCTGATGGCTTCGATGGTTGCGCCCAAATTCTTTGGCTACGCTGACCAGGCAAGGCAGACGGACGCCCAGGCGCAGATCGAACTCCTCGGCCAGGCGCTGGACCTGTACCGTCTCGAAAAAGGGAAGTACCCGTCGACCGAGGACGGCCTGGCGGCGATCAAAACCTATCTCAAAAAAGAAATTCCCAAAGACCCCTGGGGCAATGAATACCGGTACGAGTCTCCCGGACAGCACGGCGACTACGACCTCGTTTCCTACGGGGCGGACAACACCGAAGGCGGTCAAGGCAATGACGCGGATATCGTGTCCTGGAAAGGGCTGGACAAAAACGAAGACTCCTGAGCGGGGCCAGAAGGGGTTCACCCTTCTCGAGTTGATCGTTGTGGTGGTGCTGATGGGCGCGCTTGCCGGGCTCGTTCTCCCCGCCGCCTCGGGCGTGCTCAGCCGTGTCAACCAGCAGTCGTCCGTGCGCGAGATCACGTCCGCCATGCGCTACGCCCGGAGCAAGGCCGTCACCGCCAAGGTACCCGTGGCCTTCCAGGCCGAGTTCGCCAAAAACCGCTACTGGCTGGAGGACCTGCAAAGCGGCAAGATGTCCAAAGTGCGCGAACTCCAGCCCGAGATCGTCTTCCGCGAGTATGACAACGGGGAGGACACCGTGACCGACGGCACCTTCACCATCATCTATTACCCACGCGGCAACACGTCGGGAGGAGCCGTCCGCCTGTCCGCTCCCCGCGAAAACGACGAACGCGAATGGTTCGAGATCGCCGTCGATCCCGTCACCGGAAAATCCAAAGTGACCCGGGACCCGTTCAACCCCGAAAAAGAAGAATCGTAAACAGAGCGCCGGAACAATGCCATGCAACGGATCGTGACATCACCCATGAACAGGGAAGACGGTTTCACCCTGATCGAGATCATGGTGGCGCTGGTGATCCTGGCCACGGGTTTCCTCACCGTAGTGCAACTGTTCTCCGGGGGCGTCCGGCTGGCCACGGCCTCGGACCGCTACATCCGCGGCGTCACCCTGGCCAACAACAAGTTCAATCAACTCGAACTGCTCAACTTTGAACCCACCGAAACTTCCGGTGTGTTCGAGAAAAACCCTGATTACCGTTGGGAATTTTCGGTCTCCTCTTTTGCCTCACCATTGAACGATCCGGGCGTGGGCGTCCAGTTGAACGAAGTCGCCCTCAGCGTTTTCTGGAACGAGGGCCAACGGGAACAGAGCATCCAGTTGACCTCGCTGTGGCCTGAAGGCGGCCGCTCGCACCTGGCTCCTGACACGGTTCTGCTCGGCAACACCAGCGGCCTTGGAGCCTCCGGGGCTTCTCCCAACGCGGCGACGGCGACCAGTGCGGAAGGCGGTCCACGCGCCGCCACCACCACCGGCACCGGCAATCCGGAGGTTTCGGCGGGAGTGGGGACGGTTCAGGCCGCGCCTGGCACCTCGCTTCCCAGTCAGGATCCCAATTTTCAGTTTGATCTCAGCGGTATGCCGACCAAGCCGCCTCCGGAGGCAACCGGTCCGCCTCTTCTCGGCGTCACGGGGGGCTCATGAAACGGAAACGATCCATAGCGCGTCAGGAAGACGGGTTCACTCTGCTGGAGTTGATCATCGCGATGACGGTTGTGGCGGTGATCGCCGTCTTGTCCGTATTCAGCGTGCGTCTTGCCGTGTCCTCCCAGAAAGCCGGCGGGGACAAGGCGGAGCTCTACCAGCGTCTGCGCTTTATCGGCGAGCAATTGACCGAAAAAATCGCCTCGGCGCATCCTTTTTTCCTGCTCGGCAAGGAGAACCTGCCGCTGTTCGCCCGAATCGATCCCGAACAGTTAAAGGGCAAGCGCATCCTCGCTTTCGAAGGAGGTCCTGAATCGGTGAAATTCATCACCACGGCGGGACGGCTGAACGATATCGGCGTTGAATCGCCGGACTTCCATGAGGTGCGTTTCTTTCTGGGTAAGAATCCCAAAACAAAGGAAACCGGCGTCATTCTGGTGGAAAAGCCCTTGTCATTCGACACCGCCCTGCAGGACACCCCGGAAAGCCTGGCAGACGCCCAGTACATCACCCTGGCGCCTCAGGCGGCGAAGCTGAAATTCCGCTATCTCAGGATCAACGCCGTCGAGGGAGAAGGAGAGCAGCCCGGTAAGAAAACGGTCAAGTATACGGAAGAATGGGTCGATACGATAAAAACTGAACCTATTGAATTTTCAGGAAAAACCAGCCAATCGCTGTTCCAGTCGTCGAACGGCGCGGAAGGCCGCATGAGCCTGCCCCGGGCCATTGAAATCTCGCTGTCGCTGAAAGAAGGCAACGCAGACGGGGACGACGATGAATTCCTCGGGGAAGAGGAAGAGGAGCAGGAAGGCCTGATCGCCCTGCCGGCCGTGATCATCCCGACCCACACCGGCCAGGTGTTTGAACGGGCCGCAATCCCGGAAGATCAACAAGATCAGGAAAAGCAGGAAGAACAGAAGAAAGGATAAACGCGATGCCCGAATCGCTGAAAAACGAGAAAGGTCTGGCCTTCATCCTCGTGGTGTGGGTGCTGGTGCTTTTGATCGCGCTCGGAACGGAATTCGCGTTTTCCATGCGGACGGAAGTCAACACAACGCGCAACTACAAGGAAGACCGCGAAACCTATTTTCTCGCCAAGGCGGGTATCCAACTGGCCATGGCCGAACTCCTGCAAAAAGCCAGCTTTCATTCAACCACTCCGGAAAAGGGCTATATCATCGGCAAGCCCGCCACGTCCGCAAAGGATCAGGAAGAAGCACAACCCACCTCCATCTTTTCTCAAAAAACCGAAGACAGTAATAGCGAGGAAACAGAAGAGGAAATCTACGAATCCGTGAGGGAGGACATCCCCCTGGGCCAGGGAACGATCACCTACGAGATCGACGACGAAAACGGCAAGCTCAACCTCAACAACGTGTCGCGGGAGATTCTGGTCAAGGCGCTGGAGTTGAACGGGCTCGAACAGGGTTCGGAGCGGGACGGGATCGCCGACTCCATTCTCGACTGGATCGATCCGGACGACAACCACCGCCTCAACGGGGCGGAAAACGATTACTACCTGTCGCAGTTTCCGCCCTACCGGGCCAAGAACGGTCCTCTGGACAGCCTGGAAGAACTGCTCCGCGTCAAGGGAATGAGCAAAGAACTGCTTTACGGCGACACACAATACGATGAAGCAGAAGACAAGGAAGGGCTCCGGCCCGGCTTGATGCGCTTTTTCACCGTCTACAACACCCCCTTCTTCAACCCCAACACCGCATCGCTGGAAGTCCTGAAAGCCTCGTTCCCGACGGAAAAAGTCCAGGAAATCCTGGAGGCAAAAGAGGAAAAAGGATTTTACGGTTTCACCATTTCCAGCCATTTTAAAATCCGCGCCACCGGCAAACTCGACGGCAGCGAAACCCGGCACACGATAACCGCCGTGCTGGAAAAGGTGGGAACGGATGAGAAAGCCAAAATGCTGGTGCGCTACTGGAGGGACAACGACGTCTCGTACCAACCGGCCGAAACGCCTGAGTCCAACTGAATCCAATGAAACCCTTTTATTTTGAAAAGTCGCTGGGAATCGATATCCGGGAAAGTTCCGCCGCCCTGTGCCTGGTGGGAAAGAAATTCCGCGGCATCGATGTGATCACCACCGGCGCCTTTGAATGCAGCCCCCTGGGCCCCGGAGCGGACGAGAAAACCCGGCAGGAGTTCATCGAAGGCGTCCGCCAATTCCTGGACAACATGCAGGGGAGCCCGGACCAAACCACCGTCTGCCTGCCGCGCCGGTACGTTTCCATCAAGACATTCTCCCTGCCGGCGCCGGACCGGGAATCGGTCGACGCCATGGTGGAGTTTGAAATCGACCGCCACTTTTCGGCCTCGCCGGAAAACCTGCACGTGTCCTACCGCGTCGAGGACGCGGGCGAAAACCTGTTTAAAGTCATCGCCGGCGCGGTCCACACTTCCGTTTTTGAATTTTTCTGGGAACTGTTCGAGCAGGCCGGCATCCGCCCCTCGCTGGTCGATATCTCCACCTTCAGCAACCTCAATCTGATCCAGCAGGGGAAGAAAATCGTACCGGGAAACGAGGCGCTGGTCGACGTCTCCAGGGACTCCGTTGAGATCACGGTCCTGAACGACGGCGTGGTGGAATTGTCGCGCAGCATTCCCGTCGCCGACCCGGATTTCCGGGAACACTTTCACCGCCACGACCTGGAAGGCAACCGGCTGCGGCCCCATGCCACCCGCTTTGCGGGATTTGTTTCCGAAGCCCTGCAATCCACCTTGTACTCCTGCAACTTCATCCGCGAAGACGAGAGTATCGACATCATTCATCTGGCCAGTGGCGGTGCGTACCACGAGGCGCTGGCTTTTGAACTGGAAGAACAGACCGGGGTTTCGATCCGTCCCTTGACGCCGCCCGACGCCGTTGCCAAAACCCTGCCGCTCGAGTTCGACGCCGCCACCCACAACACCGCGCTGGGCCTGGCCCTGCGCGGAGCACAGTTCTGCCGGTACCAGCTCAACCTGTTGCCGCAGGAACGGATTCCCGTGCGCCGCCGCGCCAGCCTGAGGACGACCGTGGCCCTGCTGCTCGTCACCGCGTTCCTGGCCGGCGGCTTTCTCATCAGCAAGGTGTCCTACAACAACATGACGCTGAACTCGCTCAACGCCCAGTTGAAGGAAGTCAAAACCCAGGTGGGCTCGCTTGAAAAAGTGGACCGCGAATACGATGAACTGGTGTGGTTCGCGGAGACGCTCAACCAAATCGACCGGGACTTTCCGCTCAAGGTCGTCGTGCTGAAGGAACTGAGCCGGGTCCTGCCGAAAAACACGTATGTGACACGGATCTCGATTTCCAGAAATTCGATGGAAGTCCAGGGCTTCAGCCAGGCCGCTTCTCCCTTGATCCAGCAAGTGGAAGACTCTCCACTGTTCATCAACGCCGCCTTTCGCGGCTCGGTGGTGAACCAGAAGAACGGCCAGAAATTCACCATCCAGGCGGAAATCACACCGGAGGCGCCATGAAAAAAATGACCCCGCGGGAACGCGTCATCATCACCCTGGGCCTGATCGTGGTGGCCGGATTTGCGCTGAACCATTTCGTCGCGCAGCCGCTGGTGCGGAAACAGGAGCGGACGGATCAGGAAATCGAAAGCAAGATTCTCTTCATAAGCCAATACTATTCCATCCTCAGCCAGAAGGAGTATTACCTCAAAAAGGAAGAGACCAACAAACTGCTCAAGGAAGAACTGGCGCAACGCTTTCTCCCCCACGAAAAACCCGCCCTGGCGGGCGCGGAGCTGCAAAGTATTCTTCAAACCCTGGCCAAATCGAATTCGGTACACATTGTGCAAGTCAACACGGAGAAGCCGAAACACACCGCCGGGATTTTGACGGTTCCCGTTCGTATCGTGGTGCGTTCGTCACTGAGGAACCTGTCCGGATACCTGCACGGGGTGGAAAACCACGAGCGGTTCCTGGTGGTGGACGACCTGCAGACACGCCGGATCAACCGCAACGAACCGGAGTATCTGGAGTCGCGGCTTCTCGTCAACGGCTTTATGATGCAACGCGTCGAGGAGAAGAAGAAACGCACATGAATCGCTTCTGGGTCTTAATTGCATTGGGGTTGACCTTGGCTCTCCCGGTCTCGGGCTGCGTCAAGAACACGTCTTCCATCGACAAACTGACGGACGGGGACCCGCTCGAAAAACTGAAAATCCCCGGGGGCAAAAAATCCGCCCGCAAATCCTCCGCTCCGGAATCCGATAGCCCCACCGAAAAAACCCAGGCCCGCGGGGACATCAATCTCGACCCTTTGAAAAATATAAAGCCCTCCCAGAACCGGCAAATTGTGATCGTGACGGGGAACAAAGTTCCGCTGCGTAAAGGCCCCGGAATCAAATTCAAAAAGATCGGCCTGGCCGACAAGGGCGATGAATTTCAGTTTTTGCGGGAAGTCCGCCAGAGCGCTTCCACCCCCATCTGGTACCTCGTGCAGGATGCGCAGAGGAATAAATTTTTTCTGCCCAAACTGTTCGCCAAACTGGAACAGCGCCAGCCCGGGCCGGAAGATATGGAGGAACCATCCACAGACCCCGTGAACAAGGGAGAAGTCGTGCGCCGGGCATCGCAATTGACGCCGGAGAGCGTGCGCCATGTCAAGGATTCCACCCCCCCTCTTCCGGATGAACTGAAAAAAGCCAAACACATCACCCTCAACTTTGAGGGGACGGATATTTACGAGGTCATCACCACTTTCGCGGAGTTGCTCAAGCTGGATTATGTCATCGAGGGCAACGTTCAGGGGAAAGTCACCCTGCAGACGTTCAACCAGATCCCGGCGGAAGACCTGTACGCGGTCTTTGAGCAGATCCTCGCCGTCAGCCAGGTCACCGTGGTCAAGAGCGGGAATTTCTACCGCTTCCTGCCGCTTCCCGACGCTCCGAGGAAACCGGTCAGTATTTATTACGGAAACGATCAGGAGCGTCCCGACCGGGACCGCGTGGTCATCCAGATCATCCCGTTGCGTTATGTCTCGAACACCGCCATGCGGCAGGTCATCACGCCGCTGCTTTCCGGCACCGCCACATTGCTGGACGTGCCCGACACGCGCAACCTGATGCTGGTGGACCTCGCCTCGAACGTCAACAAGGTCATGAAGGTCATCCGCGCCATCGACATCGACAAGCTCGCGGCTTCCGACATCCGCCTGTTTGAAATGATCCACTCCGACGCCACCGTGGTGACCGAGGAGTTGAAGGAAATTTTCATCTCGATGGGTTACCAGAAGGCGCTCGGCGAAAGCCTGACCTTCCTGCCCATCACCCGGCTCAATTCGCTGCTGGTGGTCAATTCCCTGGAAGACGTGATGGAAACGGTTCAGTTCTGGGTGAGCAAGCTCGATCAGCCGATGTCCGGAGGCAACCTGAGCACGTTCGTCTACTATGTGCAGAATGCCGAGGCCGACACCCTGGCGGGCGTCCTGAACTCGATCTTCGCCGAGGAGAAAAGCAAACAGGAAAAAAGCCAGGCCAAAACCCTCGCCGCGGCCGCCAAGGCTCAGAACTCGAAGGACCAGGCGCAATCCAAAAACCAGACAACCAATCCCCGGACGGGAGCGCCGACGCCGACCCCCTTCCGTGTCGAAGGCGGCATTCAGGCCCAGGTCGAAGGCGACCTCATCATCATTCCGGACAAGGACACCAACTCACTGGTGGTCCGCACCGCGGCCAAGAACTATCCGGGCGTGCTGGAATTGATCAAGAAGCTCGATCTCCTGCCCCAGCAGGTGGTGATCGAAGTGATGATCCTCGACCTGACCATCGACGAGCAGACGCGGACCGGACTCGAGTGGGCCATGCAGGAAACCGACAGCCAGGGCCACATCTTCGCCGGCGGCACCAACGGCAACGTGACCGGCACGCTGCTCGGCTCCAGCCTCGGCCAGGCGGCAACCCCCCTGTTCGCGGCGGGGTCCAGTTTTTTCGTCGGGCGGCCGGACAAGCTCATCGCCCTGTTGCAGGCGTTTTCCAACGATTCGAAAGCCAACGTCATCGCCAACCCGATCCTGGTGACGTCGGACAACAAGGAAGCGACGATCTCGATCACGGATGACATCCCCATCCAGAGTTCGACGATTCAATCGCCGACAGCGGGGCAGCCGTTGACGCAGACCACGATCGAGTTCCGCAGCGTCGGCGTCAAACTCGGCATCCTGCCCAAGATCAATTCCGACAACTTCGTGAATCTGAAGATCAACCAGGAGATCAGCAACCGGGGTCCCGATGTGGGCAATGTTCCCTCGTTCAGCACCCGCGTGGTCAACACCGAAGTCGTGTTGAAGGACAACCAGATTCTGGTCATGGGTGGTCTGATGCGCACCACCAGCACTGAAACCGTCACCGGCGTGCCGCTGCTCAAGGACATCCCCGCCATCGGCCGGCTGTTCAGCACCGTCGACGAAAACCTGGAAAAAACCGAACTCATGCTGTTCATCACCCCCCACATCATTTCCGACACCGAAGACAGCGACAGCGTCACCGATCATTTCCGCCGGCGGCTGGGCAACCTCAACCATAAATTCAAGGGCGGTCCGTTCGGCGGGTGATCCGTACCCCCTAACCTTTTGTTTTCAAACAATTTTCTGTAAAACCCGGGTTCCGGTCGTGCTATAATGGCTTGCGCTTGAAGGGGTTAGCTTATTCCCGCCAGGCGATTTTTCATCCGGGGCATTTAAATTTTCCGGCAGTTGCCGTATAATCCGTTCTTTCGCTTCCGAATCGACCTAAACCCTTATTCGACTGGCCCGTAGTTGGAAAAGCTCAGGGAAAGATCAGACACCGCAATTGAATTGATCGGGGGAACCCCGCTGGTCAAACTCGCACGGCTGGCGCCCGAAAACGGGGCCAATATCTACGCCAAGGTCGAGTTCAATAATCCGGGAGGAAGCGTCAAGGACCGCATCGCCCTGGCCATGATCGATGACGCGGAACGCAAGGGAGAACTCCGGCCCGGCGCCACCATCATTGAACCGACCAGCGGCAACACCGGCATCGGTCTCGCCCTGGTGGGCGCCATCCGCGGTTACAACGTCATCCTGGTCATGTCGGAAAACATGAGCGAGGAACGGCGGACGATCCTCGAGGCCTTCGGGGCGAAGTGCGAGTTGAGCCGCGCCGAATTCGGCATGCAGGGCACCATCGAACGGGCGGAAGAATTACTGGCGGGAAATCCGGACTGGTACATGCCGCAGCAGTTCAACAACCCGGCGAATCCGGAAGTTCACCGGCTGACCACGGGACCGGAAATCATCTCCGCCATGGAAGGGGAAAAGGTCGACGCCTTTGTTGCGGGCATCGGCACCGGCGGCACCATCTCCGGTACCGGCGAGGCGCTCAAGGCCCATTATGGAGACACGCGGGTGGTGGGTGTGGAACCCCTCACATCCGCCGTGCTGTCCGGCAGTCCGCCCGGCCCCCACAAGATTCAGGGCATCGGCGCGGGATTCAAGCCCAAGGTGCTGAACATGAACATTGTCGACGACATCCGGCCCATCTCCGACGAAATGGCTTTCGACTATTCGCGCCGTCTGGCCACGCAGGAAGGCCTGCTGGTCGGTATCAGTTCCGGCGCCGCCATGGCCGCCGCCTACAAACTGGCGGAAGAGCTGGGCAAGGGAAAAAATGTCGTTGTGGTTTTGCCGGACACCGGCGAGCGTTATTTCAGTTTCTATCAATATTTCTAGTTTGAGGCGACGTTAATGAGTTTTGTCAAAGGACTGGTTTGCAAGGAATGCGGCAAGGGCTACGAAAAACTGCCGATACACGTTTGTGAATACTGTTTTGGCCCGCTGGAGGTCGATTACGACTACCCGGCGATTCAGAAAGTGATCAGCCGGGAGTCGATCCAGAACGGACCGCCTTCCATGTGGCGCTACCGCCCTCTCCTGCCGATCGATGGCGATCCGCAGGTGGGCCTGCACACGGGATACACGCCGCTGGTCAAGGCCCCCAACCTGGCCAAGGCGCTGGGCGTCAAGGAACTCTACGTTAAGAACGACTCCGTCAACCACCCCACGTTTTCGTTCAAGGACCGGGTAGTCGCCATTGCGGTGACCAAGGCCAAGGAAATGGGCTTCGACACCGTCTCCTGCGCCTCCACCGGCAACCTGGCGAATTCCGTCGCGGCCCACGCCGCGGAAGCGGGACTGAAAAGCTGCATCTTCATTCCGGACGGACTGGAAACGGGGAAGATCCTGGGCACGCTGATCTATGGCACCCGGCTCATCGCCATTCACGGCAGTTACGACGACGTCAACCGGCTGTGCAGTGAAATCGCCACCACCTACAAGTGGGCCTTCGTCAACATCAACATCCGGCCCTATTACGGCGATGGTTCCAAGTCCTACGGCTACGAAATTGCCGAACAACTGGGCTGGAAAACGCCGGACAACGTTGTCGTCCCGGTGGCGGGCAGTTCCCTCATCACCAAAATCTACAAGGCGTTCAACGAGTTCAAGGACCTGGGCATCATCGACAAGGTGACCAGCAAGGTGTTCGCGGCGCAGGCGACGGGATGTTCCCCGGTGACGACGGCGATCAAGAACGAAACGGACATGATCACGCCGGTCAAGCCCAACACCATCGCCAAATCCATTGCCATCGGCAATCCGGCGGACGGCTATTACGGCGTCAAGACCACCAAGGTCAGCGGCGGCTGGGGCGAAGACATCACGGATGAGGAAGTGATCGAAGGCATGCGTCTGCTGGCGGAAACGGAAGGCATTTTCACGGAAACCGCCGGTGGGGTCACCGTCGGCGTGACGAAAAAACTCATCCAGCAGGGGCGCATCAAGCCGGACGAAAGCACGGTCATCTGCATCACCGGGAACGGCCTGAAAACCCTGGATGCGCTCGAGGGCCAGTTCGAGATGCCCACCGTCATCCAGCCCAACCTGCACAGTTTCGAGGAACTTTACAACAACCAAGTCGCGGTATGAAGGAGAGCAACGCAATGTCGGTAAAAGTCAGAATTCCCACCCCGTTGATGAAACTGACCAACAACCAGGCGGAAGTCAGCGCGGAAGGGGCCACGATCGAGGAAATGTTCAACAACCTGGAATCGCAGTTTTCCGGGATCAAGGAACGCATCTGCGAGGAAAACGGATCGCCCCGCCGGTTCATCAATATCTACGTGAACGAGGAAGACATCCGTTTCCTGGAAGGCGAGAAAACCCAGATCAAGGACGGCGACGAGGTCTCGATCATTCCGGCCATCGCCGGCGGCATCCGTTAACGCGGCCGCTCCATTTTGAGTGAGCCCAAACGAAACCATTGAGAAGGCCCGTCCTCCGGCAATCGGCTGCACCTCAACACGACCGGCTTTGTCCAACGGTTAGGTTCAGGTTTGACGGGAGTTGCGGCTGTTTTTTTTGGAACCTTCGCCTTATGCGGGGAATCTAATGAATATGTCCAAGTCGAAAATGGAAAATCCTGATTCGAGGAACATTTCAACAACGCAGGAGATCAACGTTCCCGCGTGCCCGCTGATCACCAACCAGTCCATTCTGGAAAAGATCGGCAACACACCGATCATTAAAATCAAGAACCTCACCCGCGACCTGCCGGGAGTGGAAATCTACGCCAAGGCCGAGTGGAAAAACTCCGGCGGATCCGTCAAGTCCCGCCCGGCCCTGCAGATGATCGAGGACGCTGAAAAGTCCGGCAAACTGACCAAGGACAAAATCATCCTCGATTCCACCTCGGGCAATACCGGCATCGCCTACGCCCTGATTGGCAAAATCAAGGGCTACAAGGTCAAGCTGGTCATGCCGGCCAACGTCTGCAAGGAACGCAAAGGGCTGATGGCGGACTATTACGGGGCGGAAATCGTCACCTCCAGCCCCTTCGAGGGTTCCGACGGCGCCATTCTGCTGGCGCGCGAAATCTACAATTCCGATCCGGACAAATATTACATGCCGGACCAGTACAACAACGATTCCAACTGGCGGTCGCACTTCCTGCACACGTCGCGTGAAATCTGGAAGCAGACCGAAGGCCGCGTCACCCACTTCTGCGCGGGCATCGGCACCGGCGGCACCATCATGGGCAACACGCGCGGCCTGCGCGATTTGAACCCGGATATCAAATGTTACGCCATTGAACCGGCGGAAGAGTTGCACGGTCTGGAAGGCCTGAAGCACATGGCCTCGTCCATCGTTCCCGGAATCTACGACGAATCCATTCTCGACGGCAAGATCAGCGTCAGCACGGAAACCTCCTACGACATGGTGGAAACCCTGGAGAAGGAAGAAGGCATCCTCGTCGGCCATTCCAGCGCCGCCGCCATGGTGGGAGCGCTCGACCTGGCGAAGCAGATCAAGAAAGGCGTCATCGTCACCGTCTTCCCGGACAGTTGCGACACCTGCTACGTCAATTTCGGCAAGTTCCAGGAATATTACGAAACCCATCATCAAACCACCCTGCCCAAGCCGGAAAGCTCCTGATTTCCCTTCACCGGTTTTCCAAACAAACGCAATGAGCCGACTGGACCTCCATCTTTTTGTCTGCATCAACGAACGCAGTGCGGACGACCCCCGCAGTTCCTGCACCGCACGCGGGTCCGCCGCCCTGCTCGACTACCTGAAAAAGCGCGTGCACGACGCGGGATTGAAAGGCAAGGTCCGCGTCAACAAGGCGGGCTGTCTCGACGCCTGCGCACAGGGCCCCGCCATGGTGGTCTATCCCGGACAGGTCTGGTACACGCCGAAAACCGAAGCCGACATGGAAGAGATTTTCCAGGAACACGTCCTCGGCGGCCGCACAGTCGAACGCCTGCTAATCCAATTCCCCGAAAAAAAACGTTAATCCTGGCCGGCGGACTCCGCTTCGGTGAACGTGTCCGCGTTGATGCGGAGCAGGCGGTAATAAATCCCCCTCTTGCGGATCAGTTCCTCCCGAGTCCCGAACTCGGCCACCCTGCCCTGCTTGAGCACCAGCACCTTGTCCACATCCTTCAGGGTCGACAGCCGGTGCGCGATGATGATCGAGGTGCGTCCGCGCATCAGGTTCTTCATCGCGTCCTGCAACAACCGCTCGGTTTCGGAATCAACGCTTGACGTGGCCTCGTCCAGCACCAGGATACTCGGATCCTTCGCCAGCGCCCGGGTGAAAGACAACAGTTGCCTCTGTCCCTGCGACAGGCGGTTGCCGCGCTCCATCAGCTCCTGATCGTATTGAAGCGGCAGGTCCTCGATGAAATGGTGCGAGTTCACCGCCCGCGCCACCGACTGAATCTGCTCCAGGTCCAGGTCGGGATTCCCCACCCGAATGTTGTCCACCACGTTGCCTGAAAACAGGAACACATCCTGCTGCACGAGGGCGATCTGCCGCCGGAGGTTGTGCTTGTCCATTTCATTCACCGGGATGCCGTCGATGCGGACCTGCCCCCGCTGCGCATCGTAAAAACGGCACAGCACATTGATGAGGGTGGATTTGCCGGAGCCCGTCGCTCCCACCACCGCCAGACTCTCCCCTTCTTCCAGAGTGAAGGACACGTCTTTCAAAACCCAGTCCTCGTTTTTGTAGGCGAACTCCACGCGGTCGAACTCCACCCGGCCGCGGAATTTCTCGACCGTTTTCCCGTTCGCCGGATTGGGAATCTCCTCCGGCGTGTCGAGCAGTTCAAAGATACGCTCGGAAGAGGCCATCGCCGTCTGGATGATGTTGAACTTTTCCGCCAGATCGCGGATCGGCTCAAAAAATTTCTGGATGTACTGCAAAAACGCCACCAGCACGCCGAGCTGGATTTCATCCTGCACGAATCGGCCGCCGCCGTACCAGATCACCAGCCCGATGCCCGCCGCGCTGAACAGGTCGATTGAAGGGAGGTACACCGAGTTGTAAAGAAGCGAGCGCAGGTCCTCGGACAGTTTTTTCGTATTGGTCCGGGAAAATTCATCGAAACGTTTCCGCTCCTGGTGGAACAACTGGACGGTTTCCATGCCGGACAGCGTTTCTTCCAGATAAGAATTGAGGGTCGTCTGGTGCGCCCGGTTCTTGCGCAACGCGTCACGGGCGCGGATGCGGTAAGCATGCGTCGCCCAGGCCAGGAACGGGAGGACCGCGCACACCGCCAACAGGAGCCGCCAGTCCAGCCAGGCCAGCATGAAAAAAATACCCACCAGCGTGAACAGGTCGTTGAACACCAGGATAAGGCCGGAGGGGAGCATTTCGTTCAAAACCTCGACGTCATTCACCGTGCGGGTCACGAGCTTGCCGATGGGGTTGCGGTCGAAAAACGAAAACGACATCCGGTGAATATGGGCGAACACCTGGGTCCGGAGGTCGAACATCACCCGTTGCCCAATGGTCTGCATCAGGATGTACTGGAAAAACTGGCAGACGAAGGCCCCGAGAAGCACTCCCCCATACAGCAGGGCAATGCGGTCGAGTCCGTCGAGGTCGTTGACGCGGATGTGGTCGTCGATGGCGATCTTGGTCAGGTAAGGACCGGCAAGCTGCAGAAGCGACACCGCGAACAGCAGAAGAATCGACAGGGCGACCAGCAGCCGGTAGGGGCGCAGGTAGCCCAGCACCCGCCGGAACAGGCCCCAGTCGTAGTAACGTTCCTCCAGGCTTTCCTCGCGCTCATCGATCATTGGAGCAAGATCTCCATTTCCCGCGCCAGCGCCTGGTTTTCAAACACCCGGTGGTAGTAGCCGTTGCGGGTCATCAACTCACGATGCGTTCCCTGCTCCCGCAGCGTCCCCTTTTCCAGGACCACGATCCGGTCCATCTGTTTCCCCAGAGCCACGCGGTGCGTCACCAGAACCGTTGTCACGCCCGTCAACAGTTTCCGGATGTTGGCGAACACCTTCTGCTCCGTTTCCACATCCAGGCTGGAGAAGGCATCGTCCAGGAGCAACAGGCGCGGTTTCTTCAGCAACGCACGGGCCAGGGCGATACGCTGCTTCTGCCCGCCGGAAAGGGAAACGCCCCGGTCGCCCACCAGGGTATCGAGCCCGTGCGGCCAGCCGTTGACATCCCCCGTCAAGTGGACCGCGCGGACCATCGCCTCGATTTCATCGTCCCCGGCATCCGGCCTGCCGAAGGCGATGTTCTGTCTGACCGACGCGGAAAACAGAAACGGCTCCTGGTCGACGAACCCGACATCGCGCCGTAAAACTCCAGGTTCGATCTGTTGCACCGGAACCCCGTCCAACAGCACCCGCCCCTCACCGGGATCGTAAAGCCGCAGGATCAGACTGAGCAGGGTGGATTTACCGGCGCCGACAGGACCGATCACCGCCAGGCTGGTCCCGGCTGCCACCTGCAGGTCGAATCCGGAGAGGCAGTTGCCGGATGTGCCGGGGTATCGAAAGCCGACTCCCTGAAATTCGACATCACCCGAAAGAGAGGAAAGAGCGCTCGGGATTTGCGGAGGGGCGACTCCCGGCGCGGCGCTCAGGATTTCCTGCAGGCGTCCCATCGCCGTGAGCCCTTTCTGCGCCAGGTTGACGATGTACCCCACCGCCATCATCGGCCAGGACAACAGCATCAGGTAACCGTTGAAAGCGACAAACGATCCCAGGGAGAACTCACCCTGCACCACCGCCTTGCCGCCCACCCAAAGCGAGATCAGGCCCGACACACCGATCACCAGCACAAGCGACGGGGTGAACACGCCGAACAGCCGCGCAAGCGACAGGTTCTTTTCTATATGCTCGCGATTGAGCTGGCCGAACCGCTCCTGTTCGTGCTGTTCGCGAACAAAAGCGTGCAGAACGCGGATGCCCGCCAGGTTTTCCTGAACACGGCCGGTGATGCGCGACAGGCTCTCCTGAATCGCTTTGTGCCGGGCGCTGATGGCCCTGATAAAACTGAAAAACAGGATCGACACCAGCGGCAGGGGCAGCAGGCAATACAGCGTCAGTTCCGGATTGAGCGCCAACATCAAGGCCACGCTTGAGACGATGACCACCACCGCGTCGATGAAAATCAGCAGGCCCAGGCCGAGGAAGTCCTTCACCGCACGCAGGTCGTTGGTCGCGCGCGACATCAGGTCGCCGACCTCCCGCGACTGGTAATAGCTGCGGTCCAGTGTCAGAAAGTGCTCGAACAGGCGGTTCTGAATGTCCACTTCCATTTTTCTGGAAGGACCGAACAGGTACTGCCGCCAGCCGTAGCGCCCCAGGGCCAACACCAGCGCCGTCAGGAACAATCCGCCGGCGTA
This sequence comes from Nitrospina sp., assembly GCA_020430445.1. GTDB lineage: Bacteria > Nitrospinota > Nitrospinia > Nitrospinales > Nitrospinaceae > Nitronauta. The sequence continues at coordinate 23,637 of JAGQJZ010000024.1, forward strand.
CGTTCCCAGCGTCTCCTGCGACGGTTCATTCGACAGAGCGTCGATGAACGTTTTCAACCACCACGGGATGACCATGGTCAACAGGTCGGTGACCAGAAGCGACGCAATGCCGATGCCGATTTCCCGCCGGTACCGGGACAGGAAAGGCAGGAAAGGCTTGAGCCGGGAAAAGCCTGTCATGGATGGGCAGCGCTTCCCGTTGCGGAGTTTTCACGGGACGCTTTTGGTTTCGGCTGCGCGCCGGGCGGTCGCAGGATTTTCAAAAGGTAACCGGCCGCGTAGGCGCGGATGGCCGTTGCGGAATCTTCCAGCATCTGCAGAAGCAGGGGAAAGGATTGAGCGCCGCCGAGTTTCCCCGTCGCACGAACAGCAGCGGTGCGGACCCGCGAGTTCGTGTCGTTCAGACCGTAGGTGAGGAGTTGAAAGCTGTCGGGCCGGTCGATTTCTCCCAGAACACGCGCGGCGACGCTGCGCACGCCATAGTCGGCGTGCCGGACCGCCATGCTGAAAATCTCGTCGCACTGGGGCGACTCCATTCGCGCCACCGCCCAGGCGGCAACCACCTGCACCAGCGGGTCCTCGTCCACGCAAAGCGGCGTCACGCGGCTGAGCGCCGCCTGAGCAGGGAGATTCCCCATGGCGAGAACCGCCTGCTTCCTCACTCTGGGGTTTTGGTGCTGCAACAGTTTTTCCAGGCGGCTCAACTGTTCAATCTCCACCTGCTTGTCCAGCGCCTTCAAGACATAGATCAGGATTTCATCCTCTTCGTTTTCATCAAGCAGGCGGACCAGGCGTTCGCGCGTCCGGGGAATGTCGATTTTGCCCAGGTAAGTGATCGCCTGGTAACGCCCTATCGCATCGCCGCTCTCCACCGCTTTCAGGATTTGATCGAGTTCGTCCGCCTCGCCGAGACGGTACAGGGCGTAGGAAGCGCCCAGGCGGACCATGGGGTCCGGGATTTCCATCAGGCGGCGCACCGCCGGCATCATGTCCCGGCTGCCCCGTTCGCCCACGATTTCAAGCGCCGTGGCCCGTACCCAGACATTCGAATCGTCCAGCGCCTTGAACGCCGCTTGCACCGCCTGTTCCACAGACACATGCAGCAATCCCTGGAGGGCGAACTGCCGCGTCGTCGGGAAAAAATCCGTCATTCCCTTCAACAGCAGAGGAAGCACTTCCGGATTTTCCGACTCTCCGGCGGCCCGCACGGCGCCGCTTCTGATAAAGGCTTCCTCGCTCTGAAAGGCCGTGTTCAGGATTTCAAGACACCGCTGGCGCAGTTTCTCCAGACCGGCGTTGAGGATCGTCTCCGCGCTCCCGGTCGCGGCGGTGGACAGGACAAGGCCCGCAAGCAGCACGCCGGTTGCGACCCATCGGGCAATGCGGTTGGACTTTGAAAAAAAGTTCATGGAAACCTCAGGCCGGGTGGTGTTGCCTCCCGGCGTTTTGTTCTTCAAATAATGTCTTTTTCCGCGAGAAAAACCGGGCTTCTTCCTGCTTGCCGTTGTTGTGGAAACCGAGTTCCAGAATCCGGCATTTCTCGATGAGCATCTCCATCACCCAGCCGCGCTGCTCCGGCATGAGGTCTTCCTCCTGCAGGATTTTCTCCAGCGCCTGCACCCGGAAGCGGTCCATGCCCCAGAATTTCCGCGACAGTTGATCGGCATGCCCTCCCCGCTTGACGATCAGTTTTTCCTCCAGGAAATGCACCGGGTATTTCAGCGACAGCCTGAGCCACAGGTCGTAATCCTCGCAGGCCGGCAGCGATTCATCAAAAGGTCCGATGTGCTCCAGGACCCGGCGGTCCATCATAATCGACGAGGGACTGATAATACACAGGGGAATGCAGTGACGGAAAATCCACCCCGAATATTTCCGATGCTTTTTCATGGGATTGACCCGCACCCCGTTGCGAATCCAGATTTCATCGGTGTAACAGGCCCGGCAATCCGGGTTGCGGTCCATCCACTCCAGTTGCCTTTTCAGTTTATCAGGCTCCCACAGATCGTCCGAATCCAGAAAACAGATCCACTCCCCACGCGCCATTTCCAGTCCCCGGTTGCGGGCGTACGAAACCCCATGGTTCTGTTCCAGCTTCCGGTAGCGGACCTCCGGCAAACCGCAAAAGACGTCCTCCGTCGCATCCGTCGACCCGTCGTCGACGACGATCAACTCCCAGTCCGCGCAGGATTGGCGGTATACCGAATTCACCGCTTCCAGTAAAAACGCACGGCGGTTGAAGGTTGGGATAATGACCGAAACCCGGGGCCTGTTTTTTCCTGTGTCCTGCACGCGTAAGCCCCTTATAAGCTTGTTTTTAAAGATATTTGGATTCCCGAAAAGGGACAAAAGCCTTGACAAACTAACGATTTTCCCATAATAGTTAAGATTTCGCGAACGATTTTAGCAGGGGACGCCCCTGCCAATTCAATTCTCAAATCCGGCTCCAGTAAAAACCCATCGCGATGGGGACCTTAATGGATTTTAAAGAAGTCAGCGAGTTATTCAAAGACGACCTCGGCCGGGTGGAAAAATCCCTCCGGGACAATTATTTTTCGGACATTCCCCTGGTCCCGGGCATCGGCGACTACATCATGAACGGGGGCGGCAAGCGGGTACGTCCGCTTCTCCTGCTCATTTGTAACCGGCTCTGTGGAGGGCAGGCGGACGCGAAAATCATCCGCCACGCCACGGCGATCGAATACGTCCACGCCGCCTCTCTGCTGCACGACGACGTGGTCGACGAAACCACGGTCCGGCGGGGCAACCCGACGGTCAACACCAAGTGGGGCAGCGATGCCAGCATCCTGGTGGGAGATTTCCTGATCGCCCGCGCCCTGCTCCTGTTGTCCAACGACGTCGATGCCGAGGTGTTCCGCTCATTTGCCGAAGGCGCCAAAACCCTCGTCGAAGGGGGATTGCTGGAATTCACCCACGCGCGCGACGTCCGCGTCTCGGAATCCCACTGCCTCGACGTGGCGTTCAGAAAAACGGCCTCGGTCATGGCCCTGGCCTGCCAGTTGGGAGCCCAACTCGCCGGAGCCAACGCTAAAACCGTTCAGTCGCTCTTTGATTTCGGACGCAACTTTGGCATCGCGTTCCAGTTGGTCGACGATGCCATGGATTATGAGGGCTCCAAGGAGCAACTGGGCAAGGCCCCCGGCACGGACTTTAAAGAAGGGCACATCACGCTGCCTCTGCTCCACCTGTACCAGAACGCCGACAATGGCCTGAAAAGGCAGATCGAAGGATTCATCCAGAACGACCGCCTGACGCAGAAAGACCTCGACTTTATTCTCGACAGGATGCGCGAAGTCAAAGCCGTCGAATACACACTCGGCGTCGCGCGCGACCACATGAGCCGCGCCAAATCACTCCTCCAGGGCATCGAATTCTCCCATCCCGAATTCAAACCGGCGCTCCAGGCCACCGCCAACCACATCGTCGACCGGTTTCAGCCTGCCGGCATCAGCCTGATTTCCTCGCGCACCTGAACGCTCCATGGCGAGATGAGTGAAAACGCCCCCCATCCCCTCATCGAACTGGCGCGGCAATCCATCATCAGTAAAATCCAGGGAACGGAGTTCGTCGTTCCGCCCAACCTGGACTCGGAGTTTGAAACACCTTCCGGGGTTTTCGTCACCCTCAAAAAGGCAGGGCGCCTGCGCGGGTGCATCGGGTCCCTGACCCCCAAAACCGGCACCCTCGCCCGCGAGGTCGCACACAACGCGCGTCTGGCGGCCTTCAAAGACCCCCGCTTCGACAGCGTGAGCCGGGAAGAACTGGATCAACTGAGCATCCAGATCGAGGTGGTGACGCCGCCTGTTCCCGTGGAAAACCCCGGCGAACTGGACCCGGCGGTGGACGGCCTCGTCGTCAAGTGCGGCAAGAAACAGGGCGTGTTGCTTCCCGGGCTTGAGGGAGTCAACACCGTCGACCAGCAAATCGCCATCTGCCGGGAAAAGGCCAACATCGGCAAAAACGAGCCGGTGCGCTATTCCACCTTCCGCGTCCGGCATATCACCTGAAAACAGACAAAAAAAAACCGGCGCCCCCCGAAGGCGGCGCCGGTCATTCTAAAACGGATTATCCGACATAAAGGCACTGGCTCGCCGGCGTCCGGGTGTCCATGTTCTTGCCCCGGTTGGCGTGATCATCGATCTCCGCCGCGCAACCGATCATGCGCCCGAACAGGAAAGCCGTGAAGCTCGCCAGTTCGATGTCTTCCTCGCTCACCTTGCCGGCCTGGTAATCCGACCAGACCGTTTTCAACAGGATCACCGCAATGACCGCGTCGATGTTGACGCAGTAGACGTTTTTGCTGATCTTGTTCTTGAACAGGCTCTGCACCAGTTCGTGGTAAAAATCGAGGAACACATTGTAGATGTTCTTTTCCTTGAACAGGCTGCGGACATAGTCCTCGCGCGGGTCGATGTTGACGTCCTTGCCCTTGAACACCGGATGGTTGACGCAAGGGATCTTGCCGTAGTCCAGGTTGCCCAGTTCTTTCTGCTTTTTCTTGTAGGCACCGTATTCGCTGGTGAACTTGTTGGCGATTGCCGCAAGGTCCACCCCATGCTTGGAATCGGCCGGGTCCTTCAGGCCGCTGTCCTTGAACTGCTCGATCAGGAACGCCGCGGCTTCGTAGCCGTTGCCGCCATGGGCGAAACCGGTGTGGGTCATGAAACCGATGAACCCTTTGTTGATCTGAACCCGCTCGGGCTGTTCCGGGCCGTCGGCACTGACCGCGCCCTTCGAACCCTGAGCCGAGATGGTGCCCGGTCCGTTGGTGATGATGAGTCCCAGCAGGACCTGGAACTCGAACAGTTCCTTGTCCGAAGGCTCGCGGCCCAGGAGCGCCATGAAAGCCGTCTTGGTGAAGCTGTAGTTCGGAATCAGCTCTTCCAGCTTGACGCCGCAGAAAGTCCCCTCACCGTGCCGTGACGCCGGCGCCGCACAACCCACCAGGGTGCTGTAAAGGCGGCTGAACCACGGCAGCGTGGTGATGGTGTGACGGGTGATTTTCTTGCTGCGCAGGCTCGGCCAGGCCACATGGCACCAGACCGCCGCCACCAGGGCGTCCATGGAAGGCGTGCCGCCGTGCTTGGACGCGAACTCCGCCAGAAAATCGATGAACACCGACTTCTTCTTCAGAGCTTTCGCCGCTTCCAGCATCTTCGGCGCGCAATGGTCTTCACCGGACGCCAGCAGGGCGTCTTTGTGCGACTCCGCTTCGCTCAGTTGCGTCTTGTAGTCGAAGGACTCTTCAGGATTGTTCAGATCCGTCAGCTTGAACAGGTCCAGCAGGGCGCCCGCCGCGTCCATGGACTTCTGCACCGTCTTCTTGCCGATGAGGGCGACGGACGCGGAAAGCGCGGTATTCGGAGAGTTGCCCGCCTCGCGGGACGCTTCCGCCGCCGCCAGCGCCGCGGAACCGTGCTGGTTGACGTAGGCGTTCAGCGCCAGGTTGAGCAGGGATTCACCGAAGTCCGAGGGATACTGCCGGGTGAGCGCGAACGCCAGGTTCGCCTCCAGCGAATGCGTGGACGCGTCCAGAATCGAGGTGCCGTGGATCTGCGACACCTGGGTTTTGGGATCCATCTTGGAAGCGCCGCTGGCGTCCTTCAGGGTCTCACGCCGCATCTGGGCGCCGACCGTGCTCTTCAACGCCTCGATCTGCTCCGAGTACGGCTCAATCGCCGAAACGGCCTGGACGTTCAATTCGGATGGAACCGAAATGCCGTTGTTGTTGGCCATCCAGCACTTGAGCGAAAGGTCGCCCTGCGGAGCGAAATCCGGCTTCTTGCCGTTGGCTTCCATGACCTTGGTGAGAGCGTCCGGGATGTGCGCGATGTTGGTCACCAATGCGCCTTTTTTCGAGAAGACGGGATTTTCCGGCGTGTAGATGTCGTTCACGCCAAAATAATCCATGAACCATTTTTCCTTGGCCTGGGCATCGTCTCCCGACCCCGCCAGCGAACCGGCGTGACCGCAGGACTTGGTCAGCTTCGCTTTCCAGCGGCCCACCACGCAGGCGATGATCGGCTTGTCGGACTCAACACCCTTCTCGTAGTACCCGCCCGGCTCGGCGTACAGGATCGCCGCCTGGGACCGGTCGTCGTTGTTGAAGCCGTGGATGAACTCCTTCGGTCCGAAGTGGATGTAAACGTCCTTGCCGCTGGAAACCGAGGTGGTGGTGCCCCACCCGGCTGTCGCCAGGTAAACCGCGATGGTGGTGGTGAAGTTCCCCGAGTTGGAGAAAATGGCCACCGATCCCTTGATCAGCGATTCCTCAGGCGCGTTGCCGCCGAGCGCGCCGCCGAGGCGGACGTGATTCCAGGAATCCGCCAGGCCCAGGCAGTTACCGCCGAACAGGTCGACCCCGTTGGCCTGGCAGATGGCGCGCATGACACGCGAATCCTTGACCGAAACCTTCTCGGTCAGGACGATGACTTTTTTCAGGTCCGGGTTGGCGCGCACGGCTTCGGCGACACCGTCTTTCACCCCGGACGGCGGCAGGTACACCACCACGGTGTTGAACTTGTGCCCGGCAGCCATGCCTTCTTCGATCGAGTTGTAAACCGGGATGTTGCCGATCTTGGTCGGCAGGGATTTCCCGGACTTGCCGGGACCGGTTCCAAACACGATGTTGCCGCCGGAATACTCGTGGCTGACCGGCGTTACGGTTGAACTTTCTTTACCCAGAATATTGAGAACGACCACGCGGTCGTCTTTGGTCGCGAGTTCAGAAAGGGAGTTGATCCCGACATAATATGGGAATCCCTCAATACCCTTTGCATGCATGTGATTAATCCTCCGATTGGGATACGGGTTCAACAGAAACCCGGGTTCAATTTATGGGAATCTCTGATCATTCGATACTTTCAACTCAGGCGGCTCGCAGGTCTGAAAAACCAAAACCCGCTCGCGGCCTCAGGCAATTCTTAGAGGTCCCTTATTTAATTCCGAGTTTCTTCTTGATTTCCTCCTTGCCACCGTTGTCCATCCATTTGTTGACCGCGCGGACGTAGTTGATGACCTCGGACATGGCGCTGTCGTGCCCAAAGAAGCGGTAGGGCAGGCCCAGCTGGTCCAGGGTGTCGCGCAGATACGCCATGCCGCGCACGAGGTTGGGTCCGCCGCGCCCGACGATGACGAAAATCGGCCGGGGTCCGTAGTTCTGGAAATACCACTTGATGCCGTCGCCCATGGCGCGGAAGGTCTCGAAGATGTCCGTGTTGTTGGCCTTGCCGCCGATGATGAACAGGACGTTGCTCTGCTCCAGCCAGTATTTCAGGGTGATCCGCGAGATGTCGTGCATCTTCTCATAAGGCGGATTGCCGCCGAAGTCCGACGAGATCGTCGCGTCCTCGCCCAGCAGTTCGGTCACCATCGCGTTGGCGCCGCCGCCAAAGGTGAAGGCCGTGATGTTGCCCTTGTCGTTGATCACGTAAACGTCGCTCTGCCCCTGGTAGGTGCGGAGCTGGTTGATCTCCTGCTCGAAGTCGGAATCATCCGAAGCGAACAGGTGCGACGGCAGGTGCAGGCGCTTCCACGCCGGATCGTCCTGGTCGAAGGAGCATTTGAAGTCGCAGGCCACGGGAGTGAGGCGGCCGCCGGCGGTGCTCATGCGGATCGGGTTCAACTCCAGCATCAACATGCCGTAGTTGTTGTAGAGGTCCCACAGCTTGGGCAGGTTCTGCACCAGCGGGCTGATGATCGCCTGGGGCGCGCCCAGCTTGACCAGGGCGTTGGAGACGTGGAACGCCTTGAGGCCGGTGAGCGGATCGATCGGGACAACGGCCAGCTTCTCCGCCGGCAACTCCTCGATGTCCACGCCACCGTGGTGGGTGATCGTCATCGCCGGAGTGCGGAACTCGGTGTTGTCCGAGATGGAGAAATAGACTTCGTAATCCGCGGGCACGCCGCCCTCGAAGGTGACGCCATCTGCTTTATAGACCGCATTGCCGTCGCGGTGCTCGGCAAAATATAAACGTTTCTTCTCCGCAAGCGCATCGTGAACGTTATCGACCCGTCCAATCAGCCCGGATTTTCCTTTCTTGCCAACGCCGCCCTTGAACACGGGCTTGATAAACACCTGTCCGTGCTTGGCGAGCATTTCCTTGATTTCATCAACGCTGATTTCCGCGCCACGCACATCTGAACGGGGAAACTCAACCAGGTCCAGTAACTTGTGACCCCATTGCATACCTGTGATTTGCATTGCTTTCTCCTAGATATTCCAGATAAAAAACGCGGGAGCGGGTTGCAAGACGGTCCCCTAAAGAAAGCCCATCACCGCCGGGCGCTCTCCGCAATCATTCATGAACACTGTATTTCAGGGAATTCATTGATCCCGGACATCAGGGATTGATTAAGGGTACCTCTAATAAATGGATATCCTCGCGGAAAGTTGCCGCCCCAAAGCGCAGGGTCTGCTTCCGGCTGCAACCACTTTTTAGAGGTGCCCTTAAGTTGGGATCACTTGAGGTTTCCCTCGGGAAATTCGTCCGCCCCCCGGCCTGCCGGTGCGGGAAAGAAGCGTTTATTTTATGGAAAATGGGGATTTTGTCAACAGAGGGAAATCACCGGAAACCGTCCTTTTTCTAAACGGTTCCGCGAACTGCGAGGGGGATTCTAGAGGGGCGCCGAATCCATCCTTTTTTTCAATTCCAGGGCGCGGGAGCGCTCTTCTTCCGGACTTAGAAACCCTTCCTGCCGGTCCAGAGCCAGCATGGCCAGTTCGAACTCAAGGGCCTTGCGAATGGCGGACCGGTACACCACCGCGGGATCGTAGCGGAACGTCATGACCCGGGTGTTGAAATAATTGGGCAAAACCCGGGCCAGACGGGCGTCGATGTTGGACGGGGTCACCCCGCCGCCAAAGGAAACCTCGATCCCCCGCTCGCGGGTCTTGCGGGTGACTTCCTCCGTCATCCGGACCACTTCCGGATGCGTGACGGCAAGCCCCATCGATTTCGACAGATCGCTGCATCCAATCGTGATCTCATCCAGCTCCGCAGCCAGCGGATGGGCCAGTATGGAGTCCAGTTGCCTGACGGCGGTCACGGTCTCGACGTTGATATGCTTTTTCAGGGTCCCAAACTGCAGCGGGGTGGTGTAGGTGCGAAACGCCTCAATGAAGTTTTCCAGACCGTAGGCCGATTCCACCATCGGGGCGATCAATCCATCCGCCCCGAGCGCCACCAGTTGACGGATGTCATTGCGCGCGTTGGGCCCGCCGATCTTCACATAAACCGGGAGAACTCCCCGGGCCTTGCGGATCCAGAAAGCGATCTGCTGGAGCCCCATGGCCGCGTCTTCCGTCGACAGTTTCAGCGAGGCAGCGCCATAACCTACCTTAAGGTCAGACAATAGATTTATAGCCGGATATTCACTAATATAAGGCAAAATTTTAACCTTAGCTGCTCGGCTTTTCATCACTCACCCCTTGCGTTCGCGCACGATAATGGAAGGGTCGATCCGCCCAATATCCGGGCGCCCTGTCAGGACCATGGCCTTCTTCAATTCCATTTCCTTCTCCTTGAGGAAAAAGGAGACCCCCTCCTGACCGGCTCCAAAGGCGGCAATACAAATAGGCCGGCCGATCAGCACCGCGTCCGCCCCCAGCGCCAGCATCTTCAGAATATCGGAACCGTCGCGGATGCCACCATCCACCAGCACCTTGATGCGGCCATTCACCGCCGCCGCGATCTCCGGCAACACGTCCGCCGTGCCGGGCATGTGGTCCATCACCCGCCCACCGTGATTCGACACCACGATGGCGTCGGCCCCGGCCTCGATGGCGGCGAGCGCCGATTCCGGGTTCATGATCCCCTTGAGCACGAAGGGCACCGAAAGATGCGTTTTCAATTCCTGCAGGTCTTCAATACTCTTGGGCCCCACCGCCTGCCCCTTGAGGGACATGGTCTTGAAAGATGCGGCGTCGATATCGATGCCAACGGCAATGGCCCCGGCATCGGTGGCGGCATGGAACCGGTGCAGGATATCGAGGTTGGATTCGCGCGGCTTGAAGATGGGAATGCCCAGCCCGCCCCGCTTTTTGATCGCCTCCAGCCCGATGCGGTATTTCGTCGGGCTGGCCCCGTCGCCCACCATCCCCAGCGTGCCGCAATTGAGACAGCCGTCCAGAACAGCGGCGGCGTACTCCTCCTCGCTCATGCCCCCGCCGAGGTTGGTCTCCATTCCGGTGATCGGAGCGGCGAGCACGGGAGATTCCAGTTTTTTTCCAAATAATTGGATAGTTACATTAGGATTTTTAATGTTATGGATCGTCCTT
>JAGQJZ010000025.1 GCA_020430445.1 Nitrospina sp.
CATCTCCCGCAGCGGCACCCTGACCTACGAATGCGTCAGCCAGCTCACGGCGCGCGGCATCGGCCAGTCCACCTGCGTCGGCATCGGCGGCGACCCGATCATCGGCACCCGCTACATCGACGTGCTGAAAATGTTTCAGAAAGACCGGGCGACCAAGGCCATCTGCATGATCGGGGAAATCGGTGGAACGGCGGAAGACGAAGCGGCCTATTTCATCAAGAAGAACATCACCAAGCCGGTGATCGGGTTCATCGCCGGGCAGACGGCGCCTCCCGGACGCCGCATGGGCCACGCCGGAGCCATCATCTCGGGCGGTCAGGGCACGGCGGAAGGCAAGATGAAGGTGATGAAGCAGTGCGGCATCAAGGTGGTAAAAAGCCCGGCGGACATGGGCGCGACGATCGCCAAGTGCCTGTAGAAATTGCGCCCTCACTGCTTAAGGTTTTACTTTAAGCTGTGAGGGCGAACGTCTTTTTTCTTAAGAAGATACCGAAAGCTGGTCGAGTTCGGCCTGGTAGTCGAGATTGCTGAAGGTGTCGCCCCGCCGGAAGTTCTTGAAGTACATATCCGCATAAACTCCGATGATCGCATGGAGCGCCTCGTGCTCCTCCGCCCCCTCGTTTTTCAGGCGCTGGAAAGTCTCCGCCACAAACTCCGGGTTCTCATCGACGATCTGCTTGTCCACCGTCACATGGAGCACCGTGTGCACGAAGGGGTTGACCACCTTGCCGTCGATCTCCTGCGGATAGACCGCCATTTCCCCCATTTTCCAGATGTCTTCGTATTCCGGATGGAGGTCCATGACGTGGGCGATCCGCTGGTCGATTTCGTCGACATCCTGCCCCTCAATCCGTTGCCCTGCCACGCGCAGGATTCTCTGCTGTGTTTCTTTATCAAACTGCATGTATTGCCTCGAAAAAACACCCCCGGCAACCCGGGGATGCGAAAGGTTTGTTCAGGGAGTTTCTGAAAAGTGAGTCCGCCTAGGTTTGCCGGGCGAACCCCCGTAGACCATGAAGACACGCTTGCCCTGGCGGACGTGGTACTTGCCCCAGGCCGGGGATTTTCCATCGTAAGACGCCCCCGGGTCCTCCCCTTCCGCGCGCAGAAAATCGGGCCAGTCCAGCCCGGCGTCGAAAACGTCTCCAAGCAGGGCGTCGGAATTGAATCCCTCTCCCTGGAAGGTTATTTTTGCAAGGAATTCCTGAATTTCAGCTGGATCATTAAGTTCGATAGGTTCCATAATAGAAATAAGAAACAGATTCAACAATAAGGTTGCAAGTTTTTTGAACCTAAAACCCCCAAACCCCTGTCCAATAAGAGTCGAGACAATAATGGCGGCCTGGCGCAAGCCAGGTTTTCCTCAACGTCTCCTCAATCCGGCAATTTACAGGATTTGACGGAAAAAATCACGGACCGGGGAGACTTCTTCCGGCAGAAGCGGCTTTCGGCCCGAATCAACCCTTGCGCGGCGCGTCACACTAACTAAAGGTGATCTCCGATCATTCGATATCGTTTCCGGCACTCGCACGCAGCCCCTTAAAAACAAAGGCCTGCTGGCGCCCGATGGCAATTTTTTGAGAAACACCCTAAATTGAGGAGTTCAGAATGCTGATTCAGGATCATTTACTATTGACCCGGGCCGAGCCCAGCGGCAACGGGGGGCTGCAGTTCCTCTACCGGATTGGAAGTTACGGAATCGCCTGCGTCAGCCGGCCCAAGGAAGACGTCACCCAGATCAACTGGGAAGCCGATGTGATCAAATTCAAAAACGAAGCCACCGTTCAATACGACCTGTGCCACACCACCGCCCTGGCCAACAAGACGCTGACCTTCAGGAACGACAAAACCATGAACGAGTTTCTATCCCGGGCGTTTGAGCACTTCAAGGAACTCCAGCAGGCGTGAACCCTGTCGCGGAGCCTGGAGGATACTACCCCAAAAGGCGTCTCGCCCTGTGAAAATTGTTAATTCCGGCCGGCGCCGGGAGTGAGGCCCGCGGTCGAAAACCGGATTAAAGTTCGCAAAACCCGCAAAAATAGGGAAAAAACAAGGGGTTATTCAAAACACCGAACAACCCGTTCAGAAAAAACCATGCAGGCCGTCAAATCGCCCCGATTTCTTCCAAAAAATCCTTTGAAGGAGATCAAAATAATTGTAATAGCCTAATAATCATGGTAATTTTGGGCGCTAAAGCTCTATCTCCAGGCCATGCGAGTTTTATCAAAATCCAATTCGAAATCAGACATTTGTTTAAAATATAAAGAACCAATAATGTGAGGAGTGGTTATGTCAGACACACAAGCGGCCCAGAAAAAGGAAGAATGGGTGCCTGCGGGCGACCTGCAGGAAGTCAAGGATCCGGAATGGCTTTTTAACGAGGCGCCACGGGAGCAGATTTTCATCACCGGTTCGGAGGCAGCCCGCGAGGCCATTCGCAGGTCGAATGTCGACATCGCGATCTCCTACCCCATCACGCCGCAGTCCGAAACCATGCAGCAGTGCGGTTACCTTTATGATGAAGGCTATATTAAAGAATACTACCGGGGTGAAGAGGAAATCGGCGTCATGTCCGCACTGGGCGGTTCCTCCCGTGCCGGTGTCCGTTCGCTGACCGCCACCTCGGGCCCGGGCCTGATGCGCGGCATGGAGGCGATCTCCTCCTGGCCGGGCGCGCGCACGCCGCTGGTTCTGCTCAACATGTGCCGCGTCATCAACACCCCTCTGGCTATCCAGCCGGACAACATTGAAATTTCCTTCCTGCTGAACACCGGCATTCTGCACGCCCATGCTGAAAACCAGCAGGACTTCTACGATTACTCCATCGCGGCTTTCCTCGTATCCGAGGAAGTGGACGTCACCCTGCCCGCCGTGGTTTCGGTGGACGGGTTCTTCGTCACCCACGCCCGTGGCAACGTAAAGCTGTGGGATGAAAAATACAAAATTCCGCCGCGCGACGGCTGGCGCTCCGCCGTTCCGGCGATGGACAACGAAAATCCGCCGGCGCGTATCTCCCGCGACGCTCCCATCCAGAAGAGTAACTTCATCAGCTACCACATGCACGCCTCCTGGCAGCAGGAAGTCTTCGCCGCGGTGGAACGTTCCGCCAAATACTGGCGCAAGTACATCGGCGACCTCATCGAAGTGGTGAACCCCGACGCCGAGGAGTTCTTCGTCACTTCCGGCTCGGCTGTGTCGCAGGCACGTGAAGCCGTCCGGCAGGAAGGCGAAAAAGGGCGCAACGTTGGATTGATCAAAGTCAAGACCACCCGTCCCTGGCCCAAACTGGAGTTGATCGCGGCCCTCAAAAACTGTAAGCGCATCTTGGTGCCCGAGTTCAACCAGGCGGGCTGGTTCCACAAGGAACTGTGCTCCACCATGTACGGCCACATCAACGCCGAAATCATCGGCGGCCCGCGTGTTTACGGCGGCATGACCATGCCGACGGAAATGCTGCTCGAATGGCTGGCCGATACCCGCAAGAAAGCCGGCGAAAAAATTTAATTCCAGCAGGCGGAACCGGTTCCGCCTGTTTTACGCGTGTTCCAGAAACCGCCCCCGGGTGGTTTCCATAAATTTCAATAAGGCAGCATCTACATATAGAAAGGGATCATTCCATGTCATTTGAAACCATTCGCCCGTCTCCCGGTTATGAAGACATCCTTCCCATTGAGTACCAGGACCTGATCAAGCACGGACAGTACGGTCGTGACGTCAAGGTGACGGAAATGGGCAAGTTCAAGGAACTCATTGAAGAACATCCCATGTGCGCGGGCTGCGCCATGACCCTTTTCATCCGCCTGACCATGATCGCTCTGCCCAACCCCGAGCACACCATCAACGTGGGCACCGCGGGTTGTGGGCGTCTGGCCATCAGCCAAGCCAACATTCCCTTTATTTACGGAAACTACGGTGACACCAACTCGGTGGCTTCCGGTCTCAAGCGCGGCCTTGAAATCCGCTTCCCCAACACCCCCAAGGATGTTGTGGTGATGGCGGGTGACGGCGGCCTCATCGACATCGGTTTCCAAGGCCTCATGCACAGCTGGTTCCGGAAAGAGCGCTTCACCACCATCATGCTGGACAACGAGGTTTACGGAAACACCGGCGGCCAGGAAAGCGGCATGACCATGCAGGGCAAGGTCCTCAAGATGGCTCCCCGTGGCAAAATCACGGAAAAGATTGATGCGCTCGGGCTGGCCCGCGTTGCTGGCTGCGCCTACATCGCGCGTATCGCTCCGACCAATCCGGCCCGCGTGGTGAGAACCGTTCGCCGCGCCATTCTCATTGCGCGCGAAATCGGTCCGACCTACATCCAGGCGTACACCTCCTGCAACATTGAGTACGCCATTCCGACCCCTGAAGTCATGCAGGACGCCTTCGATGTGGAAAAAGAGCGTTATGGTTTCCACGAGGAAATGACCGACGAGGCCAAGGAATATATCACCCGTATCGAAAAAGAAGCAAAACAGAAATCCAAGGCTTAAACGAGGAGGCATTTTTTCATGGCAAACACAGTCAAACGCTATAACGTCCGCATGGCCGGTCTCGGTGGTCAGGGCGTGGTGACCGCGTCGCATATTATCAGTAATGCCGTGGTCATTTCCGGTGGGTTCAGTTCCCTGGTTCCTTTCTTCGGGTCGGAAAAACGTAACGCGCCCGTTGAAAGTTACGTCCGGATTTCAAACGATGAAATCTATGAAATCGGGGAAATCGTGTATCCCAACGTTCTGATGATTTTCAGTGCGCAGGTCATCACCCTGGGCAAGTCTTACACCATGCCGTTCTATACCGGCCTGAAGCAGGGCGGTGAGATCCTGATCAACAACAACAAGCCCATTCCCTTCATTCCGGACGAGGCGCGTGAGTTGGAAGAAAAGGAAGCCAATATCTATTACCTGCCCGCAACGGAAATGGCGAATGATGTTGCAGGAACCGAACTGGCCACCAACATGGCCATGTGCGGCGCCATGGCCGCCATCTTTGGCATGCCCGACATGAACTCCCTTGAAGAGTCCGTCAAGGACCGGTTCATCGGTAAAGGTATCGTCGTTTCTGGCGGTACCGCGGCCCTGGACTCCGTCATTGAAAAGAAGTTCGCCAAAAAGCAGAAACTGCTCGAAGCGAACATGAAAACCATCAAGGCGGCGTACCAGTACGCAATCGATAACAAGTGGGGCGCCCAGAAGGATTCCGTCGACGGCAAGCCCGTCCTGGTCGTGTAATTTTATCCTGGAGTCAAAATGTACTACGTAGCGGACGTTAACAAAGAAATCTGTGCTGCAACCAACTGCCACCTGTGCACCCAGTACTGCCCGGAGGCAAACTGTATCAACTACAGCGAAAAAGACAAATCGGCCTACGTTTCCGTGGACCGGTGCAAATCGTGTGAAATCTGCGTTTACATCTGCCGGGACGTCGCCAAAAACGACGCCATCCAGATGAAATGGATCAACGACCTGACCGACCGGTTCGTGGTCAAAAAGGTCGGGGTGGTCCTTCGCTGAACCCGCTTTATCAAAAAGGCATTTGGGTTTCCACCCAAATGCCTTTTTTTTATTTTCGTAACCACTATCATGAGGTAAGAATCAGCCATTATGGAATCCACATTCGCTATCATCAAACCAGATGCGGTAGAGCGCAATCTTATCGGAAAAATCCTGGAACGGGCCGAGTCCAGCGGTTTCGAAGTCGTCGCCATGAAACGGGCGCGCCTGACCACGGAAGTGGCGGAAGGCTTTTATTACGTCCACAAGGAACGCCCCTTTTTCAAGGACCTGACCACGTTCATGGCCTCCGGTCCCGTCGTCCTGCTCGTTTTGCAGGCCGAAAACGCCATCAAGAAGTGGCGCGACCTCATGGGCGCGACCAACCCCAAGGATGCCGCCGAGGGAACCCTGCGCAAGGACTTTGCCCTGGACATTGAGCGCAACTCCGTCCACGGGTCCGATTCCGCGGAAAATGCCGCTTTTGAAATTTCATATTTCTTTAGCCAAACGGAAATCGTGCGCTAAACTGGGGGTATCTCAACAATTGAGGGCCTCATCATGAATTCAATCAAACGCGCACCACTGCTCCTGAAGTTTGGCCTGATTCTTCTCGTTGTTTTGATCGCCACCGGCGCTCAGGCGGGTACGGACGAAACACCGGAATACGACCTGTTTCAGAATCCCGAGGGGTATGGGTTGCTCCTGTTCCCCAAGGGGGTGGCCTCGAGTGAACTCGAAACGTTTATCCACTCCCTGGATTTCAAGCTGGTCGATTCCGGAAGGACCGCCATGCGGTTTGGTGAAAAGAAGGAAAACCTGACCTACATGATGCCCCGGGATGTGCAGGAAAAGCACAACATGACCAAGTTCATCATCCTGCAGGTCCTGGCCGGGGGAAAGGGAATCCTGGTTGGCATTTTCGAACAGCGGTATGGGCTGACCCTTCCGCCCAAGATTTTTTCGCTGGATGAGGTCGAACAGAACATTCCCAAAACGCTCGACCTGTTCCGGGCTCAGGACGGTCAGCAGAAAACCTGACCTTAACCACAAGTTGAATCCGTAAAAACGAGACTGAACGCAAATGCCCTTTTACGAATACGAGTGTGAAAAATGCAAGGAAACGTTCGAGGTGATGCAAAAACCGAGCGACCCGCCTCTGGAAATCTGCGACCCCGAACTCTGTAAACACGGTGGAGGCGGCAAGGTGCGGAAAGTGATCACCGGCACCAACTTCCACCTTTACGGACCGGGCTTTTACAGCACCGACAACAAACGTAAATATCTCAAATAACCCATGAACAGCAGGTCCGGCTTACCGCCGGGACGCGGCCCCGTTTTTCCGGCCAGCCGCCCTCCCGCGGAACCGTGCGCCCTGTTGTAAAACAATCCCGATGATCTTTATTACCAAAAAACTGGAATTCAGCGCCTCCCACCGTTTGCACAATCCCAACCTCTCGGAAGAGGAAAACCGGGAAACATTCGGTCTCTGCAACAATCCCAACGGGCACGGACACAACTACACCATCGAAGTCACCGTA
The DNA here is from genome assembly GCA_020430445.1 of Nitrospina sp. GTDB lineage: Bacteria > Nitrospinota > Nitrospinia > Nitrospinales > Nitrospinaceae > Nitronauta. Next base: position 7,028 of record JAGQJZ010000025.1, read on the forward strand.
AGCGGCAACGTGCACGCGGAAACCGGCATGGTCATTGACCTGAAACGGCTCAAACAACTGGTCCAGCGGGAGATCATCGACCATGTGGACCACAAGAACCTCAACGTGGACGTGCCGTTTCTCGACGGGGTGATCCCCACGGCGGAAAACCTGGCGATCAAAATCTGGGATATCCTGGAACCTCTCATTCAGGGCGGCTCCCTGTACCAAATCAAACTCTACGAATCCGATCGGAATTTTGTCATTTATCGAGGTGAGTATTGTGAAGGACTTGATTAAAAATATACTGACCCAGATCGGGGAAGATCCGTCCCGGGAAGGGTTGAAAAACACTCCGGAACGTGTGGAAAAATCGCTGAAGTTTTTGACCAGCGGGTACCACACCAACATCTCCGACCTGGTCAACGACGCCCTGTTCGAAGACCATGAAACGGACGAGATGGTCATCGTCCGCGACGTTGAACTCTACAGCCTGTGTGAACACCACATGCTCCCCTTCTTTGGCAAATGCCACGTGGCCTACATCCCGAAGGGGAAAATCATCGGGCTGAGCAAGATCCCGCGTATCGTGGACGTTTTCAGCCGAAGACTCCAGGTTCAGGAGAAACTCACCACCCAGATCGCGAACTGCCTGAACGATGTGCTCAAACCCCTGGGCATCGGCGTGGTCATCGAAGCGCACCACCTGTGCATGGCCATGCGCGGCGTGCAGAAACAAAACTCGTACACCACCACCAGTTCCATGCTCGGCCTGTTCAACGACGACGCCCGCACGCGGGCGGAATTCCTGGCCCTGATCCGCGGCACCAGCATCCCCCTGCGGTGAGGCATAAACCCTTTTATTTAAAAAGAGTTAGAGGAGTCTCATTTTTTGACAAGCCAAACCCCGCCCCGCTATAATGATGTACGATGACAACCCCCGACGACAAGGCAGAACAGACCGTCCCCGCCCAGGACCGCGTCCTTGAGATCAACCAGCACCTCCCTGAAATTTTTGGCACCCAGGACGCCAATCTCAAGCTGATCGAAAAAAAATTGAATGTCCGGGTCACCACCCGCGACAATCAAGTCCGCATCAGCGGGCCACCGGCATCCGTCGACGCGGTGGGCCGCCTCCTCCTCCAGTTGCACACGCTGATGGAGCGCGGCACCCAGCTCGCCAACGGGGACATTAAATTCGCCATCCGCCTGGTCGCGGAAGACCCGGAAGTGGATATCATCGGGCTCTTTTCCGAACGCATCTCAGTCTCTCCCAAGATCGGCTACATCACGCCCAAAACCCCCGGCCAGCGCGAACTCATTCACGCCATCCGCGCCAACGACATCGCCCTGGTGGTGGGCCCGGCCGGAACGGGCAAAACCTACCTCGCCGTGGCCCTGGCGGTGGAAGGGTTTCTCAACCGGCAGTTCCAGCGCATCATCCTGGCCCGCCCCGCGGTGGAAGCGGGAGAGAAACTGGGATTCCTTCCCGGAGACATCTCCGAGAAAATCAATCCCTACCTGATGCCGCTCTACGACGCCCTGTACGACATGGTCGAGTTCAACAAGGTGCAGCAGATGATCCGGGAGGGCTATATCGAAATCGCGCCACTGGCGTACATGCGCGGCCGCACGCTGAACGACTCCTTCATCATCCTGGACGAGGGGCAGAACGCGACACCGGAACAGATGAAAATGTTCCTCACCCGCCTCGGCTTCCGTTCCAAGATGGTGGTCACGGGAGACATCACCCAGGTCGACCTGCCACGCGGCACCCTGTCCGGCCTCATTGAGGCGCACCGCATCCTGCAGGGGATCGAGGGCATCAGCATTATCAACTTTTCGGAGAAAGACGTGGTGCGGCACGAACTGGTCAAAAAAATCGTCAAGGCCTACGACCGGAAAGACAGTCTGTGGGAAGAGCACAAACCCGGCGCCAGGCCGGATGACTCCGGGAAATAAGCGCCATCGATGGAAATCCTGATCCGAAACGGCCAGCGCAAGATCCCGCTGGACAAGGCGCGCTTGAAGAAAAAAACGGCGGCGGTGCTCGAGGCCCTCGGCCAGGGCCACACGGAACTCAGCGTTTTATTCACAAACGATGCAAAAATCCGTGAGCTGAATTACAATTACCGGGACAAGGACCGGCCTACGGACGTGCTGTCGTTCCCGCAGGACGAAGACGCGGTGGACGAAGACGGACGGCGCATTCTCGGCGACGTGGCGATTTCCGTTGAAACCGCCGTCCAGCAGGCACAGGACCATGAACTGACTCTGGAGCAGGAACTGATGCTGCTGACCATTCACGGCGTTCTGCATCTGCTCGGGCACGACCACGAGCGGTCCGCCAAGGAAGCGTCCTTTATGAAAAGGACGACCAAGAAGATCTTTCAGGAGCTCTACCCCGGTGTGCTCCCCTCCGGCACCAGCAATTTTTAAAACGGGATTCGGCTTCTCATGAGGTGACCTGTGGAATACCTGTGGGCTCCCTGGCGCATGGAATACATCAAGGAAAAAAAATCGGACGAATGCATCTTCTGCGTTCTGCCGCCTGAAAACGACGACGCTAAAAACCGCATCCTGTACCGCGGATCGGCCTGCTTTGTCATCATCAACGTGTACCCTTACTCCAACGGTCACCTGATGGTGACGCCCTACCGGCACCTGCCCTGCCTCACCCAGGCGAATCAGGATGAAATGCGGGAAACCGCCGCCCTGCTGCAGAAGAGCATCGAAATCCTGCGGGGGGAGTTCAACGCGGACGGATTCAACGTCGGCTACAACATCGGCAAGAGCGCCGGGGCCGGATTCGACGAACACATCCACGCCCACATCGTTCCCCGCTGGACGGGAGACACGAACTTCATGCCGGTGCTGAGCGAGGTCAAGGTCCATCCCGAACACATCCAGGCCACTTATGACCGCCTGATCCCGCATTTCAAAAAACTCACCCTGTAACCGTTCCTTTCCATGAGCAAAGCCCCGGGCGAAAAAAAATCCAGCGTGGAAGAGACGCCCATGATGCAGCAGTACATGAGCATCAAGAGCGATCATCCGGACGACATCCTGTTTTTTCGCATGGGCGACTTTTATGAAATGTTTTTCGAGGACGCCAAAACCGCCGCGTCGATCCTTGAAATCGCCCTGACCAGCCGCAACAAAAACCAGGAACAGCCCATTCCCATGTGCGGCATCCCGCACCATTCGGCCGGCCTGTACGTCGCCAAACTGATCCGGAGCGGCAAACGCATCGCCATCTGCGAGCAGGTGGAGGACCCCAAACAGACCAAGGGCCTGGTGCGCCGGGAGGTGGTGCGCGTGATCACACCGGGAACGGTGATGGAAGACAACCTGCTCGATCCCCGTGCCCCGCATCATCTGGTTTCAATCGTGATGCAGCAGGAAGGCACCGGCCTGGCGGCGCTGGACCTTTCCACCGGTCATTTTTTCATCACCCAGATCACCGGCGATGAAACGGACTCCACCCTGCAGGGCGAGCTGGCCAAGCTCGAGCCCAAGGAGGTCATCTGTCCGGAATCCCTGCTGGCGCAGAACGGCCACGGTCCGGCCCGGCCTTCCACGCCCGACCTGGAGTGGCGGCCGCGCGAAGACTGGACGTTTCACGGCGCCCAGGCGCGCCGCTGCCTGCTGGAACATTTCAAGACCCAGACGCTGGAAGGATTCGGCTGCGAACAACTGCCTCTCGCCGTCAGCGCCGCCGGCGGCCTGCTGCATTACCTGCAGGAAACGCAAAAGGCCAGCCTGCGACATCTCAACCGGTTGTCCACCGTTCACCTCGATGATTTCATGGCGCTGGACGAGGCCACGGTGCACAGCCTGGAGCTTGTCCGGTCCAGCACCGGAAACCGCAAGCAGTCGCTGCTCGGCCTGCTCGACGAAACTAAAACCCCCATGGGGGCGCGGCGGGTCCGGGAATGGATTTTAAAACCCCTCGTTCAGAAGGCCCCGACGGAAGAACGCCTGAACGCGGTCGCCCTGTTCAAACAGGATCCCATGCTGCGCCAGGAAGTGCGCGACCTGCTGTCCGGCATTCTCGATCTCGAACGGCTGTTGGGGCGGGTCTCGTTGTCCACCGGCAGCGCGCGCGAACTGGTGGCGCTCAAAAACTCCATCGCCCCCCTGCCCGTTTTAAGAAAAACGCTCGAAGGCGCCAGCGCTCCGGCGCTGGACACGCTGCTCAACTCCTGGGACGACCTCACGGGAATACACGCGCTCATCGACCGGGTCATTGTCGACGATCCACCGTTGAACACCAAGGAAGGGCACATCATCAAGCCCGGCAACGACACCGAGCTCGACCGGCTGAAGACCGTCTCCGCCGACAGCAACAAAGCGATCGCCGCGCTCGAAGTGCGGGAGAGGGAGCGCACGCGCATCCCGCAACTCAAGGTGGGGTACAACAAAATCTACGGTTACTACCTGGAAGTCACCAAGAAAAATCTCGACCGCATCCCCGAGGATTACATCCGCAAGCAGTCGCTGGTCAACGCCGAACGGTACATCTGCCCGGAGTTGAAGGAACTCGAAGAGGAAATTTCCGGAGCGGAAGAAAAAATCCAGGGGAAGGAACAGGCCCTCCTCCGGCAGGTACGCGAACAGACCGCGCTGGAAGGCAAACGCATTCAGGACATGACCGGCGTCATCAGCACTCTGGACGCCCTCTCCGGATTCGCCGAGGTGGCACACCGCAACGACTACACCCGGCCACAGCTTGAAGACAGCCGGGAACTGGTGATCGAAAACGGACGGCACCCGCTTGTGGAAGCGCTCGACCCGGCTCAAAAGTTCACGCCCAACGATTGCCGCCTCGACTGCGCGGACAACCAGATCATGATCATCACCGGGCCCAACATGGCCGGGAAGTCGACCTACCTGCGGCAGGTGGCGCTGATCACCCTGATGGCGCAGATCGGCTGTTTCGTTCCGGCGGGACAGGCGCAGGTCGGCATGGTCGACCGCATCTTCTCCCGCGTGGGAGCGCAGGACCATCTGGTGCGCGGACAGTCGACCTTCATGGTGGAGATGAACGAAACCGCCAACATCCTCAACAACGCCACCGGCAAAAGCCTGATCATCCTCGATGAAATCGGACGGGGCACAAGCACCTTTGACGGACTCAGCCTCGCCTGGGCCATTGCCGAATACCTGCACGGCCCGGATGGCCTGGGCTGCCGCACGCTGTTCGCCACGCATTACCACGAACTGACCGAACTCGCCCTGCTGCACCCCGGAGTGCAGAACCTGCAGGTACAGGTCAAGGAATGGAATGACGAGATCATGTTCCTGCACAAGATCGGCCCCGGCGGCGCGGACCGCAGCTACGGCATCCAGGTAGCGCGGCTGGCGGGCCTGCCGGAATCCGTTCTGAGCCGGGCCCGGGAGATTCTGGCCAATCACGAATCCGCGGAGTTCGACGCGGCGGGCTTTCCCAGAAGGGGCCACTCCGGAGACGCCCCTGAAACGCCCCTGCAATTGGGCCTGTTTCAGGAAACCGCCTCCCCCCTGGTGCGTAAAATCCAGGAACTGGATCCCGACGCCCTGACTCCGCGCCAGGCCCTGGACGCGCTGTACGAGCTGGTGAAGCTGGTGAAAAAGGACTCTGCATGAACATCCTGCTGACCGGTGGAGCGGGATTCATCGGCTCTCATGTGGCCGAGGCCTGTCTTGACGCCGGACACCGCGTGGTGGTGGTCGACAACCTGTCCACCGGCAACAGGGACCGGGTTCCGAAAGAAGCCGTCTTTTATGAACTCGACATCACCCGGGACGACCTGGGTCCGGTGTTCCGCGATGAAAAAATCGACGTGGTCAACCACCACGCCGCGCAGGTTTCGGTACAGGATTCCTTCCGCGATCCAATTTTCGACGCTAAGTCTAATATATTCGGGACTTTACAATTAATCCAAAATGCTCTATCGTATCAAGTTGCGAGGATTGTTTTCGCTTCTACCGGGGGCGCCCTGTACGGCGAGATGGAAGGAACTCCGGCTAACGAGTCTGCCATTCCGGATCCCAAAAGCCCTTACGCCATCTCCAAGCTCACCGGGGAACATTATCTTGACGTTTTGAGCCATTCGCATGTGCTGGAACCGGTCGTTCTGCGTTACGCAAACGTTTACGGTCCCGGCCAAAACCCGCTAGGGGAAGCGGGTGTCGTTGCGATACACTGTCACCGGCTGTGCGCAGGCAACGCTCCCATTATTTTTGGAGACGGTGAACAGACCCGGGACTTTATCTCGGTGCGCGATGTCGTGTCCGCAAACCTGAAAGCGCTGGAACCTGGAGTTTCCGGCACCTTCAACGTGGGCACGGGTATCGAAACCTCGATCAACACGCTGACCGGGATGCTGGTCCGTCTGTCCGGTTTACAGGTAGACATTGATCACCAGCCTGCAAAACCGGGCGAACTGTTCCGCAGCGCGGTGGACGCCGCCAGACTTCGAAAAACGGGCTGGGAGCCCGTCCAAAACCTTGAGAACGGTTTACTTGAAACCTATGACTATTTTTACAGACAGGCCAGGCATTAGGTCCGCGCTCAAAATCGCCGCGGTCGTCTGCCTTCTGCTGATCCCCAGCTTCGGCCGGGCCGATGACGATCCCGGAATCGTCAATATCGGCGTGAAAGCCAGTTCCCGTCTGGTGCTGGTGGACGCCCTGCTGGTGGACGCGTTCAATGAAAGCACCATGGAGGCGGTTGAGAGCGGCGTCCCCATCTCTTTCACCTACATGCTGGAATTGATCCAGAAGGTCGACATCCTGCCGGACAAGACCGTCAGCCGCAACACGGTGGTCAACACCGTCCAGCACGACAGCCTCAAGGGAATCTTCACGTTCACTTCCAAGGGCAAGGGAATCGACCGCAAAGTGGTCACCAAAAAACCCGAACGCTTTCAGGAACTGATGCAGACCCTGCACGATGTTCCGCTCGCACCGGTCCACAAGCTGGACTCGAAAGTCCAATATGTGGTCCGCGTTCGCGCCGAACTGGAAGCGGACGGTTTCGGATTTCCCTTCAACTACCTGTTGTTCTTTGTTCCCTTCAACGAGTTTGAAACCCACTGGGCGGAATCGTCTCCCCTGATTCTGGACCCGAACCTCACCTTTTCCATTGAAACCGAAGAAGAGGGAAACAACGCTCCCGAAAAACCGCAGTCCACGGAAGTAAAAGCCGTGGTCCGGTCCTTCAACTGATACCGCGACCGCCCTCCGGCCGCCCTACTCCCTCAAGCACCTCCATCCGGAATACCTGGAAACAACTTTCCCACAACCGGAATCATCCCATTTCTCACAGGTGAACGCAGCGAAGCGCCGGGGGGATCGAATGCTCCGTCTTTTTTTGATGTTTATTCACAGGCCATGGCGTAAACTGTTGCAATTAAAATCCATTCAGGTGGACCGCCGATGCCGTCCGACCCTTTGATCAACAGCCCCTTCTACGCTTCCCTGACGGAAAACCAGATCCAGCGTAAACGGTCGCAGGCCCGTTGGCGTCTGGCCGCCATCTTCCTCGCCCTGGTGGGGTTGACCGGGCTGGAAGTTTACCTGCTGCAGGAACGGTCCTCGATCGCCGACAATATCCCCGTTCTCCTGCTGTTCAACGTCATCCTGATCCTGCTGTTTCTCCTGATCGTCCTGATCGTCCGCAACTTCGTCAAGCTGCACAATGAAAGAAAGAGCCGCATCCTGGGCTCGCGGTTCCAGACCAAGCTGATCGTGGCCTTTCTCACGCTTGCGCTGGTCCCCTCCATCCTCCTGTTTTTCGTCGCGAGTAAACTGTTCAGTTACAGCGTGGGAAGCTGGTTCAGCTTTCAGGTGGAAGACTCCCTGCATCAGTCCATGGAAGTGGCGCGTGAGTACTACGCGTTTGTCGAGAAGCAAAGCCATTTCCATGCCGGCCAGTTGGAAAAACAGATCACCGGAAAAAAACTGTACCTGCAGGAAAAACGGGTCGACCTCGACCATCTGGTGGCGGAAAAGGTCCTCGACTACAACCTGGGCGCCCTGCTCATCTACGACAACTCCGGCAACCTGGTCGCCGCACGAACCCACCCGAGCGCCAAGCTGGAATACAAACCGGAAGACTTCCTGAGCCTTATCCGCGCCAGCACCGGAGACGAAGACATCTCGGAGGTCCGCACTTACAGCGGCGAAAACTACCTTTCGGTTCTGGTGCCGTTGACTCAGGAGGTGGAAGGGAAACCCACGGTCTGGGGATACATCGTCACCCTTTCGGTGATTCCGCACGAATCGCTGATGAAGATCGAAAATATCCGCAACATGTTTGAGGAATATAAAAAGCAGAGCCTGCTGAAGCTTCCCGTCAGCGCGAACTATTACATCACGTTTCTCCTGATCACCCTGCTGATCCTGTTTTCCGCCATCTGGCTGGGCATTTACCTGGCCCGGGGGATCACCGTCCCCATCCAGCAACTGGCGGAAGGAACGCGGCGGGTGGCCAGCGGCGACCTGAACGTGCGGGTGGGGCTCGACACGCCGGATGAAATCGGCATCCTGGTCACCTCGTTCAACCAGATGACCGCCGAACTGAAGGAAAACCGCAAACGGATCGAGCAGGCCAACGAGGATTTGAAATCGACCAACATCGAACTCGAACGGCGGCGCAATTATATCGAGACCGTGCTGGAGAACATCGGCGCGGGCGTGGTCTCCATTGACAAGAAGGGACGCATCAACACATTCAACAATGCCGCCAAAAACATCCTCAACATCCAGGACTCCGACCCGAAAGGTTCCAGTTACAAGGATATTTTCCCGCCACCTTTCCACGACCCGGTCCGGACGATGATCCGCAAGATGAGCCGCAACCGCAGCGAACTGTTGCAGGAGCAGGTGGAGATCACCCTGGGAGAGATGGCGTTGACGCTCCTGCTCAACCTCAAGTTCATGCTCGACTCTTCGGGGAGATACCTGGGACTGCTCATCGTGTTCGAAGACCTGACCCAGCTCATCAAGGCGCAGAAGGTCGCCGCCTGGCAGGAAGTCGCGCAGGGAATCGCGCATGAAATCAAGAACCCGTTGACCCCGATCCAGCTCAACACCCAGCGCCTGAAAAAGAAATACTATGAAGACAAGACCGCGTTCTCGCAGGTGTTCGACGAGAGCATCCACATCATCACCCAGGAAGTCGAGGGAATGAAACAATTGCTCAATGAGTTTTTGCGTTTCTCCCGGATGCCGACCCCGAGCCCGCGGCCGGTCCCCATCCACGCGCTCATTGAGGACGTCATCCGACTCTACGACGGCCACGATAAAAACATCCATATCATACGGCGGTTCGACCCCAACCTGCAGGAACTGTATATCGACCCCGACCAGGTCCGGCGGGTTTTCATCAATCTGTTCGACAACGCCCTGGACGCCCTGTCCCCCGACGGGACCATCTCCATCAGCACCTGGCTGCACACCGAAACGCACCGGGTCCGGATTGAGTTTTCCGACAACGGCACGGGAATCCAGCCTCAGGACCGTGAAAAGCTGTTCCTGCCCCACTTCACCACCAAAAAACGCGGCACCGGCCTCGGCCTCGCCATTGTCAGCCGCATCATTCTGGACCACAACGGCCTGATTCAGGTGCGGGACAACCATCCGCAGGGCACCACCTTCATCATAGAACTGCCCCACCTCGCCTCCCGGGACGTCCCCGGACGAGTGGCCTGAAATTTTCCCCGCGCGCATCTGTGCTATTGAAACATTCCAAATTTTTCTTACAATAGAGGAGCGCCTCCAAAAACTGCAATTGACCGTGAGCCGGGTCTGTTTTCTCAGAGCCCGCGAACGGCTGGAATTCAAAGCACCGGCTTGCTGGAGGCTCCCGGAAATACCTCTGGAATCATCCGGCGCTCTGATATTACGGCCCATCCGTCAAACAGGCGAAACCGTCCTCAATCTGGAAAAAGAGTCATGACACAAAAGCATCCTTATTTGATCGACCGGACCTGGGAACATTCCGAAGACACCCTGCCGGTCACCAATCCTTATACACAGCAGGTGTTTGCGGAAGTCTGCCTGGCGAATGCCGCCACCATCGACCGCGCCATCGCCAGCGCCCACAAGGCCTTTGAAACGACACGGAAACTCCCGTCCTATAAACGGGCGCAGTTGTGCAACGAGGTCGCCGAGCGCATCAAAACACGGCGGGAGGAGTTTGCCGAAACCATCACTCTGGAATCGGGCAAGCCGCTTGTTTATTCCCGGGGCGAGGTGGCGCGCACCATTTCCACGTTTCAAATCGCCGCGGAAGAAGCGTCGCGCATCCACGGAGAGGTGCTGAACCTCGATATCACCGAAGCCGCGGCGGGAAAGTCCGGTCTGGTCCAGCGCTTTCCCCTGGGCCCCATATCGGCGATTTCGCCCTTCAATTTCCCGCTCAACCTGGTCGCCCACAAAGTGGCGCCGGCGCTGGCGGTGGGCAACCCCATGGTGCTGAAACCTTCTTCCTTCACCCCGCTGACCGCCCTGCTGCTGGGCCGCGTCCTGTGCGACGCGGGAATTCCGGAGGGGATGATGAGCATCCTCCCCTGCCGCACCGACGACGCCAAAGCCCTGGTGGAAGACGACCGCTTCAAAATGATCACCTTCACCGGCAGCCCTCCCGTGGGCTGGTACATCAAGGCCAACGCCGGCCGCAAGCGCGTCACGCTTGAGCTGGGGGGCAATGCCGGGGTCATCATCGAACCCGACTCGGACCTGGACCTCGCGGCCAGGCGCGTCTGCTTCGGCGCCTTCTCCTATTCCGGCCAAGTCTGCATCTCGGTACAGCGCACCTACGTTCACGAATCCATCTTCGACGAGTTCAAGGACAAGCTGTTAAAAGAAGTGTCCTCCCTGAAGCGCGGCGACCCCCTGGACGAATCCACCACCATCGGTCCGTTGATCGACCTGGGAAACGCCAAGCGCATCGAGCAATGGGTCGATGAAGCGGTGACCGCCGGAGCCGAACTGCTGACGGGCGGAAAGCGAAACGGTACTTTTGTCGAACCCGCCGTTCTCACCCGTGTCAGCCCAAAAGTCCAGGCCTTCTGCCAGGAGGCCTTCGGCCCCCTGCTCATTCTCGAACCTTACAGCGATTTTGAAAAGGCTGTCGAACAGGTCAACAACTCCGCGTTCGGGTTGCAGGCCGGTGTTTTCACTAACCAGATCGACAAGGCGTTCCGCGCATTCAACAACCTCGAAGTGGGCGGCGTGGTGCTGAACGACGTGCCCACCTTCCGCGTCGACAACATGCCCTACGGCGGCGTCAAGGATTCAGGGTTTGGAAGAGAAGGGGTCAAATACACCATTGAGGAAATGACGGAAATCAAGCTCATGGTGATGGACAAGTATCAGGATTGAACACACGCTCATCCATTCATTGAAGGCCCTTTCCGGAGCATTCGGAGGAGGGTCGGCGATTTTTCACAATATTCTCCAATCACCTCAAGGGACCGGTTCATGAGTGAAGACGCACGCTTTACAGACAATGGAAACGGAACCATCACCGACCACAAGCTCAATATCATGTGGAAGAAAACTGATTCGTTTCAGGATACGGGAAAGTGGAAGAACTGGTTCACCGGTCACGAATACCTGCAGATCGTCAACCTGGAACGGTTCGGGGGGCACGAGGACTGGCGGTTCCCCTGGGAGTTTGAAGCTTTCGGCCTGCTTGATATTGAAAAAACCAACACCGACAAGTACGGCGACCCGATTTACATCGACCCCGTGTTCGAGCCCGGTTCCGCCGGAGTGACCTGGACGGAAGACACCAAGGACTCCGCGGCGCTGATCATCCAGTATGAGGACGGGATGAAAGTCTGGCCCTCGCAGTACGCCAACCTGAACATGGCCGTGCGCCTGGTGCGCGACCTCGCCTAGGGCCCTCTCCTCTCCAGTTGCATCATGGACGCGGGATACCGCACCTTCACGGTATCGGACTTTTGCGTGGTGTAAGGAAACCAGGGATGGACCACAAACTGGATCCGGCTCGGGGTGGATTCGAACTTGTCCCCCCGGTCATTGTACCGCTCCACCTTGACGTCCATCGTCAGCTTCGCGCCTTCGGGAAGCTCAAACAGCCGGAACGCACTTTTATTCATGTCGATCATGACCGCGCCGGTCACCACCTCCGGGCCTTCGGCGCTACCGTTCAACACCACCTTGCCCGTTGATTCCGGGAAGTTCAAGGTCCAGAGGTAACGGGTTTTGAATCCCCTGGCGTGGGCATTCAGGGCGATCGGATCCATCAACTGCACATACGGCTTGTTGTCGTCGAGAAAGAAATAAAGATTGAGCGGAGGCCATTTGGCCTGGTCTTCCTCGAAGGCTTTCCGGCCCACGCGAAAACACCGTTCGTGCTTCATCATCTCGGAAACACTGACCCGTTTGACAGTTGCCATCTGCCGCCTGAGGATCAGCGCTCCCGGATCGTTCATGTAACAGGTCGCCTTCACCACCCAGGGCACGCTGTCTTCACCGTTGGCCGGCTCGACCGCTTTGTACAACAGAGGCAAAAGCGCCGCTTCCAGTTTCATATCCGGATTGCGGCTCACCTCCGTTACCAGTTTGAATAACGCCTCCCACTGCTTTCCTTCGACGTAACCCCGGGCATCCGCAAGAACCCGCTCATGATATCCGGAGGGCCCAGAATCCGCCGGGAAGTACTCCTTGCCGCCAAACACCTTGTCCATCAAATACTGGTAACGGGCGGGGTGCGAATAACGGAAGTAAGGATAATGAATGTAGGCCGCAACCGAATTGGCAAAATCCTCCTGCGGGTTTTCGCGTGAGTACGTGGGCAAATGCCGCACGGAAACCGGAGCGTAACCGGTGTTTGCCGGATCGTTGCGCAGGGCATAGATGTAATCGGCATCGGGCCGGGCATCCAGCGCGGGCAGGTTCAAAATGGAAAACCCGGAAATCTGGAGCCACTCGGGCGTGAAACTCAGCATGCCGTGGGAGATGTCCGCGGCGTGCCCCATTTCATGATGGACGATATTTTCGAAATCGGCGTCTTCTTCGTTGAACAGGGGATCATACAACTCAAGGCGGAAAATATCGTCGCTGAAAACGGCGAGATGCGACTTGAACTCTTCCCGGTAAATCGTGGTGAACTTGGGAAAGGTGGCTGCGGGAATGCGCCCCCCCTGCCCTTCCTGGAAACGCGAGGGAAACGCGTAGACCCGGATCAGGCCTTTCAATCCCGGCAAACGGTGGAAGCTTTCCGGAAGCTTGCTGAACACCCGGTGCAGTTTTTCAATTTCATCCTTCTTCCACCCCTTGTCGGAATCCACCAATTCATAACCGAACGCATCGAGAAACTTTTTCCGAGCCTGTTCAATCTCTTCCCGGTAATTTCCCTTGTACTCAAAAAACTTTCGCTTTTTAGGTTCTTCGGCGGGCGCCGTGGTGTGTTCCGGGCGGGCGACCGGAACCTGAAACAGGAAAGACGAAACAACGGCAACCGCCGTCAGTAGCGTTATGGAAAATCGATTCACAGGCCACCTCGAAGTTGGATTTCCTACTTCCAAACTAACAAAAGGGCCGATGCAATCTCAAGGAAAATAAAATCTATTTCGCGGAGGCAAAAGACAGGAAGGTTTTGCAAACACCCGCATCCCGGAGCGGACGCGGGAATACGGCGAGGGCTTCCGGGGTCAATCAGCTTTCAAGCATTTTCAGCAGAGCCCTCAAATCCGCCTTGACACGGTTGTTCCAGTCCTGAAACTTTTCCCGGTCGAAGCCAAAATCCAGTTGCGCTCCCGGCCGTTTTCTCTCTTTCAGCTTTCTCTTCGCGCCCGCCAGGGTGAACTTTTCCGTATAAAGCAGGCGTTTGATTTCGAGCACCACCTCCACGTCCTTTTTCTGGTACAGCCGCTGGCCGGACTTGTTTTTGGTGGGCTTCAACTGCTCAAACTCTTCCTCCCAGTAACGGAGGACGTGTTGTTCCAGACCGACGATATCCGCGACTTCACCGATCTTGAAAAACAGCTTATCAGGGATGGCCTGGGTCATGGGAGGATGGGTTGGTCGCGTCCAGCAGGTGACGGCTGGGCTTGAAGGTTAAGACCGTTCTGGGTTGAATGACGATCGGCTCGCCTGTTTTGGGATTCCGCGCGCGGCGGGCCTTCTTATGGCGAAGGTTGAAGCTGGCAAACCCGACGATGCGGACGTTTTCTCCGCGTCCGAGAGCGGATTTGATTTCTTCGAGAATCGTTTCGACCGCGTTCAGGGCCTCGGCGCGGGTGAACCCCACCCGCTCATAGACCTCGTCCACAAGGTCGGCTTTGACCACGGTTCCGTGTTCAGGCGATTTAGGCAAGGCGCGGGTCTCCTGAGGAAATTATTCCTTTTCCTCTTCATGCTGGAGTTGCGCTTCTTCGATGATTTTCGCGGCGATGTGTTCCGGAACGTCGTCGTAATGGTCGAATTCCATCTCGAACTCTCCACGGCCTCCGGTGATCGCCCTCAACTCCGGCGCGTAATTCAGGATAGAGGCCATGGGCACATGAGCCCGGATATTCTGCGAATCTCCATCGGCCTCCACACCAATTACCTTACCACGTTTTGAGTTGAGATCGCCAATGACATCGCCCATCGCTTCGCTGGGAACCATCACGTTGAGCAGCATGACAGGCTCCAGGAGAGTCGGCTTGCAGCTTTGAACGCCTTTTTTGAACCCCATGGACCCGGCGATCTTGAACGCCATTTCGGAAGAATCCACGTCATGATAGGAACCGTCATAGACGGCGACGCGAATGTCGACCATGGGATAATGCGCCACCACCCCGCCAGCCATGGCTTCCTGCACACCTTTTTCAACCGCCGGGATATAGGTTTTGGGGATAGCCCCACCGACAACCTTGTTTTCAAATTCGAACCCACCGCCCTTGGGCATCGGCGCGATCTCGAGCCAGCAATCGCCGTACTGCCCCCGGCCGCCGGTCTGTTTCTTGTACTTTCCCTGAACCTTGGTGCTGGCGCGGATGGTCTCCAGGTAAGGCACCTTCGGCGGTTTCACGTCCACCTCAACGCTGAAGCGCCGCTTCATTCTCTCAAGAACAACATCCAGATGAACAGCCCCCATGCCGGAAACCACCAGTTCATGCGTTTGCGCATCGCGTTCCACCTTGAGGGTCGGGTCCTCCTCGCACAAGCGGTGCAACGCGTTGCTGATTTTCTCCTCGTCGGCGCGCGTCTTCGGCACCATGCCCCGGGCGAGAACGGCATTGGGAAACGGGATCGCCGGAAACCGGACCGACGTCTTGGCATCCGGTCCCAGGGAATCTCCCGTGCCGGTGACCTTCAGCTTGGCAACGCAGACAATGTCTCCGGCAACGGCTTCGGTCAATTGAACCTGTTTTTTTCCCTGCAAGGTCAGCAGGTGCCCGATGCGTTCGTTCGTTTCGTGGTTCACGTTGTACACCGAGGAGTCGCCGGTGAGTTTTCCCGACATCACCCGGAACAGCGTCAGCTTGCCGGCGTACGGATCGGCGATGGTCTTAAAAACCTGCCCGGTGAAAGGCGCGCCGGAATCGTTCGCGATTTCCTTTTCGCTGCCATCCGCCACATGGGTCGCCAGAACGGGCTCGCGCTTGTCCGGAGAAGGAATGTAATCGATCAGGGCGTCCAGCAGGCGGTCGACCCCGATGTTGTGAATGGCCGAGCCACATAAAACCGGGACCAGCCGCCCCTCGGCAATGCCATGCCGCAGTCCGTCCAGAAACTCATCTTCGCTCAGTTCGCCCTTTTCCAGGTAAGTCTCGATCAATTCGTCATCCGCTTCGGCCACCGCTTCCACCAGTTCCATGCGGGTGGTTTCCACATCGTCGGCGATATCCGCCGGGACTTCCCCCACGGTCCCCTTCCCGTCGCCGCCCTTTTCATAAGCGAAATACTTCTGCTCCACAAGGTCCACGATTCCCTTGAACGCCTCGCCGGAACCGACGGGAAGGTCGAACAGGATGGGATTGACGCCGAACTTTTTCTTCACGGTGTCGAGAATGTTTTTGACCTGCGCCTGCTCCGCGTCCATCTTATTGATGAAAATGATGCGGGGTATGTTTTCATCATCCGCCCACTTCCAGGTTTTCTCCGTGTAAAACTGCACACCCGCATCGGCCCCGATCACGACAACGGCCCCGTCGACCACGCGGATGCAGCCCACCGTATCTCCAACGAAGTTATTGCTCCCCGGCGTGTCCAGCAGGTTGATCTTGTGTTTCTGGTGTTCAAACGAAGCCAGGGAGGCGTTGATCGAGTTTCCCCTTTTCACCTCATCGGGATCAAAATCCATCACAGAGGAATTGTCGCCCGGCTTGCCCAACCGGTCCGAAACGCCGGTGAGATACAGAATGGCCTCCGCCACGGAGGTTTTCCCCGATCCACCATGACCGATCAACCCGACGTTTCTGATGTGTTCCGCGCTGTAAGATTTCATGGTTCACTCCCGGGAAGAAATACCGGATCGCCAAATACGAAAAACGATCCGCAACCGCACGACCGTCCGGCAAAAACTTCAGAGCAACCCGTCAGGTTTTCGCCAATCGCGCTTCCAGTTTTTTGATCTTCTGATAAACCGTCCCGTAGAAAGAAGGGTACAACTTGAACAACTGACTGATCTGGTCCGGTTCCAGTTCAACGGCAAACACCTCGTCAGATTCCGCCCGAATCTCCGCCTTGCGTACGATCGATCGCCATTCCGGAACTTCACCCATGATATCCCCGCTTGAAAGAAAAGCAATCTTTTTGCCGTCGCCGGTCAAAACCTTGACCTTGCCTGAAAGCAGAAGGTAAACCGAGTCGATGTCTTTGCTCGCAAAAATCGAATCTCCTTTTTTCCAGTGCGCCAGGCTGCCAAACCCGAGAGAGGCCACCAGACTGGGCCGCACCACTTCGCTGAAATGATTGTCGAGGCGGTAGAAATCATCCAGGATCGTCGGCAATTTGGATTCGAGGTACAACTGCTTTGGGACTTCAAGCAGCGTCAGGTTGGAAAGGGCCTTGACCGTACCGCGCCTCAGCGGATTGCCTGTCGTGATGGCCAGCTCCCCGAAAAACATGCCGCGTTCGTAAACCGCGTTCATTTGACCACCCAGAATGATCTCGGCAAACCCCTCCAGAATCACGTAGAAAGATTCTCCAATATCGTTCTTTGTGAAAATAATGGAACCGGCGTTGTATTCCACCACCCGTGATTTCTTCAACAGATTTTTCAGATTGGCCTGGCTGACTTCCTGAAACAGGCTGATCCCCTTGAGAAAAGTCAGGGGAGCGACGCTTCGCTTCCTCGGCGCGGAGAGCAGGGTGTGGGTCTCCCCTTCCTGAGCGAAATGGAAGTAAGGATGGTTGATGGAGTTTTTGTGCTGATGCGTCAGCACCATTTTTCTGGCGATCTCGGGGCTGAGTTCCGCCAGCGCGCTGAACTCCGTGTGCAGTTGCCCCCCGCCCACTTCGTGGATGATGAGGTCCGCATCCCAGATGAAGCCCATGATTTTCTGGTAACGGTTCATCGAGAAAATCCCCTGGTCGTACCACCGGTGAATCAGGCTGCGGTCGTACTTGGTGTCCCCCGAATGACTGATGACGTGTTCCTTGCCCTTCGGATCGACATGGGTCAGCCGCAAACGCCCGGAGGGAATGGAGTGCAGGGAATAGTCGAACTCGATCCAGGTACTTTCGTATCCGGGGACCTTCACCTTTTTACCCGGTTCCAGTTCCACGAAATCGATGAAACTCTCGATCACATCGCAGGGGAACAGCGTGATGGCCTCGATCTTACGCAGAAAGCTCTCAAAAATAATCCGCGAGGTCATGACCGTCAGGCGCTGACCGGAAAGGACTTTTTCGATGAATCCAGAGTCGTGGTCCGAATGCACATGCGACAGGAACATCGCCTCGATATCGTTTTCCGTTATGCCGTAGGCCAGGAGCGCTTCGTTGTTGTCGCTGAAAGCGTCCACCATCACGCCCCGCCCCTCCACCCAGAGGATCATGCAGCTGTTCCGCCGGTTGGGACAAAAACCGGACCCCACCCCCAGGAAAGTGGCCCCCATGCGGGGCTTTTTGAGCAACTCAATCTTGTCCGGAATGGGCGGAGTGTCCAGCCTGTGAAAATCCAGTTCGGCCCGAAGCTTGCCGCTCTCGTAAATTTCAAAACAGGACGGCTGAAACTGAACCACCTTGAGTTTCTTTTTAGGATTGGACCGGCTGGCCACGGTCACGGATTTGTCCTTCCCGAAAATATGAAACTCCATCAGCCGGTCGAGGAACTCCTCACGGGAACAGTCGCGGGTCAGGGAAAACAGGTCCATTTCCTGCTGTAACTGAAAACACTGGAGATAATGGCGTGCGAAGGTCGTGGCCGGGTTGGCCTTCTTTTTCTTGATCCAGGACTTGGTCTGAATGACTTTTTTGAAAAACGGGGTCAGCGCCTTGAGCAGGTCTTCATCCGTCACCTGCTCCCGCAGCATGCCCTGCAGCCGCTGCGTGAGCTTCTTATCCCGCGCAAGCGTTTCGAGGTATTTGATAAAGCGGGAGTGCTCCGACCTCGTGAAATTGTTGTGCCGGATCCAGGAACTGAACTGGGCGCACAATAACTGGTGAAAGGTAGGGCCAAACAGGGTCTCGCTCATGATGGCTTCGAGACGGCGCCTCTGGTCCTGGGTGCAATAGACGGAAATTTTTTCTTTTTGCTTTCTTATAAAAAGAAAACTGTAAACGATGAATTCAAAGTCGAAGTTGTTTTTCCCCTTCACCAGGGTGCGGGTCGGGAGAATATAGTGCGGGGTGAGTTCTTCTTCGCGGCGGGCAAAATCCTTGACGATTCCGGGAGGACAGCCGAATGTTATTTTTTCGAAGCCCGGTATTTCCAGGACCCGAAAGTTATAACCTTCATAAACGTTGATCTTTTTATCGAGAACCCTCACGTTTGGAACCGGGATGCCGGCTGGAAAATACCAGACGAATCGGAGTGCCCTCAAAACCGAAGGAACTCCGGAGACTGTTTAATAAATAACGTTCATAGGAAAAGTGAATCCCTTCAGGATAATTCACAAAACACTGGAACGTCGGCGGTCCGTTTCTGATCTGTGTTGCGTAAAACAGTTTCAGAAACTTTCCCCGAAAGCTGCTCATCGGGCGCTTTTGAATCGCCTTGGCGAAACAATCGTTCAATCGGGAGGTCGTGATCGTGCGTTTATATTCCTGGTAAACGCGTTTGATCTCCGGAAAAAAACGGTTCAACCCCCTGCCTGTCCTCGCTGAAATCGGCATTATGGGTGCAAAATCGAGAAATTTCAATTTGTTTCTTACCGAGGCTTCAACCTCTTTCCAATCAAGATTTTCCGTACCGGCCAGGTCCCATTTGTTGATGCAGACGATGCATCCGCGCCCCTGCTCATGCGCGTAGCCGGCGATCGTCGCGTCCTGGTCCGTCACTCCCTCCACCGCATCGATCAGCAACACGGCGATGTCGCTCCGCTCCAGCACCTTGAGCGCCATGATGACGCTGAACTTTTCCAGAACGTGACGGGTCTTCCCCTTGCGCCGGATGCCGGCGGTATCGGTGAGGATAAAATCGTCGTCCCCGGCTTTCAGCACAGTGTCGATCGAATCCCGTGTCGTTCCCGGAATTTCGGAAACGATACAACGCTCCTGCTGCAACAGCCGGTTGACCAGCGAAGACTTCCCGACATTGGGACGGCCGATGATGGCCAACCGGATCCCTTCCGGTTCCGGCGCGGCTTCTCCATCCGCCTCGGGAAGCGAGGCCACCACCTGTTCCATGAGGTCGTCGATCCCCAGTCCGTGTTCCGCTGAAACGGGGTGAACCGACTGCAGCCCGGTGCGGAAAAACTCTCCGACCAGAACCTCATGCTTGGCGGTGTCCACCTTGTTGACGCCGAGGAAAATCGGCTTGCCCGAGCGCCTGAGTTTCTGAATCACCTGTTCGTCCTGCGGCGTGAGGCCCTGCCTGCCATCGGCGATGAAGATCACCACATCGGCCTCCGCAAGCGCAACATCGCCCTGCAGCAGAACCTGGTTTTCAATCGTTCCGCCGGTGTCGAGGTCGATGCCTCCGGTATCGATCAGGATAAAAGGCCGGTTGTAATCGGTGACGACGCCGTAGATACGGTCGCGGGTGACCCCGGCGCGGTCGTTGACAATCGCCCGGCGTTGACCGGTCAGACGGTTGAACAGGGTGGATTTGCCGACGTTGGCCCGGCCGATGATGGCGATCACAGGAAGTGGAAGGGGCATGGTGTACGCCTCCAGGCTAAATGGAGGGCCCTTTCTCCTGAATAAAACGGTGGATCCCCTGGGCGATGGATTCGGCCAGCCAGTACTGGTACCCGGTATTTTGAAGCCGCCGTTCCTCGTACTGGTTGGTGAGAAACCCGACTTCGACCAGAATGCTCGGCATATTGGTGCGGTGCAGAACGTAGAACGGCCCTTCCTTCACCCCCAGGTCCAGGACGCGGGAGAATTTTTTGGGCATGATCCGCACCAGGCGTTTCTGCACATCCGCCGCCAGCCGGGCGGACTCATTGATTTTAGTCGTGCTGAGCAGACTGGCCAGAATCTGCTGAACTTCGTCATCCTCGACCGAGCCCACCAGTTCGCCGTTTTCCCGCGCCGCCGTTTCGAGCGCCCGGTCACCGGCGCCGGCGCCGAGGAAATAGGTTTCAATACCCCGCGCCGATTTTCGCGGCGCGGCATTGGCATGGATCGACACGAAAAGATCGGCGTTCAATTTATTGGCCATGTCTCCCCGGTCCTTGAGTTCGATAAAAGTGTCCTTTGTCCGCGTCAGCACCACCCGGTATTTGTAGCGCTTTTCGAGAAGCCTCTGGACCCGCTTGGCGATTTCCAGGTTGACCTGTTTCTCCAGGATTCCGGTTCTTCCCTTCGCCCCCTCGTCCTTGCC
The DNA here is from genome assembly GCA_020430445.1 of Nitrospina sp. GTDB lineage: Bacteria > Nitrospinota > Nitrospinia > Nitrospinales > Nitrospinaceae > Nitronauta. Next base: position 27,951 of record JAGQJZ010000025.1, read on the forward strand.
GCCATGCCCTGGATCGAGCACCACCAGCGGTGGCAGGTTTTTATCATTGCCCTGGGCAACCGGTGGAATTTCGGGAAGTGTTTCCGCGGACTGGCTAGGCGCTTCCGGGATCGCTTCGAACTCCAGCAGGAACTGCCCGCCGGAGGTGCGGGTGGTGACGGAGACGGGACCGCCGCCGGTCATCTCCACCAGCAACAACGAGCCGCCGTTCTCTCCCGCTCGGGGCTCCACATGCGTCAGAATACCCGGATCGAGGGTGACCACCTTGGGCATGGCCGGGTCCCAGGACCCGTTTTCAAAAGACACCTGGACCCGGTCGGGGTTCTCCAGCCGCTGCTGGGAGAACTTTACCTGGCCCCCGGCGCGCAGGGTAACGGTCGCCTTCTCCTTGCCGTTTTGATAGCCCAGATCGAACAGGCGGACCGGGCCGGTCGTGTTGGCAGGTTCCGTGTTTTTTTCCGGAACGCTGTCCGCGGTCTTGATCCCCCCCTGGGTCTTGGGAGGGGCGATTGGTTTTTCATCCTTTTCCAGAAGGGCGCTCAACTCGCGCCGGGCGGAGTCGGCCTGATCCCCGTCGGCATAGTCGTTCAAAATCCTTTTCAGGGAAATCCGCGCTTTCTCCAGTTCCCCCAGGCGCTTGTACAAAACCGCCCGGTGCAGAAGCGCATCGTCGGTGAGCCTTCCCGGCGCAAACCGGTCGACCACTTGGCCAAAATAGTGAACCGCCTTTTTCTGGTCCACAACATCGCCGCTTAACTTGTGCAACTCCAGATACAGCAACCCCTGCGTGAACGCCGCTTTATAAGCCTGGTAGGAAGAAGGGTGCCGGTCGATGACCGTCTGAAACAAACGGATCGTCCGCAACCAGTTGTTACGGTCGAGTTTGGCCGTTGGCGAATCCAGCACCTGGTAATAGGACTGGCGGGCCGCTTCATAATCTTCCTCGGGACCGGCAAAGCTGATGCGGGGAGAAAAAAACAATCCGCACACGACCACGAACAACACCGGAATCAACAAAACCGGGTTCTTCAGAATGTGGAATGAGCGCGTCGGAGGATGTTGCATCTTTTTCCTGGGGTGGCGCGGGCAACGTGTCGTTCCGCGTTGCCGGAAAGAGTTAACCTATTATATTTATTGCAGTTTTGAATATATCATGTAACAAAAATCCGGTCAACCGCGGCCCTTCAATGCCCCACGGCCAGCCGGTCGGACAGAAAGGCCGGGAGCCCTGCCGCCCGGATTTTTTGCTGCGCTTTCTCGACGGCATAACCGAACCGGCGCAGTTGGTAGGTGTTGCTTTGGTCGTCGTAAATGGCGTAGGCCGGATCCGGATTGCCGTCCCGGGGCTGTCCCAGGCTGCCCACGTTGAAAATATAACGATGGCCGGAATTCAGGCTGAGTTCGGTGTCGTAGTACAACTCGACTTTTTCCTCCGGGTTTTCTTCAAGGATGAGCGGGTTGTGCGAATGCCCCACGAAGCAGAGACGCTCCGAAAAGTGCGGGAAGTTCTCCATGCCGTCGTACCGGGAAATAATGTAATGCCATTCCTCCGGCTCGAAGGGTGAGGAATGCGCCCAGAAAATACCGTCCTGCGCGCGCGCGACCGGAAGCGAAGCGAGGTAGTCCCGATTTTCGGGAGTCAGCACCTCCCCCGTCCATTCACAAGCTTTCTTCGCATAAGGATTGAAGTACGAGACGTCCGTCTTCCCGACCACGGCGTAATCGTGGTTGCCCGCCAGCACAATGCCACAGTTGCCCCGCACCCAGTCGACGATTTCGTTGGGGTTGCCGCCGTACCCCACAATGTCTCCCAGGCAGACCTTCGTGTGCGGTCCCGGATTGTGGGCCTTGAGGTCGGCCTGAAACCCCTCAAGCGACTCCAGATTGCTGTGCAGGTCGGAGATGACGACGTACTTCATGGCAAAGGATCCCGGTATGAAACCGGATCGGGCGCTCACCCCCTGTCGGGAGCGGTCAGGGAGATTGGGGCGAGGGAACCGGTCCGTCTTTGAGTTCGGCCCGGATTTTATCCAATACCGCGTTGATAAAACCGGGAGATTCGTCACTGCCGTAGCGTTTGGCGATTTCGACGGCTTCGTTGATCACCACGGCCGGTGGCGCCTGCTTGAAATACAGGATTTCGCTGACAGCAAGACGCAGGATATTACGGTCGATGATCCCCATCCGCGACAGCGTGAAGTTGTCGCTGAACTTTTCGATCAATTGATCGATCTCTTTTTTGTTGTCAAAAATCTGTTCGAGCAGATTCTCGGTGAAACTGCAAATATCCGGCTGACAGGGGTTGCGTTCCCAGTACTGGTCCAGTTGTTCGCGCCATTCCCCCGTGTTCATTTCACACAGGTAAAGAAACCTGACGGCCAGTTCCCGGGACGATCTGCGTTTGCCCATGATTCAGGAAAGCTTTCGATAGAGGTTGATCATCTCGAGCGCCGCCAGGGCGGTCTCGTATCCCTTGTTGCCGGCATTACCGCCGGACTTGCCGCCGGCGCGTTCCATCGCCTGGTCCACATTGTCCGTGGTCAGCACGCCGAACAGAACCGGCACCGCTGAAACCATCGCCAGTTGATGGACTCCGCGGGCGCATTCCCCGGCGACATAATCAAAATGAGGCGTCGCCCCCCGGATCACCGCCCCCAGGCAGATCACCGCGTCGTACCGGTTCCGGTCCAGAAGCTTCCGCGCCGTCGCCGGTATTTCAAAAGCGCCGGGCACCCAGGCCACCGTGACGTCCCCCTCCTGCACGCCTTTTTGCTCAAGACAGTCGAGGGCGCCCGCCAGCAGTTTTTCGGTGACGAATGTGTTGAACCGGCTGACGACGATCCCGATCCGGCATCCCTTTCCCTCGACCTCTCCTTCGACTATTTCTGGCATGGCGCGCCGGGATCAGAATACATTGCGAATCAGGTGGCCCATTTTGGCCTGCTTGGTTTTCAGGTATTTCAAATTCTGTTTCTTCGGCGACACCTCGATCGGCACCCGCTCGGTCATCTCCAGGCCATACGCTTCCAGCCCAACGATCTTCCTTGGATTGTTGCTCATGATGCGGATTTTACCGAGCCCCAGTTCGTGCAGGATCTGCGCGCCGATGCCGTAATCCCGTAGATCCGGTTTGAAGCCGAGAGCCTCGTTGGCCTGCACCGTATCGTGACCGAAATCCTGCAACTCGTAAGCCTTCAGTTTGTTGAGCAGGCCGATGCCGCGTCCCTCCTGATAGAGGTACAGCAGAACCCCCCGGCCTTCCTTCTCGATCATCTGCAGGGAGTGCTCCAACTGTTCGCCGCAGTCGCAGCGGTAGGACCCGAACACATCTCCGGTGAGGCACTGGGAATGAACCCGCACCAGCGTGGGCACTTCCGCGCTCACCTCCCCTTTCACCAGGCAGACATGGATCTGTTCGTTGAGCACATTACGGAAAGCCATGGCCGTGAAATCCCCGAACTCCGTGGGGAGTTGCGTCGTCGCCACCTTTTCGACCAGCATTTCCTCGCGCAAACGGTAGGCCATCAGGTCCTTGATGGTGATCATGCTGAGGTTGTGTTCCTTGATGAACGCACTCAACTCCGGCACCCGCGCCATGGTCCCGTCTTCATTCATGATCTCGCAGATGACCCCCGAAGGCGTGAGCTTCGCCAGACGGGCGATGTCCACCGAACCTTCCGTTTGACCGGCGCGCACCAGAACGCCGCCATCGCGCGCGCGCAGGGGGAAAATATGTCCCGGCGTGACCAGGTCCCGCGGCCGGGTCTGCGGATCGATCGCCACGCGAACGGTCTGCGCCCGGTCGGCGGCGGAGATGCCCGTGCTCACTCCTTCGCGCGCGTCGATCGACACGGTGAACGGAGTGCCGAAACGGGACTCGTTGTCATCGACCATCATGGGCAGCCCCAGTTCCTTGGTTCTCTCTTCGGTCAGGGTCAGGCAGACCAGTCCGCGCCCGTACTTGGCCATAAAGTTGATCGCTTCCGGCGTGACCATGTCGGAGGCGATCATCAGGTCGCCTTCGTTTTCGCGGTCCTCGTCGTCGACGATGACAATCATTTTGCCCTGGGCCACCTCTTCGATGGCTTGTTCAATCGGAGCGAATACGTTTTCTGAGTTTTCCACAAAACCTCGCAATTTTATTCGGACCTGCCGCGTTGAATCAGAGGCTCACAAGCCTTAAGTATATATTTTCCAATCATATCACATTCCAGGTTCACCGGGTCACCAGGCTGCTTTTCATTCAGGTTCGTGTGCTCCCAGGTGAAGGGAATGATCGACACCGTAAACGCGCCATCCCGGCAATCGAACACCGTCAGGCTGATTCCGTCCAACGCCACCGAGCCCTTTTCGATGAAATTCGGCGTCAAATCCGCAGGGTGCGAGACACGGATGAGTATCTCCCCCGGTTTGTGGTCCATCGACTCGATCCGGCCCACGGCGTCCACATGTCCCATGACGAAATGGCCGCTCATTTTCTTTTGGGGGGTGAGCGACCGTTCGATATTGACCACCGCCCCTTCCTGCACCGTACCGAAACTCGTGCGCCGGAGCGTTTCGGTCGACAGGTCGACGGCGAACGCACGCTGCCCCTGCGCCAGCGCCGTGAGGCAGACACCGTTCACGGCGATACTCTCGCCGGGCGCGACCGGTTCGCACTCGCCCTGGATTTCGATCACCAAACGCGCTTTTTCCGCGTCCCGTTCCAGCGATTCTATTGTTCCCAGATGTTCGATGATTCCCGTAAACATCACAGGTCCCCTTCGATCAAAAGGTCCGGCCCCACCCGCTCGACACGCATGTTCCTGAGCCGCAGGGCGTCTTTCAGTTTTTTCATCCCCTCCCCTCCAATTGAAGACGGGGCGTTCTTCCCGCCGATCAGGACCGGAGCGAGAAACCACATCACCCGGTCGACCATTTTCTCTTTCAGGATGCGGCTGTGCGTTTCCCCGCCCCCCTCGACCAGAACGCTGACGACGTCCATTTCCGCAAGCGCTTGCAGAATTTTTTTGAAGGGAATTGTGCCCCCTTTTGCGGGAATTTCAAGCAGAAACACGCCCATTTTTTCCAGCCGTTTTTTTTTGGGATGCTCCCCAGGCGTGGTGACCACCACCGCCCGCGTATCGGGCATGGCGGTGAATATCCGCGACCCGAGGGGAGCCCTGAGGTTTGGGTCGATCACCACCCGCATGGGATACCGTTCCTGTTTCGGCGAAGGGCGCCCGGTCAGTCGCGGGTTGTCCTGGATGACCGTTTCCGCGCCGACGAGTATCGCGTCCACTCTTGCACGCAATTGATGCCCCCGCTTTCGCGCCTGGGGACCGGTGATCCATTGCGATTCGCCGCCGGCGGTGGCGATTTTGCCATCGAG
>JAGQJZ010000026.1:0-7074 GCA_020430445.1 Nitrospina sp.
TAAAAGAGGCGCCGCGCGCGGCGTGGATTGAATCCCTCATAGAAAAAGCTCTGAGTGGCCGGGGTATCGACCGGCAGGACGCGCTGGAACTGGAAACCCTGAACGCGGAGGAACTGGAACTCCTTTTTGAAGGGACGAACCGGATCCGCGAGGCGTTCCACGGGCATCAGGTCAAAATCTGTTCCATCGTCAACGCCAAGTCGGGACGCTGCCCGGAAGTCTGCGGCTTCTGCTCGCAGTCGGCGGCGTTTCAGACGGAATCCCCCGAGTACCCGCTGATGGACGTGGACACGATCGTCCAGCGGGCGAAGGAAGCGGAAGCCTTCGGCTCCAATGAATTCTCAATCGTCACCTCCGGCACGGCGATGACCGACCGCAAGGAACTCGACACGCTCAAGGAGGCCATCCGCCGGATCAAGGCGGAGACGAAACTCGAGACCTGCTGTTCGCTCGGTCTGATGAGCACCGAACATCTGAAGGAATTGAAGGAAGCGGGGCTTGACCGGTTCCACCACAACCTCGAAACCTCGGCCAGCCATTTTGAAAAAATCGTCACCACCCACAGCTACGACGACGAGGTGCGGGCGGTGCAGAACGCCAAGGAAGCGGGCATTCCGGTGTGCGTCGGCGGCATCTTCGGCATGGGCGAGAGTTTCGCCCAGCGCGTGGAGCTGGCGCTCGACATCCGCGAACTGGAAACCGATTCCCTGCCGGTCAATTTTCTCAAACCCCAGGAGGGAACCGCCCTGGAGCATCTGGAGGTCATGCCCACGATCGAGGGCCTGCGCACCATCGCCCTGCTCCGGCTGGTCAACCCGAAGCTGGACATGTTCGTTTGCGGCGGGCGCGAAGAGGTGTTCGGCAACCAGCAGGAGAAGCTGTTCTCCGCCGGGGCCAACGGCATTCTCGGCGGCAACTACCTCACCACCAAGGGGCAGGACCCCAAACGCGACATCGAAATGATCGAGAACCTGGGTCTGGTGCCGGTGCTGGAAACCCTCGAATCCTGACCCCGCCCGGTTCCTGCAGGAATAAAAAAAACCCTCCGGCTTGAAGCCGGAGGGTTTTTTGTTTTAGCGGCGCTTTAAAGCGTTTCGTCGATGATCTTTTTGATTTCAGCCTTGGATTTCACTCCCACCAGCTGCTGCACAATTTCCCCGTTCTTGAAGAACAGCAGTGTGGGGATGCCCCGGATATTGTATTTGGTGGCGGTCTGCGGATTGTCATCCACGTTCAGCTTGGCGACCATCAATTTGTCCTGATACTCATCGGCCAGTTCTTCCACCGTGGGGGCCAGCATCTTGCACGGCTGGCACCATTCCGCCCAGAAATCGATCATGGCGGGTTTATCATTTTGCAGGACCGACGTTTCAAATTCCGCATCGGTAACCGAAACCACATTGCCGGTTGCCATAGCTCCTCCTAACCACAAAAAGGCGATTTACAATATCCGGCCGGAAAAACGTCCATCAAACGGATCACGTTATCAGGCCGATTTTAAATTAGATTAAAAACAACCCCCGGGGTTTCCCAGTTTTTTATTAAGAAAGTTTCCGGGGAGGACTCGGGTGGGTTCACACAAGGTTTTTTAATGCTATCATAAGCCCCGGTTCCTCTCAAGCTGCAATCGAATCCCGGGTTTCGGGTCTGATTTTTCATTTTCCGGAGTGCTTCATGGCCAATTTCATTAATTTTTTTGCGTACGACGAACTGATCATGCCCGAGGTTTTCGCCTCGCTGGGACTCGAGGCCCGGGCCAAGTTCAACGTCACCCTGTCCGCCTACAAAATGGTCTTTCACAAAATTCCGAAAGATCCGGAAAACTACAAGGAAGGCGAAGGCTGTCCGACGATCATCCCGACAGACAGCAATATCGGCATGATGGAGGGGGTCCTGTACGAAATAGACGAAACCCTGCTGCCGAAAGTCGACGAACACTACGGCCATCCCAACGAATACCAGCGCAAAAAAATGCGTTTCACCAAGCACGATTTCACCTTCGTCAACGGCTTCGTCTACATCGCCCAGATCGAACACACCGACTCCCGGCTCCTCCCCAGCCAGGCCCAGCTCGACCGTTACCGTCCGGCGCGCAAAGTCATGACACGCCTGTATTTCTCGCGGATGGTCACACAGGCGACGGTCGAGGAACCGCATAAACGGCGTCCCTGACTTCCAGTCATGCCGCCGCCCCTGGCAATCGTCCGTCCTCCCGGAGACACCTTCGCCCGCGCTATTTCCACCCACCCCGGGCGGGGTTCCATCGATCCCAGCCGGGCCCGGGCCCAGCACCGGGATTATGCCAACGCCCTGAAACAGGCCGGCGCGGAAGTGCTGCCGCTGGAACCTCTCGTTTCCTTTCCCGACAGCGTGTTCATCGAAGACAATGCCGTGATCCTCGAAGGCAGGGCCTGGCTGTGCAACGCTTCGGCCCCTTCCCGTCGGGGCGAAGCCGAATTCCTGCGGCCGGTGCTGGAAAAGCTCCTGCCGGTCGAAACGCTGCCCGCCGAAGTCCTCATCGACGGCGGCGACGTGCTGGCAACAGACTCCGCCGTCTTCATCGGTCAATCCAGCCGCACCCACCGGGCGGCGGTGGATTTTTTCCGCGAACGTCTGAGTCTTCCCGTCATACCGGTTCCCGTCACCGGAACGCTGCATCTTAAAACCGCCGCCTGCTGGCTCGGCGGCAACCGGCTGCTCCTGCATTCCCCGGCGCTCGAAACTGCGGCTTTCAAGAGTTTTGAACAGATCGCGGTGGCGGCCGATGAAGCCTACGCGGCCAATGGACTTTTAATCGGCGGCACCTTCCTCATGCCGGCGGGATTTTCGCGGCTTCAACAACGGATTGAAGCGGCGGGCGTGACGGTGAGAAGCGTTGAGATGAGCGAGTTCGAGAAGGCGGACGGCGGCATCACCTGTCTGAGCCTGATTCTGCTCCGTTAATATTTTCTCCCGGCAGGGTCTGCTCCAGCGCCTTGCCGTAACCGACCAGTTCGACGTATCCCTTGCCGGTGACCGCCTTGCCGCCCGAATGCCCACGGACGCTCACACTGCCCTCCCAGTAGGAACGGTTGATGGAGCGGAGCGCGTACAGTTCCTGATCCTCCATGTCGGGTTCGACCTTGAGATCGATCCCAAGCGAAGGCACTTTGATGTCCCACACCGCGGGATAGGTGATGCCCGAGTGTGGGCTTTCCCATTCATCCCGGGCCTGAATGGAAAACGCCTCCCGCTGCAGGTGGCGCGATTGCCCGCCCACCTCGATAAACGAACCGCTCGAATAAGGGTCGATGCCCCCGTCCCGCAGGCGGATCTGGTACAGCATCAACTCCGAACCGTCGTTCAGTTTGATCGAAAACCAGTCCCAGCCGATCTGCGCCGGGTTGAGCTGGTTGCTCGAATATTCATGGTCCATCCAACTGGTGCCGGTGACGGTGTATTCTTTTCCTTTTATTGTCACCTTGCCGGTGGTGCTGAGCCGGGTGTAGGAGAAATAATGCGAGGCGTTGCCCGCCCCCTCGCCCTTCTGGCTCACCCCGTCCTGCCCGTGGACCACCAGCGGTTTTTGCGGCACCAGCAGCAATTCGATACCCGTCCCGTCTTCCTGTGCCGACAACAATTGCCCCGGCCCCTGACGGGTCAGCAGCCAGTCCTCGTTCCAGACGTTCAGGCGATTGGAATCCGCGCCGGCGATATCCAATCCATGCCGATTGATGCGCTCGAAAAAGTAAAAACGCTCCTCTTCCAGATCACTCACCGTCATATGGGCGAAATAGATCTGTCCGATGCTCCAGCGCGAAGGGTTGCTGCCGCTTTTTTCCGGGTCCAGCGCCACGCGGAAGAACGTCAACTGATAGCCGAATTCGCGTCCGGAAACATCCGCCAGATTGCCCGTGTAGTACCACCATTCGATGCGGTAGTCGTCGTGGGAAAAAAAATCGCGGGGAAAATCATAGGCATACCCCGGAAGCGCCTGCCGGAACGGCTCTTTTTGCGCTGAAACCGGGAGCAGGAACGGCCCGGCCAGCAGGAGACCGGCCACCGAAAGCAGCAATCCAGCCCATTTTTGCGTGAAATGTTTGATACCGCCCCCTTATTCTGCGATCCCATTCTGCCGATCCGGTATTGTACACTGAACCGTGGCATGAAAACCCAATCCGCCGGTTGTGTCAATATACAGAAAACTCCACGGACCGGACCGGCATCCACCATTGAATCGCCAGCGTGAAAACAATCTCCGCCATCATCGTCAACTGGAACAACAAGGAGGCCGCCGCGGCCTGCGTCCGCTCCCTTCAGGCGCAAACCGGCGTCGACGTCGAGATCATCGTCTGCGACAACGCGTCCACCGACGGCTCGGTGGCCCACCTGCGCGGGCTCTTCCCCGATATCCGCATCATCCAGAACAGCGAAAACCTGGGATTCGGGCCAGCCCTCAACAAGGGCCTCGCCGTGGCGGGCGGCGAGCATCTCATATTTCTCAACAACGACCTGGTGCTGGAACCGGACTGCCTGCGGCATCTCTCGGCCATGCTGGATTCCAGTTCAAGTCTCGGCGGGGTCGTCCCCAAAATTTTATACACCAACAAAACGGGGGTGTTGAATTCCTTCGGGGTGGATGTGCACTACACCGGCATCGCCTGCGCGCACCTGCTGGACGCCAAGGATTCGCCGAATATCAAATCCTACGAAACCGCGTGCGGCGGCATTTTCATGTTTCCCCGTTCCATTTACAAGGCCACCGGCGGATTCGATCCGGATTTCTTTCTCTACCACGAGGACCACGACCTGTCCTGGCGCATCCGGCTGCTGGGGTACCGCCTCGAAACCTGTTCCGAAGCGGTGATGGGGCACGACTACCATTTCAACAAGGGCGTGTTCAAATTCTATTCATCGGAAAAAAACCGGGTGATGATGCTGTTCAAAAACTATTCCCTGAAGACGCTGTTGCTCATCACCCCCGCCCTGCTGGCGGTCGAGGCGGCGCAATGGGTTCATGCCGCCACCAATGGCTGGTTCGGCTTGAAGCTGAAAAGCTATTACGAAATCGTGGCCGCCCTGCCGGCCCTGCTCGAAAAAAGAAAAACGGTGCAGGCCACGCGCGTTGTCAGCGACCGGGTGATCATGGGACTGCATGAGAACCGGCTGCAACTCTCCGGTATCCGGCATCCCTGGGTGGAAAACGGGCTCAGTCCATTTCTGGAACGCTATGGCGAACGCATCCGCCGCTGGCTTTAAAGAGGAAGCCCGTCAGTCTTTCAACAGGTCGCGTATGCGGTCGTGACGGTAGAGGAAGATTTTTTCCAGGTCTTTGCGGATCCAGCAAGCGGCCAGGATTTCACCAAAGACCCAGAACGGCACCCGGTAGGTGGCGTGATCCACAACGAGGGTGCCCCCGTCCTGTTCGATAAACTCATGCGTGTGGTACCACATCCAGTAAGGACCGACGACCTGGAAATCCGAGAAGCGCTGCGGCGGCCGCCAGTCGGTGATAAACGACTGCCAGCCGAAAGGAACCCGGTGCAGCTTCAGCCGGTAATTGATGCGCGTCCCCTCACGAATGGTTTCCGTATTCTGCCGCACCACCTGGAAGGAAAGATGCGGCGGCGTGATGCGCTCCAGGTTGGTGGAATCGCTGAAAAAATTGAACACCTTCTCGCGCGGCTGCGGCAGCCACATCTCGCAGCGGAACTCGTGCGTGATCTCCTGACACAGGTCGCCCAGGGCCTTTTCAAGTTCGGGAAATTCAAACTCGAAACCGGACGCCTCCAGTTTATGCGGCAGCACCTTGAGGCTGCCCAGCACCACCTCCGACGCTTCTCCCAGCAACAGTTTGAGCGCGAACGCGGGAGCGGGTAGAAACGCCGGGCGGCACAACACGCGGCCGAAGGTTTTGGCCAGGGTCCTGTTTTGCACCGGCTGCGAGGCGACCGCGTTGAGGGGTCCGCTCAAAGACGGCTGATCGAGAACGTGGGTGACGATCCGCGCCAGATCGCGCACATGGATCCAGCTCATCCACTGCTCGCCACCACCCAGGGGGCCACCCAGACCGAGGCGGAAAGCCGGCGACATCATTTTGAACGCCCCGCCCTCGCGGCCGAGCACCACGCCGATGCGCAGCGGCACCGTGCGCACGCCGACCGCTTCGGCTTTCATCGCCTCTGCCTCCCAGGCCTGGCACAACTCGGACAGAAAGCCATCGCCGATAGACGCGGAATCGTCGAGTTCCACCGCCTGACGGTCGCCATAGATGCCGATACCCGAAGCGCAGATGAAAACGCCGGGTTTCTTATCCAGTTGTTTGAACGCTTCCACCAGGTGATGGGTGGACAGCACGCGCGAACGCTTGATCTCCTCCTTGCGCGAGGCGGTCCAGCGCCCGACGATATTTTCCCCGGCAAGGTGGACCACCGCGTCCACGCCGTCGAACGCTTCTTTCGGCGGCTGCAGGAGCGAGGAATCCCATTTGAAAAATTCGCAATGGACGGGAACGCGGACGGGCGCGGTGGCCGGGTCGCGCGTGAGAACGACGATCCGGTGCCCTGCTTCCTTGAGCTTCAGGAGCACCGCGTTGCCGATAAATCCGGTGGCGCCGGTGACGAGTACTTTCACTTGCACAATCTCCGCTGGGATTCGCCTTTAATCCGCTTTTGCACGCATTTGGGGTTGAGTTCCGCCCGCCGCTTCTTTAAGATTTAGCTTTTGTTCATTGCCCTGGAGGAAACATGCCCTATCAGAACAGCCCGCACTATATCGATGAAACTCCGGGTACCAAGTATTATTGTACCTGCGGCGAATCCGGAAATAAACCTTACTGTGACGGTTCCCACGAAACGAAAAAGACCGGCAAGCAACCCATGCAATACAACGTGGACGCCGCGCGGCGGATGGCGATCTGTGATTGCGGGAAAACGGGAAACTCCCCGTTCTGTGACGGCACGCACAGCAAATAACACGCCGGATGGAGTGAAATGGAGAGTCTCGTCAGTCTTCCAGCCAGCGGCGGCGGTTGGCCTCGTACAGCTTGGCGTATTTGAGAAACGACGCCAGCCCCTGTGAGACGGAGATGACAAA
>JAGQJZ010000026.1:7171-32781 GCA_020430445.1 Nitrospina sp.
TACCCGTCCTGATACCCCCGCCGGATCACATACCCCTTGAAAAACGCCGCCAGCCCATGCGTCAACGCCTTCAGGGGGGAAACCTTGAGCCGCCCCTGATTCTGTTCCGCGTACAGCCTCGAATACAACTGAGCCTTATCGATCAGGGAGCCGACACTGTCGTAGGGGTAGTGTTTCAACCGGCTTTCAAGATCGAACACGCCCATGCCTTCCGCCACCTGGACGCTTTCGTGAACGCGGTTGTCGTTGAACCCCGTCCTGCCGCGATGGTAAAGGCGCAGCACCCGGTCCGGGTACCAGCCGCATCCCCGTATCAGTTTGCGGTCGTAATACGACTGGCGCGGCATGCGATACACCTGCGACGCGTCCAGTTCCAGTTGATGAATTTCCCAGGACAACTCCGGCGTCGCCACCTCGTCCGAATCGATGGAAAACACCCAGTCGTGTGTCGCCAGCGATACGGCCAGGTTCTTGGTGGGGCCAAACCCGATGAATTCCCTCTCGAAAATCCGCACGTTGTCGTAGCGGCGGCCGATGTCCAGCGTGGCGTCGGTGGAACCGGTGTCGACCAGGACCACTTCCTGGAACCGCGTCAGCGAATCCAGGCACTCGGCCAGATAGGACTCACCGTTTTTGACAATGATGACGGCGCTGATCATGAACCGGACACGACGAGGGTTGGTTTGAGTGTGGTTGAAACCGTTGATTGCGGATCGACTGTAAGGCGGCCGGGACGTCCTGTCAAGTTCAAGCCAGGCGGGATTTGAATCGCGACCATTTGAGCGCCCAGTTCTCTTGCGGCTCGGGCAGGATTCCCTGAAACGGCTGGCCGATTTTCAGGTAATGGTTCATGAACGCATTGCTGGAAATGCCCCACTTGCGCATGAACTGCGTCCGCCCGTCGTTGCGGGTGACCCGCCCGGTCGACTTTGCCATGAAATGAAACACCCGGCTTTTGGAGACGCCCTGGAACCAGCGGACCCCCGCCTGCCACAGCTTCATCGAAAGATCCGGATCGGAATACATGCCCGGTGAAAACTCGACGCTCATTCCCCCCACCAGTTCCCACATGTTCTTGTGCATCAGGCTCGGGGGCCAGGTCGCCCCGCTCCAGTCCTGAAACGGCAGCGTATCGTATTCGTGCAGCAACTTGTTCTTGTCCAGGGTTTCCAGATCGTCGCCGAACCGGTCGGTGACGATGGTGCAGGCATTGCCCGTGTCGCGCGGCTCGATGAGGGTTCCGGAAAGGTAAAACCGTTCGCCGGGAGCTTCCTTGACCGCTTCGTCCAGGTAGTGGTCCCAGGCGGGGCAGACGTACATGTCATCGTTCAGGAACATCAGGTAATCCGTTTTCGCCAGTTCCGCCGCGGCGTTGAGGCCGTAACAGATGCCGATATTCTCCGGTGAATACGTGTGGTCGATCTCCTGCTCCATCGCCCAGTCGTAGGTGCCGTCCGAACCGTCGTTGATGTGGAGGATCACCTGATGACGCCAGCGGGAATTCTGGTTGATGGAGTCCAGGCAGAGCTTTAGAAACGGCAGGTTGTTCCACGTCGGGATGAGAATGGAAAAACGGGCGTCCGGCGGTAATGCAAACGTGGACGATTCAATGGAAAACATTCAGCCCGCTTGCGCCATGGAGGGGAGGAGCCGGTTCAGTTGCTTTTTCTGGTCAGCGGTGCATTCGGGCAGAAACAGAAAGCCGAAAGTTTCCAGACGCCAGACGAGGAGGTCGTATCCCTTGAGCAGGCCCCACCAGTAAAACAGCCCCGCGAGGGGGTTCTTCCGGTTGAGGCTTCCCCGGCACAGGATGAATTCCACCAACTGCTTGCGGGACCGGCGGATGAGGGGCCAGTTCCCCCGGGATTTGAGTTCCTGATACAGCTTCACCAGGTTGAGAACACGTTCGATCATAAGTTGATTCGGGAATTTCAACAATTGGATTGCATGGGACCGTATCAATTATACTAATATGATTGGATCGTCCTGTAAAGGACACCTCTTTTCACCTCACCTGAACACAGCATAAGGAAGCATTGTCCATGAACACCTCCGCACCGTCGGCTGAAATCAACCGCCTGATCTCCCCGGACTCGGACCTGGTCCGCAAACATCTCGACATGCTGGAACAGATGGTGGCGATCGACAGCCGCAGCCTGGGCGTCAACGAATTTCCCGGCGACCGGGAAACGCCTTCCGACATGCGGGAGATTCTGCACCTCGCGGCGCGCTATCTTGAGGACATCGGATTCGGCACCATCCGCGTCAACAAACCGCCGAAAGAGCTGCCCGGCGCGACCCCCATCCTGCTGGCGGAACTCCACGCCTCTGCAGAAAAACCCACGGTTCTCATGTACGCGCACCTGGACAAGCAACCGTACATGGACGACGCCGGCTTCCAGCAGTGGGGCGGCATTGCGCCCACCCGGCTGGTCTGGAACGACGACCGCAGCCGCGCCCAGGGACGCGGGGCGGCGGACGACCTGAGCGGCGTCATCGCCATCGGCATGGCCTCCGAGGCGCTGGTGCACCTGGCGGGCGGGGAGCCGGGGGACCTGACCGATGCGGCACGGCAGAACCTGCCCTGCAACCTGAAAGTGATTTTTGAAACGGAAGAGGAATCGGGGTCGATTTCCCTGATCGACCAGATCCTGCAAAACAAATCTTTTTTCGAGGACTGTAGCTGCGTCATCATCACCGACGTGCTCAACCCCGACACCGGCGTGCCCGGACTGACGATCTCCCTGCGCGGCATCCTGCAGATCCGGGCCGAACTGAAAAAGGACGATCCGGAAAATCTCCTGAGCGATCAGGCGGCGCTGTACAAACTGCTGGCCACCCTGATCCGGGACGACCATTCGCTGAACATCGAGGCCATTGCAAAACGGGACATCCCCGTGACCGAAGAAGAACGGGCCGGATACGCCCGCGTTCCCACCACCGTTGAAAAGCAGCGGGAAGCCGGCGGCCTGTTGCCGGACACCCGGTTCGTGGTGCCGGAAACCGCGGTGGACATCATCCAGGATCAACTGCGCCGGTCTTACGCCAATGCACGCCCCGGACACCGCGTGGCGGGAGGGGTGCTCTTCGGTTCCGCCGGTGCGCGTTTTCAATTCACCCTGGCAGACGGTTCAAAAGGAGACCGTCTGGTCAAGGCGATTGAGGACCACCTGGAACGGCACAACCCCTATCAGCTCCAATTGACGGTGGAGATCGTCGAGGAAAAAAACACCCGGGTGACCCTGGACATCGTTTTCAAATCGTCCGGCAAAGCCCCCCATTCCGGTGTTGTGGGCGGGCCGCTGCCGGTTCCCGAACTGCTCCTCGCCCAATGGGTGGACGGCCTGTTCGATCCGGCAGGCCAGGTCCGCATCGCAAGTATCGCCGGCCTCCTGGCTCCCGGAAACGCCGTCGGGGTGCGCGCCCTGCACGTGGAAGCGGACGGACGGCGCTGGCTGTTTGAAAACCCATCCGCCAGCGCCATGGTGGAGATCCGGCTGGCGCCGGGAAACCCGGAAGACGCCTCCCGCCAGGCGCTCACCCGGCACCTTGAGCAAAACGTGCCGCAAGGATTCCGCATCCTTCTAGAGCAAGACAAGGGCGGGTCTCCCTGGATGACGGCCATCGACGCCCCCGTGTTCGAACTGATGATGCAATCCCTCTCGGCAGGATTCGGAGTCCCCGCCTGCCTGTACGGGTGCGGCGGCTCCATCCCGTTTGTCGCCAAATTGATGGACGCTCTGGGGGACATCGCTCCATTGTGCATCGGCGCTTACGACCCCGCCTGTAAAATGCATGAACCCGGTGAATCGCTGTCCATGGTGGACCTGATCGGATGCACCCGGTCCATGCTCCACTTTTTCCGGGAAGCCCCAAAGACATTGAAATAAGCCCCCTTGAAATCTTTCGGCATTTCACGGTAAATGAACCGCAGGTTGGCTTGGAAAATCGACCCATGGATATAGTAATATAGATTTTTTGCGTCCATCCTGTCTCATTTCAAAACGGCCGGGGCCTGTGGCAACACCATCCATGTTCACAGTCGACAACATCAATTACCGGAAAATCAATCTGGAATTTCTGAGCAATTCCAGCAGCGAGTCCTTCGATATTTTTTACAAGACCAACAGCCTCGGCAAGGTCAAGTTCGTCAAGTTCGCCAGCACCGACCGCCAGCATCAGGAAAAAGTCCAGCGGCTCCTGGAAACGGGGGAAGCCACGGATGATTTTTATATCCAGGACGAGGACCTGTTCAAGTACTACGCCCACGCCACGCGCACCCTGCGCGCGATTGTTTCCAGCGACGATGTGCCCACCGAGGTCAAGACGCAGAAAGTGTATGAGGTTTCAAAAAACATCATGCACGAATTCTTCGAACAAAACGCTTCTCCCAAGATACTGACCGCCTCGGATGAGGTCATCGAAATCATGGAAGAGTGTTTCTCGGACGCCGACGTCGGGTTTTTCGCGATCTCCAAACTGACCAGCAAGGACTATTACACCTACACCCACAGCGTGAACGTGGGCCTGTATTGCATGACCTACGGAATCAAGGTCAAACTTCCCCAGGCCGAGTCCCGGCAACTGGGGCTGGGCGGCATGCTGCACGACGTCGGCAAAACCAAAGTCCGGCTGGAACTGATCAACAAGGACGGAAAACTCACCGACGACGAGTTCGAGGAAATGAAGGCGCATTCACCCGCCGGCGAATCCATCCTGAAGGAAATGAACTGCTACGATGACTGCGTGCTGCACATGGCGGGGCAGCACCATGAAAAATTCGGCGGAGGCGGCTACCCCAATGGACTCCAGGGAGAGGACATCGCCTTTGGCGGCCGGGTCTGCAAGGTGATGGACGTGTACGACGCCCTGACCACGCGCCGGTCGTACAAGAAAGCCCTCCGGCCGTTCGACGCCTTGACGCTAATGAAAAAACAGATGATGGCCCACTTCGACCCCGCCCTGCTGGACAACTTTATCCGGCTGATGGGGCCCGACCTGTGACTTCGCCGCCATCACCTCAAAACTGCCCGGACACCTGCTGGGCGTAATTTTTCAGCTCCGCCTGACGGGCATCGACCGCCTGCCAGGAAAGCCCCAGAGATTCGCACAGTTCCCGCACGCCGTTCTGCCCTGTCCCGGCCGGAGACAGGGTTTCGAATCCCCATTGCGCCGCCAGCCGGGCGGAAAGATCGACCAGGGCGGCCACGTTTTCTTTTCCCGCCGCGCTTTTGTTTCTCCGGAGCGTGTCCGGATAGTTCCAGTGGCTGGACAGAACGGAATAAATCTCCTCATGCGTCACACCCAACCGTTCCTTTTCCACCTCCAGCAGGGGCTTTCCCGTTTCCTCCGCCATCCGCAGGCAACGGATATAAGGCTCGGGTTCCAGCAGGGCCAGAGCCAGTCTCCCCAGATTGTGCAGCAGCCCGGCGGTGAAACAGACATCGGTTTCAAAGCCCTCGAACACATTGGCCAGTTCACCGGCGATGGCTCCCGTAGCCGCGCTGGTTTTGAGCAGCCGGATGTAGTCGATCTGGACACGCCACTGGGAATCCTCCCCGGAGTAACGCTCCAGGATCGGGGTGGTGAGGATAATGCTCTTGATCACTCCAGGCCCCAAAAGGCCGGCCGCCTGTTGCAACGATCCGATCTGAGCGGGGTATCCGTACAGGCGGGAATTGGCCACCTGCAGAACGCGCGAGGCGATGGACGGATCGAACTGGATGATCTGGACGATATTGTAGTCCATGGCGGAGGCGCGTCCGGTTTCGTCCAGCACCTTGGCGATCTGCTCCGGCAGCGTGGGAAGGGCCGGACAATCGAGAAATCGTTTCAGATCAAGACAGGTCATCGACACCTCCCAGCACCGTCCGGTCGCGCCCGCCTTCCTTGGCGCGGTAAAGCGCCCGGTCCGCCACGTGAACCAGGTCCGCGGGCTGTGTCATCCGCTCCAGGTCCAGTTGGGCCACGCCGCAACTGAGGGTTATCTGAAACTCTCCCCTGTCGGTTTGAAAAACACGCTCGTGCATCTGTTCCCGAATACGCTCCGCAATGTTCCTCGCGTTTTCCAGTGACGTCTGGGGGAGGATCAGGCAAAATTCCTCCCCGCCATAACGGGCGCCCGTGTCGTTCGACCGGCAAACACTGGTGATAACCTCGCCCAGGGCGATCAGCACTTCATCGCCCACCTGGTGCCCATAAGTGTCGTTGACCCGTTTGAAATGGTCCATGTCCATCATGACGAGAGACAACTCCTGCGTGTAGCGCCGGCTTCTTTCAAATTCACTTTTGAGCACCTGCTGCATTTGCTGGTGATTGACCAGCGAGGTCAACCCGTCGGTTACGGAAAGCAACTCCGTTTTGCGGTACAACAGGGCGTTGCTCAGGGAAAGCGAGACGAATTCTGTAACGTTGAGGACAAAATCCAGATCGTTGACCGAAAAGCCGCCTTTTCGGGTTTCGTTCAGGTTCAGAATGCCCAGCACCTCGTTTTCGATCATGAGCGGGAGGCACAGGAAAAAATTGTTCTTGAACAGGGGATTGGACTTGCCTTTGAAATATTTCGATTTTTTAAAATCGGGTTCGAGTATGTAACGGCCCTGCAGGATGGCGTCGTTCATGACATGGGAGGCGGCCATGGGAATCTGCACCTCCTGGGTCCAACCGGGGTGATTGTGGCAGGAAAGGGTGAGGAGGCGCTTGCTCTTGTCAAACAGGAACAGGGAAAAATATTTTATGGAAAGAATATCCGGCAGCTTGTCGATGAGGGCCTGCCGGATGTCGTCGAGGTTGAGCCGGCTGATGCTTTTATGAAGAAACAGGAAGTGATCCATGTGGATCAGGGTCCGGCCCAGCAGACGGTTCTGCTTGACCAGCAGGTCCTTCACCAGCCGGGTTTCCTCATTGCGTTCCGATTCTGTGGAATTCAAGGGTTGCTCCCTGCGGCCCGAATGCCGTTACAATAATTAGACCACCTCTAAAAATCACATCTGGCCGCGAAGCAGGACGTTGCTGTCAGGACCTGCGGGCTGCCGGAACAAACAATTTCATTCTCAGAGGTTCCTTGAACAAGGTCCGTTTCAACTGCCATTTAACTGACACGCAGCGGATCCCGCCGGTTTTACCCCACTTCCCGGGGGTTGCCCGGACCGCCTCCGCGATGAAAAGGATTCGAACACCTGCATCCATCAATCGAATCAGCTTTAATAAGCCGTTATAAAAAAAAGGTTAACGTAAAAACCGCTTTATTGGTACCGTTTTTGCTTCAATAGGAAAAAACAATGTAAAACGGTCAATATTTTGTCATGAGACAGATTAGCAAATTCCGTTCCTTAATAATCATAGGACTCCTCCTGCTGGCGGTCATCCCGCTCACAGGCCCGGGGTTTTCCCGTGAAACCGTGGAGGGTTCCACCGCAACCGCCGTCCGCCTGGAATCGATCCTGATCGGCGGCCACCCGGAATACACCCGCATCCGCCTCCTGACCAGCGAACCGGCGGATTACCAGGTCATCCCGGAACTGGACCGGAAAAAAATCGTGGTCTTCCTGCCCGGCGCCGGGCGGGGCGAGGCATTGAAGGCGCGGAGTTTCCCCGACCGCAATCTGGACCGGGTCGATGTCACCGCCCTGCAGGAAGGCGTGCGCGTCACTTTCCGGCTGAAGTACCCCAACACCCGCGTGTTCCATTTCCGCCAACGCGAACCGGACGCCGTCGTGCTGGACTTCCAGGGTACCGGCCAGCCCGCCTTCCGTGTAAAACCGGAATCGGAAAAACAGGAAACCCAAAAGGGAAAAAACCGGACAAAGCGTTCGCAAAAAAGCTCCCGGGAATTGACGGAGGAGGAAATCCAGGAGCTGGTCAAGGAGGACGCCGAACGCAAAATCAACCAGGGCTGGGACGAATACCGGCAGGCGCTCAGCCTCTATCAGCAGGGGCTGCAGGAGGAAACCCTCAAGGCCTTCGACGAATACGAGCAGAAATTTCCCGAAAGCCCGCTCCTGGAAAACATCCTTTTCCTCAAGGCGGAACTGCTGTTTAAAATTCACGACCCGAAACCCTTTCCCGTGTACGACGATGTCATCACCGCCTACCAGCGGGCCATGCGGAAATTCCCCAAATCAAAATTTTTCGACCACGCCCTGTTCAAGCTCGGCGTCATCTTCGACAACATGGACCTGCCGCTGGAGGCCCGCACCCTGTACCTCCGCGGAATCGAAAACAACAAGAAGAGCCTGTACAACAAAACCCGCAACATGAAAATGGCGGAACTGCTGCTTCGGGAGAAACGCTACCAGGAGGCCAACAAGGCGTTTCGCGCCATATTGGCAGACGACCCCGGCAACGAGGAGGTGCGCAAGGCCACCTTCTCCATTGCACGGAGCCTGTACGAATCGAACGACCTTGACGCCGCCCGCAAGGTGTTTGAAGACGCCGCCCGCCGCTGGCCCAAACAGTTGAAGGAAGATCCGGAAATCAGCTATTTCATGGGCGAAATCTATTTCCTGCAGGAAAATTACGAAAAAGCGCGCCAGCACTATTTCCATTTCATCAACCTGGAACCGGAAACACAACGCGGCCACCGCAGCTTGAACCGCATCGGCGACTCCTACCTCATGGAAAACCGGGGACTCGAGGCGCTGTCGGTGTTCGACCGCTCGCAGAAAACCAACCCCGGTTCGGCGGAATCGCAGTACGCCAAAATCAGACTGGCCGACATCGGCGTGCGCGACCCCACCCTGCCGGTGCGCGACATCATCTTCGACCTGCCGGAATATTTCCGCCCGGTCGAAACCTACCGGAAGGTGTTTGAAGACGCCAGGACCCAGGACATCCTGGCCGAGGTCACCCTGAGCCGCGGCACGGCCCATTTCCAGCAAAAACAGTACCTCGAAGCGTTTCGCGAATTCCAGAAACTCATGGCCTTCGAACCGGGTTCGCGTTTTCACAAGAGCGCGCGCAACCTGATCGAGCAGGCGCTGGTGTTCCTGATCAACGATTACTCAACGCAAAAAGGTTACCTGCCCATCCTGTACATCTACAACCAGTTCCGCAGCCTCAACATCGGCGACGTGCGCAAGGTGGAAACGCTGTTGCAGGTGGGGGAAGCCTACCAGGCCATCGGCATGACGGACGAAGCCCTGGCCTTTTTCGAACGGGTGCGCAAGGCCGATCCCAACGGCGTGTACCGCGACCGGCTGTTTCTCAACCTCGGGAAGATCCACGTCGACCGTGGAACCTGGGCTGAGGCGGAAGTGGTGGCGCGCACCTTCCTGACCAGCTTTCCGCTCAGTCCGCAGGTGCCCGACGCCATGAAGATCCTCGCCGCCGCCTATCGTGGACAAAACAATTACGAAGCGGCGCACGACATGTACCGGCAGCTTCTGAGCCGGGCGGACGCCGACCCGGCGGAGGTCCATTACCTTCAAGCCGAAACCTGGTTCCAGCAGGGAGACCTGGAGCAGGCCATCCGGGAATACGCCCTGACGATCGACCAATACGACCGCACGCGGCCGCGCGTTCCGGAACGGGTCCAGAACGCCTATTACAAACTTGGACTGCTGCTCTACCAGACGGAACGCTACGACCGCGCCCTGCCCGCGCTCGTCGCCGCGCGGCGGCAGTTTCCCAACCACTCCCTGCGCGAGTGGGCGGATTTCCTGATCGCCGACTGCTACGACCGGCGAAAGGACAAACAGCAGGCCGAGGAGGAATTCCAGAAACTGATCGAAGCCAATCCGGACGAACCGCTGTTGAAGAAAGCCGCGGAAATCGGAGCGCGCGTCCTCGACTGGGAAAAACGGTTAAAGGAACAGTTATAATTCTATATAATGCATTCGAAACTACGCACAATACCGTCCCCACCCCAACCCCGGCCTCCCATGACCGAACCGCAAAAGGACGATGCCAAAAAACAGGAACTGGAAGTCCTGCGACGGGCCTTCCATTCCTTCACGGAAGTCACCGAGCAGTTGCAGAAGTCCTACGACAACCTGCAACTGCGCATCCAGCAGCTCGACCTCGAACTGGAGCGTAAAAACGAGGCCCTGGAGCAAAACCTGCGCGAGAAGGAAGAAGTCAAAAATTACCTCGACTTCATCCTGCAAAGCCTGACCAACGGCGTCATCGTGATCAACAACGACAACAGGGTGACCACCTTCAACAAAACGGCGGGACAAATTCTCGGCATGGACGCGGAGGCCTGCATCGGCCGGGAACTGGCGGAAACTTTTCCGCGTTCCCCCCTGCCGCAACTGGTGGGCCGCCTGACCGAAACCCGGGACGAGGCTCCGGCGCAGGAACTCGAATGGCAATCCGCGGAAGGGCCGCGTTTGCGCGTCCGCATCACCGCCTCGCCGGCTCACGACAACCAGGGCCGGCGCATCGGCACCGTGCTCGTCCTGCAGGACGTGACACAGCTCAAACGGCTGGAAGAAGAAGCCAACCGCAACGACCGCCTGCGCGCCATGGGGGAAATGGCGGCGGGCATCGCCCATGAAATCCGCAACCCCATGGGCGGCATCGAACTGTTCGCCTCTCTCCTGGAAAAAGACCTGAGCGGCGATCCGGAAAAAGGCAAGCTCGCCGGACACATCGTCTCCGGTATCCGCAACCTGGACCGCATCATCTCCAGCCTGCTGCTGTTCGCCAAATCACCCGAACCGTCGAAAAGCCGCTGCGACCTGGCGCCGCTTCTGGACAGCATCCTCGCCTCGCCGGAGATCCAGTCCGGAGCCAGCGAAAAAATTCAAATCGTCAAACACTATCCACCCAACGCCACCCCCGGCATGGGCGACAGCGCGCTGCTGCAACAGGTGTTCGTCAACTTCATCCGCAACGCCCTGCAGGCCATGCCGGACGGCGGAACGCTGACCCTCAGCATCGAGGCGAGCGGCGCGGAGGAAACCGATTCACTCAACCGCCGCTATGTGGCGGTCACCGTCCGCGACACCGGAACCGGCATCGCCAGCGCCGACCGCGAGAACATTTTCAATCCCTTTTTCACCACACGGGACAAGGGCACCGGGCTCGGGCTGGCCATCGCCCACAACATCGTCAAGGCGCATCAGGGAACCATCGACGTGGAGAGCGAACCGGGCCGGGGAACCGCGTTCATCGTCCGGTTGCCCCTTTGGGAGAAATACGGATGAAAGATCCGGCGGACATCAATGTACTGATTGTGGATGACGAACCCGAGATGCGCGCCGCGCTCAGCGAAACGCTGAAGCGCCAGGGCTACCGGTTCCTCACGGCGGAAAACGGCGAGGAAGCCCTGCGCCTGATCGAGGACGAAACGTTCGACCTCGTTGTTTCCGACGTCAGGATGCCAAAACTCAGCGGACCGGAACTGTTGAAAGCGGTCCGCGATGTTTCACCGGAAACCCGGGTGGTGATGATCACCGCTTACGGCACCATCGACAACGCCGTCGAAACGATGAAGGCCGGCGCGTCCGACTACCTGCTGAAACCCTTCTCGGCGGACGTGCTCGTCTCCACCGTCAACCGCGCCCTCATGAGCCCGGCGGGCACGCCGGCGCCCGCCGACGCGGGCACTGTGCGGAGCTCCCTGCCGATGGACCGCCGCATCGTCACCGAAAACGAAAAAATGAAGGAGCTTTTGACCTTCGTCGAGAACGTCGCCTACAGCAAATCCACCGTGCTCATCAGCGGCGAGACCGGCACCGGCAAGGAAATGTTCGCCCGGTATATCCACGCGTGCAGCCCGCGCGCCGACCAGCCCTTCATGGCGGTCAACTGCGCGGCGCTGCCCGAAGGCCTGCTGGAAACGGAACTGTTCGGGCATGAGAAAGGCGCCTTCACCGGGGCCGACACGCGCAAGGACGGCAAGTTCGAACTGGCGCACAAGGGCACGCTCCTGCTCGACGAGGTCACGGAAATGGGCATGCCGCTCCAGGCCAAGCTGCTGCGCGTTTTACAGGAACACGAGATCGACAAGGTGGGAGGACGGCAACCGATCCCGGTGGATGTGCGCATCGTCGCCACCACCAACCGTGATCCCCGCCAGTTGATCGCGGAAAACAAATTCCGCGAAGATTTGTATTACCGGCTGAACGTCATCCCGCTCAAACTGCCGCCGTTGAGGGAACGGCTGGAAGACATCCCGCTGCTGGCCGACCATTTTATTAAAAAGCACGGGCAGGAAAACCACCGGCCGGTGAAATCCATTTCCAGCGAAACGCTGGCGCTGCTGAAAAAATACCGTTGGGGCGGCAACGTGCGCGAGTTGGAAAACGTCATCGAACGCGCGGTGCTGTTGTGTCCGGGAGACACCGTCCAGCCGGCCCATTTATTTCTGGAAGACGCCGCCGGCAACGCCGGTAAAACCGAAGTCCCCGCCTTGAGCGGCACCATCTATGACATGGAACGGGAGCTGATCTTCCAGACGCTGGGCGAAGTCGGTGGCAACAAGACCAAAGCGGCGGAACAGCTCGGCATCAGCATCCGCACCCTGCGCAACAAACTCACCGAATACAAGGAAAAAGGCCTCACGCCGCCGGAGTAATGATCTGGCTCCTGAAAGAATCCCAAACAGGGAAAAACTGGAAAAAAGAGTAAAAGAACGCGAGCGGTCAAAATAAAAAAACAATCGCTTGTTTAGTGTCTGCGGTCGCCTTTGCTTTTGACCTTGAGGTTGAGAGTCACCGGCCGTGCGCCAGCACCTCCCCCTTCTCCGAAGGAGAGCTTTGCATAACCTAGGAAAAACCTTCGAGGCGAGATACTTCGCTTCGCTCAGTATGACGTAGCAGTGTTTTATTGTCATTCTGAGGGCCTTGAGGCCCGAAGAATCTCGCCTTGGACGTTCGCTTTTGACTTTTGCAAAGGTCTCTCTCCGAAGGGGGCTGGGGGGCTTCTTCCTTTAAATATTCCAATGATTCTTTTTTTCGAGTATGGAGATTTCCCAGCGGTTGCGGGAATGGGGAATCACCCTGCTTCGCGTCCCTCTTTACAAGAGGGAATATTGATTTACCCCCTAAATCAAAAAAAAACCGCCGTCCCGGATTGTCCGGAACGGCGGTTTGGTCCATCCAATTTTTCTCACTACATCTGCCCTTCAAACTTGACGTGGGGTTCGGCGAAATCCTCCTTCATCGCCAAAGCGAATTCGGGAACGTTCTCCAGGCTGTCGTTGATCACGGCCAGGAGGGTCTTCGCCTTGACGAGGAACGCGTCCTTGTTGGCAGTGTCCACTTTCTGGCTGTACAACTGCTCGTATTCCCCCAACAGGGTTTCGGTCTTGCGGATCAGTTCCTCAACAGTCGCATACGTTATTTTTCTTTCCGCCATGGTTTTGGAATACTCGGCGTAATCGAACCAGATGTCGACGTCCTTCGGCGCCCGGCCCTGATTGAGAAAGTATTCCCGGGCCCCTTCGCGTCCCCGTTGCTCCATCACCGCGGTGATGTGGCGGGCCAGGGGGGAAAGCGGCACCCCGTCCGCCGTGGCGCACAGGTGACGCAACGCCAGGGCGATTTTGTTGAAGTTACTGTCGATTTGCATGCCGTTGTTGGAGAAGGGACGTACTTCCGGAGAGCGCTCGAAGGCGTGCCACATGCCACCGGATTTCTGCAGCAGTTTGCGTTTCTCCTCCATCGGGGCGATGGCCGCCTCGCATGAGACCTGGTCCTTGACCACCCCCTGCGGCTGGGCGGCGGGAGTCAGCAGGGTTTTCTTGTACGCGGCGTCGACTTCAATCTTTTCCGGAGCGGAATCCGTTTTCGCCAGATAGGCTTCCCGGGTCTGTTCCACCTCTTCGGTCTTGACCCAGGTTTTTTCCTTGGGGGGCATGGCCAGAGGTTCCTGAGACTGCTCGGCCCCGCCGCAGGCCGCGAGGCCCAATACGAAAAAGAACGAAAAAATCCACCGCGTCATAATGCCCACTGCCTTTCTGGATGAGGTTGCTTTTTCTCACCTTATCATGTTTCGGCAGACATTTCACCCAACCGGGCCCCTGTAACAGGAGCGTCAGTTGAATGACAGAATCCTGCCGCCGGGAGGCAATCTTTTCCTCCCGGGGCACCCTCCACCCTGCCCTCGAATACCCACAAAATCTGTTTAAAAACAACAGGTTATAAAGCTTTCACCCAAAAAGAGACCGGGCGTTGCCGCTGGCATCGGCCTTGCATATCCTTTGGCAAAACAATCTGTTAGCAACCCCAAGTCAGGTGCAACGCCAATGAATCGATCAAGCAAAATCGGGTTTCTGCTCATCGCCCTGGTTTTTCTGGGCGGATGCGAAGTGAAACTGGCTCCGTCCAAGATATGGTCCAAGGTGTTCAAACCGGACACCGATTCCGGCTATTACCAGGACCGTTCCGAAGACCTCGTGGAAGACCTTGCCCGCGATGCGGCGGAATATGAAATCAACAAAGTCGTGGTCATGGATCTGGTGGACGAGGACGAGCAGGTCCCCATGCTGGGCGAATACATGTCCAACCGCGTGGTGGAGGCGATCACGCGCAAACGCTATTTCCGCGTGGCTCAACGCGGCGAGGTCTCCCAGACGCTGGAAGCGCTGGAATTGAAACCGTCATTCAACCTCACGCACCAGGACCTGACGCGCATCGGCAAGGCGCTGAACGCGCAGGCGGTGGTCAACGGACGCGTGCAGGATATCGGGACCAACATCGACGTGCACCTGGCGATGGTCGACGTGGCCACGGGCGAGGTGATTTCGTCCGCGACCCAGCATTTGAACCGCACACGGTTCGCCGTGGAGCTGTTGCGCCACTACTGACCGAGACCGGACCCCGGACCGGGAAGGGCAAATTACCCTCGATTGGGGGATCAAGCTCCGGCGGCGAAATGCCGAATAGATACTGGACCGGCGGTGAGGAGTACCGCGGTTTCCAGATTTAACCCTGTGTTTTCAAGGAGAAACCAGCATGGAAGCGACCAACATCAAACCCCGCAAACCGTCCCCTAAAAAGAAAAACGATCGCAAGACCACCACCAGCCGCGACATTGAACGCCAATTGCAGGATGAAAACCTGAAGGTGTACCACCAGTTATTTTGCGTGGAAGAAAATTTCGGCATCCGCCGCTGACAACACCCGCGCTGAAAAAATAGAAATCCGGTAACAGGCCCGGACCCCAGGCACCGTCAGGTCGTATACTCTGCGTTGATCCGCACGTAGTCGTAAGACAGGTCGCAGGTGTAGGTGGGGCACTGCGCCTTGCCCAGGTTGAGGTCGATCGTGATTTCGACTTCGCGGCATTTCATTTTTTTTCTCAGCTTGGCCAGGGAGATGTCTTCCAGCGGGCTGCCGTCCTGCACGATCGTCATGCCGTTGAACGCGATGTCGACCTTCTCCGGTTTGATGGCGACGCCGGCATCCCCCAGCGCCCCCATGATCCGGCCCCAGTTCGGGTCCGCCCCGAACAGCGCTGTCTTGACCAGCATGGAGTTGGCCACCCGTTTGCCCAGGACTTCCGCGTCGTTTCGCGATTTCGCTCCCCGCACCTGGATCGTGACAAACCTGGTCGCCCCTTCACCGTCCTTGACGATCATGAACGCCAAGTCCCGGCAGACCACGGTCAACGCCTCGAGGAATTCCTGGAACGCTTTGGAACCGGGCTTGATCTCATCATTGCCCGCCTTGCCGTTGGCCATAAGAAGCACCATGTCGTTGGTCGAGCATTCGCCGTCGACGGTGATCCGGTTGAAGGTGTCGCCGACGGCGATCTCAAGCGCCTCCTGCAGCACCTTGGCCGATACCCGGGCGTTCGTGGCCAGAAACCCCAGCATGGTGGCCATATTGGGAGCGATCATACCGGACCCTTTGGCGATCCCGCCGATGACGATTTTTTTTCCGGCACAGGTGAATTCCACCGACTTCATTTTCGCCACCAGATCCGTGGTGAGAATGCCCTCCGCGGCGTAGGACCAGCGCGACGCCGACACGTGCCGGGCGAGATGGGGAATCCCCCGGGTGATTTTTTCCACCGGCAACGGCACCCCGATGACCCCCGTGGACGCCATCAGCACTTCCTCGTCGCGCACTCCCAATTGAAGCGAGGTCTCCTTGAGCACGGTGTGGCAGTTGTCCGCGCCGGCCTTGCCGGTACAGGCGTTGGCATTGCCGCTGTTGACCACCACCGCCCGGATGGGTTTGCCGGATTTCACCATCTTTTCCGAAAGCACGACGCTGGGCGCCCGCACCTCGTTGAGGGTGAACACCCCGGCGCAGGCCGCCGGCGTGTCCGAGACGATGAGGGTCAGGTCCTTGGTCCCGTTTTTCTTGATGCCGCAGGCAATACCGCCGGCCTTGAATCCGGGGACCTGAACGGATTTTGAATTTTTCAGTTTCATGTCTTTTATTAATTAAGGGAATACCGGGGCCGATTCCAGTCCCCGTGTTTCGGGAAAATCAAACATCAGATTGCAGTTCTGCACCGCCTGGCTGGACGCCCCCTTCAGCAAATTGTCGATGGCCGAGGTGACGATCAACCGCTTTGTGCGGCTGTCGTGGGCGATGCCGATGTGACAGAAATTCGAGCGCACCACCTGGCGCGTGTCGGCGAATTTTCCGGCGGGCAGAACACGGACAAACGGCTCGTCCCGGTAAAACTCCCGGTACCGCTCCTGCACCTGGTCCGGAGTGACCTCCTCACTCAGGTTGGCGTAGACCGTGGACAGGATGCCGCGCGTCATCGGCATGAGGTGCGGGGCGAACACGACCCGAAGCGGCCGTCCGGCGAGTGCGCCCAGTTCCTGCTCAATCTCCGGCGTGTGCCGGTGCGTGGTCAGTCCGTAGGCGCTGACGCCTTCGTTGGCTTCGCAAAACTGGGTGGACGCATTGAGCTTCCGCCCGGCTCCGGACACACCGGACTTGCAGTCGGCGATGAGCGAATCCAGATCCACCCAGCCGCACTGCATCAGCGGCGCCAGGGCGAGGATGGCCCCGGTCGGGTAACACCCCGGGTTGGCCACCAGCCGCGCGATTTTGATCTTTTCCCGGTGCAGCTCCGGCAGGCCATAGACCGCTTCTTCAATCCATTGCGGAGAAACGTGGGGCGTCTTGTACCATTCCTCGAACACGTTCGGGTCGCGCAGGCGGAAGTCGGCGCTCAGGTCGACCACCTTGCACCCGGCCTCCAGAAACGCCGGGACCTTGTCCATCGCCGCCGTGTGCGGCAGGGCGAGGAACATCACGTCGCAATCCCGGGCCAGATCCGGCGTCAGTTCCACCAGTTCCCGGTCGAAAATCCCCTCCATCGACGGGCAGACCTCGGACATCCGCTTGCCCTTGTTGGCGTCGGCGGTGATATGAGCGATTTCAATATCCGGGTGCTGCAACAGGAGGCGGATCAACTCGAGCCCGGTATATCCCGTTGCTCCCGCAATGCAGGCTTTCAGCATGCAGGCGGTCCTCAGGTTGAGTTCTGCGGTTGATGGTCTGGGCTATTGAAGCGGTGGAACAGGTGCAGCCGGGATCAACGCTTGGAGAACTGGAAGCGTTTACGTGCGCCAGGCTGTCCGTATTTTTTACGTTCCACTTCTCTCGGGTCGCGGGTGAGGAACCCGGCTTTTTTCAGGGTCGGCCTGAGGTCGGGGTCGGAAAGAAGGAGCGCTTTGGAGATCCCGAGCCTGAGGGCACCTGCCTGTCCGGACAGACCACCACCCAGTACCGTAGCCACGACATCGAAGCTGCTGCCGGTTTCCGTCATGTTGAGAGGCTGACGCACCACCATTTCCGTGGTGGGACGGCCAAAATAAGCGCTCAGGTCGCGCTTGTTGACGGTGATTTTTCCGGTTCCAGGCTGCAACCAGACTTTGGCAATCGCTTCTTTTCTTCTACCGGTGGCGTAAAATCGATCTTCCATAATGTCTCACTGTGCTCCGGCTCGATTGTTCGGCCGGAAGCGTTCCTTTTCCAAAAAGTTACAGGGTGACCACTTCGGGATTCTGGCTTGTGTGCGGATGTTCGCCGGTATCGTAAATGCGGTAATTGGCCCGGAGCGCACGCCCCAGCCGGTTTTTCGGCAACATTCCGTTGATGGCTTCTTTCAGGAGGTCCGCCGGGCGCTTGGCCAGCATTTCCTCGGCACGCAGGGATTTCAATCCGCCGGGGTGGCCGGTGTGCCAGAAGTATTCCTTCTGCAGCCATTTCTTCCCCGTCAGTTTCACCTGGGAGGCATTGATGATGATCACATTGTCTCCGGTGTCCACATGCGGCGTGTAAATCGGTTTGGTCTTGCCGCGGATGATCGAAGCCGCCTTGCTCGCCACCCGGCCCAGAGACTGGCCTTCGGCGTCAATGACGACCCATTTTTTGTCCACATCCGACGGTTTTGCGGAAAACGTTTTCATGAATACCTGCGGCCCTCGAAAGAAGGCAAAATTTGTCGTTTGATAAAAGGGGTATCTTATTAAACGAATGCCTCCATTGTCAATTAAAATATCGGAAAAATCCCCGGTTTCCCTCCTAAAAAGACCCGGATTTTATTTTTATAATCATTTGATTTGCGGTATTCTTCGCTTTTAGTCTTCTAACCCGATCATCACCGTTTTGTTTTATGGAATCCACCGAACCGTCCTCCCCGCCTGTTTCCGGGTCCCAGCCGTCCTCCAATCCTGAAGGGAACAACGCCGACCCGGGTATCCGCAGCCTCGATGCCGCCATTGCCGCCGCCCGGGACCATCATTTCTCCACCCAATATGAAGAGGGCTACTGGGTCGAAGAACTGGAATCGAACGCGACGATCACCTCCGAATTCGTTTTCCTCCAGCATTTTCTGGGCATTGAGGACCGGTATCGGGACAGGCGGGACAAACTGCGCAATTACCTGCTCAGCATCCAGCGCGAACACGGCGGCTGGGACCTGTTTTACAGCGGTCCGCCGGATATCAGCGCCACCATCGAAGCGTACACCGCCCTCAAAATGCTGGGCGTCTCGCCGCACGACCCGGCCATGGTCAAGGCGCGGAAAGTGATCGCCGACCTCGGCGGGGTGCGTAAGGCGCGGGTCTTCACCAAAATTTTCCTCGCCCTCCTGGGGCAAAGCTCCTGGGACGATGTCCCGGTGATGCCGGTGGAGCTGATCCTGCTGCCCAACTGGTTTTACTTCAACATCTACGAAATGTCGAGTTGGTCGCGGGGCACCGTGGTGCCGCTGACCATCGTGTACGCCCACCAGCCGGTGTGGCCGCTGCCTGAGGAAGTTTCCGTGCCGGAACTGTTCACGCCGGAAGACCAGGACCTCAGCATCAAATCAAAGGGACCCGGCCTCAACTGGCCCAACTTTTTCCTCTGGGTCGACAAAACGCTCAAATCACTCGGCACCCTGGGCTGGAGGCCCCTGCGCAAGACCGCCATGCGAAAGGCCCTGCGCTGGACGCTGGACCACCAGGAACCGGAAGGCGACTTCAGCGGCATCCAACCGGCGATGTTCAATTCCATCCTGGCCCTGCACCTGCTGGGCTACCCGCTGGACCACCCGCTTCTGGTCAAGGCCTTCGAGGCGGTGGACCGCTTCCTGATCGAACGCGACGACCACCTGCTCTTGCAGGCCTGTGTCTCGCCACTGTGGGACACGGCGATCGCCGCCAACGCGCTGATGGATTCCGGCGTGCCGGGAGACCACCCTTCCGTGATGCAGGCGTGCGACTGGATGCTGAAAAAACAGGTCACCAAGCGCGGCGACTGGCGCTTCAAGAACCCCGGCACCCCGGCGGGCGGCTGGGCCTTCGAATTCTTCAATGAAAATTATCCCGACTGCGACGACACGGCGGAAATCCTGATGGCGCTCGACCGCACGCAACTGCCGGCGGATTCGAACAAGAGCCGCGAAATGGACCGGGCGCTCACCTGGCTGTTCTCCATGCAGTCGAGCAACGGCGGCTGGGCGGCGTTCGACCGCGACAACGACCACGAACTGTTCAACCAGATCCCCTTCGCCGACCACGGCGCCATGCTCGATCCGCCCACGGTCGATGTCACCGGGCGCGTCCTGTGGATGCTGGGGCGCATCGGCCACCCTGTGGACGACCCGCGCGTGCGCCGGGCGATCGATTTCATCTACAGCGAACAGGAGGCCGACGGGTGCTGGTGGGGCCGCTGGGGCGTCAACTACATCTACGGCACCTGGCTGGTGACGATGGGGCTGAAATCCATCGGCGAAGACATGCAGCAGCCGCGCATCCGCAAAACGGTGGAATGGATCGAAGCCCACCAGAACGAGGACGGCGGCTGGGGCGAAACCTGTGACTCCTACATCAACCCCAAACTGCGCGGACAGGGCGACAGCACCTGCTCGCAGACAGCCTGGGCGCTCATGGCGCTGGTCGAACTGGGTGAAGTTGAAAACGAAGCGGCGCAACGCGGGGTCGACTACCTCATCGCACAGCAACAGGAAAACGGGTCCTGGTATGAGGACTATTTCACCGGCACCGGTTTCCCCGGGCACTTCTACATCCGCTATCACATGTACCGGCAGTTCTTTCCGCTGATGGCGCTCTCGCGCTACCGCAACGCCCGGCAGTCCCGGGCCTGAGCGCGGGGTCAGACCTCCGATTAAACCAGAAACTTTTTTCCCCGCCTTTACATTGTCCCATTGCGCCCAGCCGAAATGGGACAACCCGGTTTTCGCCCTCCCCCTTCACATCCCCGCTAAAAGGCCCTAGACTGATTGCATCCTTCAGGGGCTGATCCATGCCACAACAAGTCAAACAATCCCTCATCGCCGCGCTCGTGATCGTGAGCCTTGGCGTCGGCGGGGTGTTCTTTATGATCGAACGCCCCTCGCCCAAAATCCGCGTCGCGCCCGATATCGAAATCGAACTGCCGGACACCGAACCCTGGCAGGAGAACATGGCGCGCGGCCAATTGCTCGACCTGCACCGCAACTGCGAAATATTGTGGAAACAGGAAAGCGATATGGAGCCCTGCTCGATCGAAAAACTGACCGGACCGGGGTATTATTTCAGCCTGCACCCCGTGGACTGGACCAAGGAACAGGGCACGGTGGAGGTTGCCATTGAAACGGGCTATCCGCCCAATTTCATCGCCCACGCCCGGCACGTGAACAGTCCGGTGAAATGGACCATCAACCATGATGAACATTTCAAATGTTCCCTGGGCAATGCCTGGGCGTGCAACGTGATCACGCACGTGCCGCGTGAGGACATTTTAAGGGAGGTGCGGGAATATGTGGGTGATGTGCTGGACGACACGGACTATATTGATTTCAGCACGTATCCGCCTGTAGCGGGAAAGTATGGGGAAAAGGGAAATTAAAACATTCTGATAGTTCCACTTGAATTAAGCTCCACACACCGGAATTTTTCTCTCGAGAGCTGTGAGCACTAATAATCATTCAAATAAAAAGGTTGGGAAGGCACTTCTTTTTTCTGGAATTCTTCTGGCGTCGGCTTACTTTTGCATCCAACTGATTTTGGTTTTCAACCACCCCGCTCCCTTCAGGGATATGGACTGGAACGGAGACGGAAGCGTTTCTATTCTTGAAATTTTTCAAACAAACGACTTGGGTTTCCGAACTGTCCAAATTAATCAAGAGGAGTGCAATGAATATTTCAGATTAAAAGATGGGTTACCGGTGAAAATCGTCTGCCCCAATGATGAAATGCAAAGGGATATTTTGCATACCCGCAAAAAAACAAATCGCAAATTTTCTTTGCCGGAAAACTTATCTTTCTTCAACAAATAACACCACGAAAATAAATTGCCATCCGGATTTAATTGAAACGATTAAAAAACAACCATGAAAAGATAAAGAAAATACAGTACCAAGCAAATGATCCCAAAAAATTGAATTTTGATGGCCCTGCGTTGAATAAATAAAACCTCATCCTGCTTCTTAATCTGAGTATTCTGGTTATCCCTCAATTGTTTCAACAGATCAATCATTTCATCCATTTTTCTGTCGTTTTCCATACTGTGCTTGCCTCCCCATACAATACAAAAACTTCACTGAAAAAACAGATTACTCGTCCCACTTTTTGAAGACGAGGCAGACGTTGCTGCCGCCGAAGCCGCTGCTGTTGCTGATGACGGTGTTCGGCGCCTGATCGAGGGTTTCTTTCGGCAGGGTGATGTGCTCGCACAGCGGATCGGGCTCGGAGATGTGCGCCGCGCCGGGGATGAACCCGTCTTTCATCGCGATCACGCTGAAGGCCGCTTCCATGACGCCCGCCATGGAGAGTCCGTGCCCCGTCAGCGCCTTGGTGCTGCTGACGGCTGGGCGCTTGTCCTTGTCTGTGCCGAAGATGGCGACGAGGGACAACGCTTCGGACTTGTCGCCGGGCGGCGTGCTGGTGGCGTGCGCGTTGACGTAGTCGACGTCTTCCGGGTTCACCTTGGCCGCCTTCAGCGCTTTTTTCATGGCCAGGGTGAGGCCGCTGCCTTCCGGATGCGGCATGGCGATGTTGTAACCATCCGACGCCTGTCCCCAGTTCACCAGCTCCGCATAAATTTTCGCGCCGCGCTTTTTGGCTTCGTCCATGTCTTCGAGCAGCAGCGCCACGCCGCCGCCGGTGCCGACGAAACCGTCGCGTTTCACGTCGAACGGACGCGATGCGGTGTTGGGATCGGGATTGCGCGACAGGGCGCGCATGCCGTTGAAGGGCAGATAGGTTTCGGCGGTGAGTTCTTCTCCGCCGACGACGAAGATGCGCTTGTGACGACCGAGGGAAATTTCGTCAAATCCGTAACCGATGGCGTGGCTGCTCGACGCGCAGGCGGAAACGAATCCCAGGTTGCCGCCCCGGATGCCGAAGTACGCCCCCAGGTTGAAGTTGAGCGTGCCGGAAACGGAACACACGACGCTCATCGGGTTGATGCGCATGCCGTTGGTGGCGATCATGCTTTCCAGGTTGTGCCGCATCATGAACGTCGACCCGGCGGAGGAGGCGAACAGGCCGGTGTCCACCGAGGACACCTGGTCCTGCTCCAGGCCGGAGTCCTCAATCGCCTGCAGCATGGCGCACAGGCAGTGCAGACCGTGCGGCGACAGCGATTTGAGGTAATCGACATCGAGCTGGTAATGGTCCGGATATTCCCAATCGACCCAGTTGGACGAGTTGGTTTTGAATTCCTTGATGGTACCGGCCACCTTGACGGGAATGCGCGGGTTGTCCATGAACACAACGTTCTCGAACCCGTGGCGCAGTTCGCGCAGGCTTTCGGTGACCTGGGCCCTGTTGTTGCCGATACTCGTGATCAGGCCCAAACCTGTTACCACAACGCGGTTTGGCATAAAAATGGGGGTTAAAGGAGGGCGGGTTAAACGTCCCCTTCGTCGAGACGCTTTTTGATGTACACGGAAATGTCGTTCACCGTGGTGACCTTGGCCAGGTCTTCATCGGCGACGGACACATCGAACAATTCTTCCACCTGGAAAACCATTTCCGTCATTCCGAGAGAGTCGATGCCGATGGTCTGCAGGTCGACGTCCGAACCGACGATTTTCATGTGGTTGTCATTGGCGGAAGGCAGGTAGAATCCCAGCATGCCTCCAAGCAGGGTTTTGAGGGCTTCTGTGTCTTCGGTTTCACGGAACTTGTAATACGCCTCTTCCGTACCTTCGGGAAACCCCTTCAGCAGTTTCTGGGCGCGGTTTCTGTCATCGTCTGTCAAGGGAGGCAAAGGCAAGGGTCGGGACCTTTCATTTGATTTGTAATCGGGTGTCGTCGCCATCCACCTGGACCGGGGCGGTTTTCCTCCCCCCAGGCGCTTGCGGATTATACTATTTTTAATGGGTTTTGGGCAAACAAAGCCGAAATTTATTGCTTATTATTCAACCCGGTCCGGCTCAATCCTGCTGCGACAAGGGAAGCGAAATGAAGAAAGACGCGCCCTGGTTGGGAACGCTTTCCGCCCGGATCGATCCTTTGTGGAACTCCACCACTTTTTTCGCGATCGCCAGCCCCAGCCCGGCTCCCCGTTTGACTGAACTGTTGTTGAGCCGCATCAGGGGTTCGAACACTTTCCGCGCGTACTTCATCTCAAAGCCGCGTCCATTGTCCTGCACCTGGATTTCGCACCGGTCGTTCGGCAGGTCCACGGAAGAAATACGAATGTGGCAGGGCCGGCTCTCATCCTTGAATTTAACCGCATTGGACAACAGGTTCAGGAAGAGCTGGTGCATCTGGGAAGGATCGACTTCGACGGAGGGCAGGAGTCCCTTATCAATCCGGATGTTGGACGAGTCGCCATCGGCAATCAGGCTTTCCACAACCTCTTCCAGCACCATGTTCAGATCGGTTTTTCTGAAATGCCCCGGCCGGGTCCCCACCTGGGACAACTCCAGAAAACTGTCGATCAACCGTTCCATGCGATCCGCCGCGCCCGTCAGGCTGTCCAGCATTTGTTCGCGCAATTCACCGGAGTCCGCGTTCCGGGCCTTACTGCCGAAAAATTTTATTTTCCGCAGGGGTTCCTTCAGGTCGTGGGAAACGAAGTTCGCGAAATCTTCAAGGTCCCGGTTTTTAGCCTTGAGCTCCTGTGAAATGCCGATGAGGTTTTCCTGAATCAGTTCAAGGTCCAGGTTGCGTTGCACCACCTGGTCCTTCCGGAAGGTCAGCTTAAGCTGGGATTCGATAAAACATTTGATCTGAAACAGCAGGTCCCGGTTTTCCGGTAGAAAATGATTTTCCCGGTTGTCCAGAATCGCGATCGTGCCGAACACAGTGCCGTCCGGGAACAGAAGCGGAAGTCCGAGATACGCAATCAACCCCATTTCAACCAACGGGCTGTCTTTCCAGCGCGGGTCCTGCCGGGAATCGGGAAGGAGCACTTCCCCCCGGGCCTGAATCACTTCATCGCAATAAAGCTGGTCGGCGCGTATACGGGTACCCGCCCGAAGGGGATTTTCCGCTGTCCGGGAGGTCACGAGGATTTCAACAAAGGGAGCTTCGTACTGGAAGATGCTGACGGCGGGCACCTTCAGTATTTTGGCAAGGAGATCGACCAGGGATTCCCATTGCTCTTTTTCAAAGGTTTGAAAATTCATGGAACCGCCGGTGTGAAGACAACGATTTATTCTAGTTCAGCCAACTCCCGAGTTCAGCACTAATCTATCATCCGAATACCTAAAAATCCTTCTAAAAACGACATCCGCCGCCGTTTTTCCATGGAGGGCGAATCACCGGGACAGGAATGCCGGATCGCCAATCCCCTGAATGACAACTCCAAAAACAATTGGAAACAGCCGGTTTGACCGGTCCCGGTCAATGCTGAATCCCACGATCCGGGTCCTGAAAAAAAAGCCCGGCGGATACCCGCCGGGCTTTTGATCAAAAATGCGGGTCGGGGCGAGAGGATTTGAACCTCCGACCCCCTGCTCCCAAAGCAGGTGCGCTAGCCAGACTGCGCCACGCCCCGACTGCTGTTTCCATTACGCTTAATGACTGCCGTGGATATCCGCGATTTTCTGCCGCTGCTCATCGGTCAAAATCTTGAGCAAGGCGATCTTCGCCTCCACCATGATCTGCACCTTCTGCATTTTCAGACCCCCGATCAGCTTGGCCATCTCATGCATTTTCGGTTCGTCCAAGACCCCGGAATGCACCAGCCGGTCCAGTTCCATATGCGCGATCATGAGATCCGCCCCAAGCCGGATGCGCTGCTTCT
>JAGQJZ010000027.1:0-5134 GCA_020430445.1 Nitrospina sp.
GGGATCGGGCGTGGCGGGCTGTTGAGCCGTGTTTTTAACAGGACTTCCACTTTCCGAAGGCATGTCGTTGGATGGACCACTTTGTTTTTTGGAAGAGTCGCTTTTGTTTTTCATTTTATTTCCTGACGCCGGAAGCGGGCAGGGAAGATTGCCTGTTCCGGACCGGCGCGGCCCGGGGAATCGCGAGGACGGAGCCGGGCTCTTGTATGAAAAGAACCGGTGAGTGATTCACCGTGTCCTGACGTTCACCTGCGCAGAATGAAAATAATTGTAAAGTACCGCAACATTGATCCGGATTTATCCACGGCGTCCGGTTCCCGCCAGGTTGTCCGGGGTGGACCGGACAACAAAATGAATGACGCGGGCACATGGGATGGCGATTGCTGATTGCCGCGGCTTTCGAAATGCCATGCCGGATTCCATTATGGCACACATGAGCCGCCCCTGGTGTAGTGCAACCTGTGACATGTGATCAAAGTCCTCTCTCTGGACCTCATTCCGGTTCTATGGTAGCGTATCGTATTTAAATGGCATATTTATGTCAAAGCATTGTTAGAAAAAGTTCAGACAGAAAAAAACTCCACATTCACCGGGCCAGGCCCATGAACAAGGCGACCCTATTTAATGTTCAAAATAAATCCAATCTGCGAAGACGGCAATCCCTTGCCTCTGACCACCGATGGAAACCTCCGTGTGGTTTTCATTGGGGTTGGCTCCGCATTTTGTAAAAGAAAACGCCAGTCCAATATTCTGATCATTCAGGGAGACCACCATGTGCTGGTGGATTGCGGCACCCAGGGACCGCTTGCCTTGAACGATATTGGGTTGAGCGTTCTGGATGTGCGGTGTTATCTGCCCACGCACAGCCATGCGGATCACGTCGGCGGTTTTGAAGAGGTCATGCTGATGAACCGCTACACCCCGGATCCGGAGACGCGCGGACAGCCGCAGCTCATCATCCTGCGCGACTACCAGGACATATTGTGGAGCAAGAGCCTTTCGGGCGGCGCGGAATTTTGCGAGGCCAACCAGGGACGCACCCTGCAGATCACCGATTTCTTCGACATCCTCCGTCCCAAGACGCAGCAGATTCACGGACGCAAGGTGTGGGTGTACCAGCACGGCCCGATGGAAATCATGATCATGCGCACCCGCCATTTCCCGGACACCGCCGTGAGTGTGGACGAATCGCAATGGTGCTCCGGCGTTTTTATCAATCGCCGCGTCTGGATATCCGGCGATACGATGTTCGATCCGGAGTATCCCCAGCGGTTTGCTGAAGATGCCGAGGTCATGTTCCACGACTGCCAGTTGTTTCAGGGCGGCGTGCACGCGTCCTACCAGGAGTTGATGACCCTGCCAACGGACATACGCGAGAAAATATTTCTCTATCACTTCGGCGACAACTGGGACCAGATTCATACCTGGGTGCGGGAAGGGGACAAGTTTTCCGGAGACCCGGCGAAGGATGGTTTTCTGGGCTGGGCTCAGCAACAGGTCGCTTACGATTTTCTCTAGGTCCGTGACCGGGCCGCTCCACGCCGGCCTTTTCCCGAAACGTTGCCGTCCGTGCAAGGAGCCTTGTGAAGGTTATCCGACCGTTCCGGAATAAACGATCCGTTGCCCTTCTGTTGGCGGGTGTGCTTTTGTGCGGGTTGCCGGTTTTACTGTCCGCCTGCGGCGGCGGGGAAAAAGGGGACCCGGCGCTTCGACGCGGCATCCAGTTCGTGCGTTATCTCTCGGCGCGCAACCAGTTGACTCGATCGTCTTTTCTTGTTGTTTATCCCGAAGGTAAACCCAGCGATTTTGTGAAGTGGATGTTTTCCACTATGGGCACGGCCGAATGGCCCCCCAGCGAGGAGATGGCGGAGGCGGATCCGATGATCGCCGAACAGGCGAAATCCATCCGCGCTCCCCTGTTGCCGAAAGGGGTGGCGCTGGTGCCTCTGGAACGTGATCTTAAGAAGAAAAGGCAGGTGGTCATCCGGGCGGATGATGCGGCGGGAATCCTGATCGCCGATGCTTATCTCGATCCGAATTATTCTCCGGCGATGACCCGGCAGTGGCCGCTTAAGCTTCCGAAATAAAAAGGAAAAATTCCCAGGTTTTAACCTCCCGCCGGAAGCCCGTTTTTTTAGCTTGATTTTTTTGGTGAGTTGTCGAAAATACACTTTGAAACCAATCAGTTAGATGGTTTAGGAGGAGGGTGGAATGAGTTATCGCATTGCGTTAAATGGCTGGAGTGGCAACGATCAGGAAGAAGCGGCGCAAAAGATAGCTAAAATTTTCAGGCTCGGTGAAGAAGAGGCCGCGGGGATTGTCCAGGGGCTTGTGGAAGGCAATGGCTGGCAATTCGAACATGGTATCTCGGGGAAACAGTCCGAGATGGCGGAAAACTTTCTGACCAGCCTGGGGTTTGATGTCGAACGCCAGTTGTTGACCGATGAGGAAATGCCATTGGAAACGGGCAATGGCAAAGGCGGCAAGGGCATCTGGTCCAAAATCTGGGAGGAGTTGAACAAAAAACGCTGACGTCCCCCCTCCCTCTCCTTCTCCCCTGCCAGCATTGTTGCCTTAAAAATTCCCGCGCAAGTCCTCGCGTCCCCTTGAAGTGGAGACCCATCCCATCAGCGTCCATCTGGTTTTAGAGGCGTGGAAAGGACCCGATCCCGACCGGGCCGGCGGTCATCTGGCCCGTGTGTTCCGGATGGATCCCGATCGGGCCGTGCAGATTGTCCGCCAGGTGGCCCGGGGTGTTCCCTGGAAATTTGAACGCAACATTTCACCGCAGCAGGCGGACAAGGCCATCCCGTATCTCAGGGCGCTCGGGTTCCAGGTCACAAGCACCGCCAACACTTCTTTCATCCACCTGCAAGACTCGCCTTCACCTGCGCACAAGGTGGGAGAAGACGTTGCGGAAGATGCCGCAGAGGAAGAGGAAGCAGTCCGGTTGTCCCGCCGGACCGGTGTCCTCGAATTCTCTTTCCGTGCGGATGTCTGGGATATCACCGCGCTTTATCTCAAGCTGTGGGTGTTTTCCCTGCTCACCCTGGGCGCTTATTCCTTTTTTGGCCGCACAAACCTGAGGCGCTACCTTCTGTGCCGCACGGCATTGAGTGGGAAACCGTTCGCGTATTCGGGAACGCCGCAGGATCTGATCCGGACCGGCGTCACCGCCGCCATCGCGTTGCTTGGCCTGTTTGTCTTGCTGGTAATCGTCCATCGGCAGGACCCGCTGCTGTCTCCTGTGGCCGAGAGCACCGGGCTCGTGCTGGCATTGATGGGGCTGGCCTTCCTGCGCTGGCGGCATGTGGTCTTCCTGAATTCAAATGTCCTGTGGCAGGGTGTTGCGTTTTCTTTTCAGGCACGGTTTGCGGACTGGCTGGCTTTGCATCTCAAGGGCGGGTTGCTGTGCGTGCTCACCCTGGGTCTGTACGGGCCTGTTTACTGGACGGAGGCGTGGGCATTCGGCAAAGCGCGTACCCATTTTGGCAGCAAGCCGTTGCGCTACTCGGGGTACTGGAAAGACATGGCGCGTCCCTATTACATCGCCTGGGCGGTAACATTGTTCACCCTCGGGTGGGGGTGCCCTGTCTGGTTGTGGGCTCTGCCTGAAATCCGCAAGACCCTGTGGGCGCGGACTCATTTCGACAACGGGACTTTCGAATACAATGCCGGTTGGCGCGTTTACAACCGCATGGCGGTGGGCAATATCCTGATCCTGCTGTTTTCCATCGGCATCGGGTATGGGGTGGTGACACTGCGCAGCCGGGAGTTTTACGCGCGGCACCTCGCTTTGACGGGTCTTAAAAACTGGCCGGAACTGGTACGGAAACTGAACGCTGGACGGCGGACTTGACCTGCGGGAGTGCGGGTTTTGTGATGAGCGTAACTGGCCTATAATGGGGCCGGAGCGTTGTGTGAAAACAATTGAAAAGGGAGTCGGGGATGATTGTCGTCACAGGGGGAGCGGGGTTCATCGGCAGTGCCATCGCCGAAGCGCTGAACAGGAGAGGGCACCGGGACCTCTGGATCGTCGATGTCGACGATCATCCGGAAAAGAAGCGCAATCTCGCCGCGCTGTCGCACGACACCTGGC
Source organism: Nitrospina sp. (assembly GCA_020430445.1). Classification (GTDB taxonomy): domain Bacteria; phylum Nitrospinota; class Nitrospinia; order Nitrospinales; family Nitrospinaceae; genus Nitronauta. Next base: position 4,100 of record JAGQJZ010000027.1, read on the forward strand.
TCGACCGCGAAGCGTTCCTGAAAAAAGCCGAAACGGGGGACCTGCCGAAGATCGAAGCGATCTTCCATCTCGGAGCCTGCTCCTCCACTACCGAAACGGATGTCGATTTTCTAAACCGCAACAACGTCGAATACACGCGCAAGCTGGCGGAATGCGCCCTGGGCCAGGGGGCGCGGTTTATTTACGCTTCCAGCGCCGCCACCTATGGCAGCGGCGATGAGGGTTATTCCGATCGTGAAGATGCGCTGGACACGCTGAAACCGCTCAACCCGTATGGCCAGAGCAAACAGGATTTCGACCTTGTCGCCCGCGAGCGCGGATGGCTGGACCGGATCGTCGGCCTGAAATATTTTAACGTGTATGGACCGAATGAGTACCACAAGGACGATATGCGGAGCATGGTGCTCAAGGGATTTGAGCAGGTACGCGACACAGGCAAACTGCGCCTGTTCAATTCCGACCGGCTGGAATACGACCACGGCGGGCAAAAGCGCGATTTCCTGTACATCCGGGACGCGGTGGAGATGACGCTGTTCTTTCTCGATCACCCGGAGGTCAACGGGATTTTCAACATCGGATCGGGGAGGGCGCGGTCGTGGAACGATCTGGCCGCGGCCATCTTCTCCGCCATGGAACGTGAACCGGAAATCGAATACTTTGATATGCCGGATGAGCTCAAGGCGCGTTACCAGTACCACACCGAAGCGCAGATGGAGAAGCTCAAGCTTGCCGGATATCGGGAAAAGGCCATGTCGCTGGAGGCCGGTGTTGAGGACTACATTAAAAACTACCTGCAAAAAAACTACCGCCGCCTGGGCGAGGACCACTAGGCGTGGAGCCGGCGTCTTCCCACTCAAAATTTCCTCAAAAAGTTTTACTGCAGAATCGTATGGGGTTAACGCTGGCGATGTGCAAGCACTGCCTCTCCGGCGAGGAGCACTAGGCGTGGAGGCGGCGTCTTCCCACTCAAAATTTCCTCAAAAAGTTTTACTGCAGAATCGTACGGGGCTAGCGCTGGCTGTGCGCAAGCACCTG
>JAGQJZ010000027.1:5229-32774 GCA_020430445.1 Nitrospina sp.
AAATTTCCTCAAAAAGTTTTACTGCAGAATCGTACGGGGCTAGCGCTGGCTGTGCGCAAGCACGGTGTCTTGGGGGCAACGGCGGTTTCCGTGTGTGCCTGGTGGTTCCTGTCCGTTTCCTTCGCATAAATAAAAACGGCTTCCGGAATTTCCGGAAGCCGTTGGGGGTTTCTGCCTGACCTGTTTTACGCACCGGGAATGGGGGCGTTGTCCACCGTTCTTTCCTTAAAGCACATAGGTGTTGTTGTCGTTGCGGTAGGTCATGATGTGCTCCACGCTCTCGCCCATGAACATCCCCTTGAACAGGGCGCGGATCGCCTGATTTTTCTCCACAACTTCCCCTTTGAAATAGGTGTGCGCGTTGCCGATATGAGCGGCGTCGGTGAGGTCGATGTAATGCGCGTTGGGACTGTTGAGTTGTTTGGTGTAGTGGCCGAGGCGCGCCTTTTGTTCGTCGCCGGGTTTCATGCGCGACGCCTTCAAAGCGAAATCGTCTTCGTTGATGACCACGTACACGCGGTTGCGCACGTCGACCTTTCCCACCCACTGGGCGTGGTTTTCATTGTTGGCGTCCGCGGCCACCAGGCACACGTTGTCAAACACCAGTTTGGACGTGGCGTTGTGGCTCGTGGCGAATGTGTGTTTGAAAAGATAATTGCCCATGCTGTGGCACAGCAGGTTGATCTTCACCGGGCATTCCTTCGCCAGCAGTTTGGCGTAGAGGGCGCCGGCTTCCGTTGGGTTGTCCGGGTGCCGTTTGGTCGCCTGCTTGTTGAGTTTGTCCCGCATGGCGGCGGTGAGCAGGAGGTGGAACTCGTGGATTTTTCCGATGGCCCGGTTCAGCGCTCCGGCGGAGGCCCGCGCGTCCCCCTTGTCGCTCAGGTAGGAGGCCGAGCCGGAGATCACTCCGCCGCCGTTTGCCGGCCAGGTGAAGGGGACGACGATCACGTCGTCGTAATAGGCTTCGATGGCGTGGGCCGCGTGCATCACGTCGTCGACGTCGTTGTTGTACCCGTGCACGAAGAAGAGGATGGACTTCCTCTGCGTCCGGGCCTCTTCAAACAGTTCGCACGCGACCTGCAGACTGCCGTGCCAGTCCTGCCGGGTGTCGAGTTTGAGTCCGTGATTCGTGTTGAGTTTTTTAACCGTTGCAGGGCTCAGTTTGTCGGTGACCTGCGAGACCGACCAGCCTTTTCCCGACCGTTTCACCCGGACGAGGCGCAGTTCGTTGGGGCCCTGCGGATTGGGGTTTTTGCCGAAGGCATCAATGTTGGTGTCTTTGGACAGGGCGCGGTTGGTGATGACGTACATGCCGGGACTCCTCTCAGGTGTTAGTGGAATTGTTGCGGTTGTGCAAGCCGGACCGGGAACAGGCGGGTCGCGCCACGCCAGCGTACGGCTTTCGGCACAAGTATATCACGCAAGGCGTGGATACGCGGTAAGGGGATTAACGGGCAAATGCGTTGGGGTTGACCGGCTCGGGTTGGGGACGCCGGTCGCGGTCCGGGTTGTTCAGCGCTTCCTGGCGCGCCGCGCCTTTCACGAAACCGGACACGAGTTTTTCAGTAAAACCCGCCTGCCGCGGTGGCTTCGGCGGTGGCGCGGGGGGTAGGCCGGCGGTTTCGCGGTTGGCGGCTTCCTGCGCGGCCTTCTCCTTCGCCTGCTGCGCCAGTACGTCCTCCAGGCTCATGTAGAGCGTGGACGTGCGGGGAGAGTCTGCAGGCGCAGTATCGTCTGCCCAAACAGGAGGCGCGAGGAGAAGCAGGACCATCAAGGCAGAAAAATATTTCATCTTTTTAATATAACACGGAGGATCTGACTTTTTCCAGCCAGGGCGGTTTCCCTCACAAGTAAGGCGACACAAAGCAGCAGGGCAACGATCAAAGTAGCGTAGGGTATCGTTCCCTGTTTACAAAACGGTCAGGTTGATGTTTTTCCAAATTGCAAAAAACAAACTCACTTCACCTCAAGGGAATAGGGCAGCGGATGGACAGTAGTAAAATCGCTTTCAACCAGTTCCGCCGGAACGACATTTACTTTATTTTGCGGATTGGGAAGGGGTTTGCAGTTATTGTTTTGCGCTCCATACAGTTCGCTATTTGCGGAAATCGAGGTCGGGGTGGTCGAACTGGCGACATAAAGTCTTATTGGTTTACTCAAAGTTGGAGGGGAACTGTATAAAAAACCTTCATGGAAATACAGAGTCGGGTGAAATAATTTTGGCGACAGTTGGAATTCGTCCAGTGAGAAATAAGGAACCCCCGTACAATCCGAAGATTCAAAGAAGATGCCATCATCCACTACATCAAGGCTTCCCCTTAACCCGGTCGGGATGGGGATCCAAACGGTACTGCTATTGGACAGCTCCACCGACATCCGGAATCGGACCGGGTTGTAGCTGACGATTGATCCAAATGGCGTCCCGTTGTTGTCTTTTAATACCAGCGCTCCCGCTTCATCGAAAATCAGTTTATAGGGCATGCTGATGTTCCCGTTGGCATTGGATACCGTCAGCTTATAGGTGCCATTGGTCGCGTCTGTGGGCAGCGCGGCGATCACCTGCTCGCCGTTGGCATCCTTTTCGATGACGGTCAGAGTCGAGCCGCCCAGGGTAACGGTGGGATCGGCGCCGGTGTGCAGATGGGTGCCGTTGATCTCGAGTGCTTCGTATCGTTTTATTACGCTCAGGATGTCCGGAACACCGACGAAAAATGACACGATGGGACTGAGCGGGCTGGTGCCCAGATCGTTCCAGGCCATGACCGCCCATTCTTTAGGGGCCGAATCTAATGTCAGTACAGGGTTGAACGCGCAGTTTCCCGCTCCGCCGCCGCAACCCGCATCTGCCGCTGCATGCCAGTTAGAATAGACGACGCCGTTGGCGTCCTGCACGAACAGCAGGTAATAGAGCGCATCGGGAACCGCAGTCCAAACGAAGTCGGGGGAACTTTCGGCAATCGCTCCCTGTGGGGATACCGGACTCGGCGCCGGGGGCTGGGCTGAGGCGCTGACAAGGGCACTCAGGAAAACGATCGAGGAAAATACGAAAATTAACGTGTGCCGCGCCATAACCCCTCCTCCTGACAGAATGGAATCGATTAAATCATACTAAAGGGGAGTGAAAAATTTGACAATGTATAATTGAATGAGCCGTAAGGTGCTGTTTTCCGATATTTTCGTGCGGTTGGATAAAGGGGTGAAACTTAATGCTTTTCAGCAATCACTTCTTTTCTATAGGCCTTTGGCAAAATTCCAAAAACGAAAACAAATGCGGTTTTTTTCCTTTATCCGGTTTCCGGGGGGTCTCCCCTTAATTCTTGGAATGGCTTTGTGGGACGCCAACGGGGCAAACGATGCGTCGAAGCGCTGACATGTTATGGCAGCACGTGGTGGGATGAATCAATCCGTACGGGAGCAATTTCCTCCCGTTTCCTCACGGATCAGGAAGGCGGCTCGATGGACTGGCTGGGGTGTGAGATTTCGAGGACCACGCATCCGGTGTCCGTTCTGAACGGACCGTGTACCTCTCCCGGTGGGCGGCTGGCGTAGTCGCCCGCTTCGAGCCACAAGTCGAACGCCGCATCGTAGAGGCGTCCTTCAACGACGAAAATTTCTTCCGGATAGGGGTGGCTCTTGGGGCCGAAGGGTGTTGTGTCCGCACCGGGGAGGAAGCGTGTCAGGCGGGTGTAGTCGCCGTTTTTTTCATCCACCGCCAGCGTGACTTCCTCAGCCAGGCCTTCAAGCCCGGAGATTGGCGTCCAGCGGTTGCGGTTGTCCCGTTTCAGCGTGTTCCAGTAAGTGGTCGTGCTTTTTGACATGGACCGGGATACCGGCGGGGTGTTGTTCCAGGGGAATGCGGGCGTGCCGCACCGGCGGTAAAGCAGCCGGGCAGGCTTGGCTCCGCCGGGCGTTTATTGAAAAACGGCCTTGGCGGAGGTGATCATGTTGCCGATGCCGTTGGTGCTGTCTTCAACCGCCGTCGCTTCGTAACCGCAGTGCGCCGTGCAGTCGCGGCACTTCGGATGGTTGCGGTGGCCGTAGCTGTCCCATTCCGTTTTCTCCATCAACTCCTCGAAGGTGTTAACGTAGCCTTCATCGAGCAGGTAACACGGTTGCTGCCAGCCGAGAACGGAATAGCATGGGTTGCCCCAGGGCGTGCAGTCGTAGTCGCGCTCGCCCTTGAGGAAGTCGAGGTAAAACGGCGAGTGGTTGAAGTTCCAGCGTTTGCCATCGTGGTTTTTGGACAGCAGTTCGCGGAAGAAGTCCATCGTCTTTCTGCGGCCGAAGAAATGGTCCTGATCCGGCGCCGCCGGGTACTGGAACGCCGAGGCCACCGTCATGCCGTCGATGTTGAGCGGGCGCAGGTGATCGAGGAAGCTCTCCGCCTCGTCCACCGTAACGCCGTCAAAGAACGTCGTGTTGGTGGTGACGCGGAAGCCGCGTTCCTTGGCCTCGCGAATGGCGTTGATTGCCTTGTCGTAGATTCCCTCTTCCTGGCAGATATGATCGTGGTGTTCTTTCTGTCCGTCGAGATGGATCGAAAGCGTCAACCGCGGGTCCACCGGAAGCTTGTCGAAAAACTTTTCCAGCAGGATGGCGTTGGTGCACAGGTAGACGTAGCGGTCCTGGTTGACCAGCCCGTGTACAATGTCGACGATCTCCGGATGAATGAGCGGTTCGCCTCCGGCGATGGAAACCACCGGCGCGCCGCACTGGCTGGCCGCCGTCAGGCAGTCGTCCACCGAGAGGTATTTTTTCAGAATCTCGTTGGGCTTCTGGATTTTTCCACAACCCGTGCATTCCAGGTTGCACCGGTACAGAGGCTCGAGCATGAGCACCAACGGGTAGCGCTTGCGCCCGAGCATTTTCTGCTTCATGATGTAAAAACCGATCTTCATTGCCTGCCGGATGGGTACAGCCATAATTTTGTATTCGAAGGTTGAGGTTGGAGAATTCAAGGAACGCCGGCGGAAACTCAACGGCGTTCAGGGGGAATCCCGGAGCCCGGTTTTCCCGAAGAAGTCATTATAAAGTAGAACAGCGAAAAGTCCCAATAAAACCGAAGGAAAAGCGTTTTTCAGACGAACCTTGACCGGTTTTCCGGGGCCAGGTTCGTCGTTTTCCCTCTACTTGGTCGTCTGTTGTGAAGAAAACCTTACTTCTGGTCCTTCTGGTATTGGTTGCCCTCATTATAGACGGGACATTGACCTACGATATCTTTGATTTCAGAAAGGAAACCCGTGGAGCCTGGCTGATGATTCTGCTCGCGGTTTTCCTGCTGCTGGTGATTTTAATCGCCGACGCATCCAAAAAACACGATGACGAAGACAGCCCGGGGTGATTTTTCGTCCCGGCGAAACCGGCTCAATTTCGGTTTGTTTCCAGCGCCGCGGGCACGAGGATTTTGCTCAACAGGGCGAAAGGTTCCGGGGTGAAATCCGCCGCGATCCACGCCGCGCCCGCGCCGCCGTGCACCACCTCCACGCCTTCTCCCGTCGCTTTCTCCAGCGCGGTGACTTCAAACGGCTGTTGCGTGCCTGGGGCGATGTATTCCACGCGATCGCCCACCGCCAGCCGGTTTTTGATTTCCACCTTCATCCAGCCCGGTTTGTGATCGAGCACCTGACCGGCGAACACCTGCGGCAGGTTGTCTTCCTGTGGCGAATCGAACCGTTCCGTTTGATGGTCGGATTTCGGCACCAGAAACGCCGAGGTGAATCCGCGGTTGGCGGTTTTGGAGATCTCGTCGATCAGCGATGGATCGAACGCCTTGCCCTGCGCCAGGTCGTCCAGCGCGCGGCGGTAGTTTTTCACCACCAGCGACAGGTAGTAGAGTGTTTTCGAACGCCCCTCAATTTTAAACGAGCAGATGCCCGCGTCGCGCATCTGGCTTAAAAACTCGATGGCGCGCAGGTCCTTCGAATTCATGATGTAGGTGCCGTGCTCGTCCTCGTCCACCGGCATCAGTTCCCCCGGCCGCTCGCGTTCTTCCAGAAAATAATCGCCCTGGATTTTATCCGGATTGTGCGTGCTCGAAACGTAACCGTCCTGCCCGCCTTCCGTCTGGTGGATGTCGTATTCCCAGCGGCAACTGTTGGTGCAGGTGCCCTGGTTGGCGTCGCGGTGGTTGAAATAATTGGACAGCAGGCAGCGTCCGGAATAGGCGATGCAGATCGCCCCGTGCACGAAAGCCTCCAGTTCCAGTCCCGGCACCTTCTCATGAAATTCCTGGATTTCCGGCAGGGACAGTTCGCGCGACAGGATGATGCGGCTCACGCCGCGCTCGTGCCAGAAGCGGGCCGCTTCCCAGTTGATCGTGTTGGTCTGCACGGACAGGTGCACCGGCACATGCGGAAACTCGCGCAGGGAAAAATCGATCATGCCCGGGTCCGCCATGATGAACGCGTCCGGGTGGCCGTCGGCGAAAAACGCCAGCGATTTTTTGAACGCATCCAGCTTGCGGTTGGGCGGCAGGATGTTGGCCGTGATGTAGATTTTTTTGCCGAGTTCGTGCGTGCGGCCGATGGCGTCTTTCAGGGTCGCGTCCTTGAAAGGGTTGTCCCGCGCGCGCAGGGAAAACTTGGGAACGCCCGCGTACACCGCGTCCGCTCCGTAGGCAAAGGCGTATTCCATTTTTTCAGGGCTGCCCGCCGGGGCCAGCAGTTCCGGCGCCGTGCCCGGCGTGGGGTTTGATTCGGTCATATTGGGAGTTCGCTTATTTGTTGATGAGGATGTCTTCGGCGATCTGTTCGCGCACATCCTGGCGGATTTGTTCTTTCAGGTCGCTGTAGGTCTGTTGCAGGACCTCCTGCATGGCGCGGTCCTGCTCGCTCGCTTGCCGCAGTTCGTTGGCGATGGCCTCGGCGTTTGGCGCGCCGACGGTGACCTGCACCATGCTGGCCAGCGACGGGTCTTTTTTCAACGCCTGTCTGATGGCGGCAACGCCTTGGTCGTATTGTCCCGCGCCGAGCAGAGCCGAACCCAGGGCGAAATCGACTTTCGCCGCGCCGGTTTTTTGCGCCGCCGTCAAAACGCGGATGGCATTGGTGTAGTCGCCCAGGCGGGCGTAGGCCGTGCCCAGCGTGGTCAGCGTGTCCGCGTTCTGCGGTTCGAGGCTGGCCGCCAGTGACAGATGCTCCACCGCCTTTTGATCGTGCCCTTCGTTGAACCAGAGCGTTCCCAGTTCCCGGTGCGCGTTGGCGTCCGTCGGGTTGCTCTGGATCTGCGTCTCCAGGGCGGTCACCTTTTCCTGCACCACGGCGTTCAGGCACCCGGCGAGGCTCAGGATCAGTATCAGTATCAGCAGCAAACAGGTTTTCATTTTCATGTTCATGGCAAACGGGCGTGTCTGGTTAACAAAGGGTGAAAACCCATTGTACCGGAAACGGCGGTGATTCGGCGGGATTTCTTGAAGGCGTCTCTGAAAATTGCCTCGTGTGAGCGGGCTGCGTTTTTTAGCTGGGGTTACCGGGGCGCAGGCTTTGGGTCGCCGGGGGTCTTTTGAAATCAATAGCGGCAGTCGCGCGAGGTTTTGAACCCCTGGGCCTCCGCTTCGAGTATGCTCCAGAAAACCACCGGCTTCCTGGGCAGGGTGTAGCGGTTGCACGCGGGCCATTTGTAGGTCCGGTTTTGACGGTCGCCCACAATGCCGTACAGGAAAATGAGGTCGTAATCCACCTGGTTGTTGTTATTCGGCGGTTCGGGCGGAATACGTTCCCGCATCGCGGCCCAGGGCGGCACGGGGTCGGGATCCAGCCACAGCCCCAGTTCGCTGGAAAACGCCAGGTATTCCAGTTTGGCCAGGTGCTCCACCGGCGGGTCCGCCACGCGGTAGTGCCAGGCCAGCCCGGCGGCGATCATTTCGTCGTTCAGCCACAACTGGCCCATCAGGTTGACGTCCGCGATGTGGCGTCCGGCGGCGTCGATTTTTTTGACGTCGAGAAACACCCGCCTTTGCAGCGCCATCTTTTCCAGGTAGGCTTTGGATTCCTTGCCGAAGGGCTGGGAGAGCAGCGGCGCGAAAATATTGGCCAGTCGGATCTTGTAGAGCTTGCCGGACTTTCGGAGCGTGAAGCGGTCGCCGCTGTGCACCTGCACCACCACGCCGTCGGTCAGCTTGGTGTTGTCCGCCGGGGCCATCAGGTTCAGTCCAAGAATCAGGGCAGCCAGTTCAATCATGATACAGTCCTCATCGGCGGGGAAGGCGTCAACTTGATATCGGGACCTCAATGCCCATTGTAACCAAAAACGAAATCCGCAGCCAGGTGTGGGAACGCCTGCGTCAAAAGCAATTGGGGCGCTTTCCCTTTCCGCTCAAAGGGCGCATCCCCAATTTCAAGGGAGCGGAGGCGGCGGCTGAACGGCTGGCGGCGCATCCCGTGTTCGAGCAGGCGCGGACGCTGAAATGCAATCCCGATGCGCCGCAATTGCCGGTGCGCCTGCAGGCTTTGAAAGCCGGCAGGACGGTTTACATGGCCGTGCCACGGCTGAGAAAAAAGGAATGTTTCTTCAAGCTCGACCCGGGCCGGATCGACCCCGCCGACTTCCGCAAGGCCGTCAGCATCAAGGGGGCGGAGCGGTTCGGCGTGCCGGTGGAACCGGGGGAGATGCCCGTCATCGACCTGATCGTTGCCGGGTCGGTGGCGGTGCGCGCCAACGGAGCGCGGGTGGGCAAGGGCGGCGGCTACTCCGATCTGGAATTCGGCATCGCCACGCAACTGGGCATTGTCGGGTCGGAGACTGCGATCGTCACCACGGTTCACGATGAACAACGGGTGGCGGACACATGGCCCGTCGAACCCTGGGACATCCCCCTGGACTGGATTTTCACCCCGGAGCGTTCCATCAAATGCCGCCGGCCCCACGCCCGTCCCACCGGGGTGCTTTGGGAAAAACTCGATCCCGACATGCGAAGGGATATTCCCATTCTCGATTCTTTGACGTAATCTGGAAAAGAAAGTCTGGGAGAACAGGCCCGTACTTAGGGAACCTCTAAAGATTGTATCGGTCGCCGGCAGGCTGTGGTTTTTTAAGGGCCTGCGGGTTGCCGGAACTGAAAATACCGAATTGTTGTTAGAGGTTCCATTGAATAAGCATCCTAAGGAATCCCCATGGAAATTCTGATTTTTGGCGCCGGGGCGGTAGGCCTCGGGCTCGCCAACTGCCTGATCAAGTCGGGCAATACCGTGCACATCATCGGGCGCGAGGAAACCGTCTCCGCGCTCAGTATCGACGGTCTGGAACGCACCGGCCTGTTTGGAGACTTCCACGCGCCGCCCTTTTCGTTCAGCGCCTATTGCAGCGTGGAGGAACCCGAGTCCGGCCCTTACGACTACGTTCTTGTCTGCACGAAATCGTTTGACACGCGGGCGGCGGGTGAAACGCTGGCCGCCGCGCCCGCCATCCGCTCCGACCGCACCCAGTTCGTCCTGTGTCAAAACGGCTGGGGCAACGCCGAAGCCTTTTCCGCGTTTTTCCCCACCGAGCAGATCAAGGCCGGGCGCATCATCACCGGTTTCCGCCGTCCCAAGCCCAACCAGGTCGACATCACCGTCCACGCCGACGCGGTCCATCTCGGCAGCCTGTACGACGACAACCTCGACAGCCTGGAACCTCTGGCGAAGGCTCTGGAAGAGGGCGGCCTGCCTTCCAGAATCACCGAGAATATCGAAAAGGACCTGTGGGCCAAGATGCTGTACAACTGCATGCTCAACGGCTTGTCCACCCTGTACGGCGTCGCCTACGGTTACCTCGGGGAGTCCGTTCACACGCGCGACCTGATGGACACCATCGCGCACGAGGTTTTTGAGGTCATGCAGGCCTCGGGCCACTCCACCCACTGGGAGAAGGTGGAGGATTACCTCAAGGTGTTCTACGGCAACCAACTCCCCGCCACCTACCGGCACGAGCCCTCGATGCTGCAGGACATCCGCGCCCACAAGCCGACGGAAATCGACGCCCTGAACGGCGCGGTTGTGGCGCTGGGCAGGAAGCACGGCGTCCCCACACCGGTCAACCACACCATCCAGCAGATGATCCATTTCCTGACCGAACGCCCGAAGATTGTCTGACGCGCCGGGCGGCGGTTTTTTCAGGAAGTCTTGCGGCCGAGCGGCCTCTCAATATGGGGTGACAGCGTTTTATTAGCGTTCCGAGGGCCGCAAGGCCCGAAGAATCCCGTCCGGGACGTTCTCGTCAAGAGTCCGCGAATTGCCGGATCGGCAATATTGAATCGCCCAGATTCATTGAAAAACCCCTTCTTAAAAATTCAGGCCGGTTTTTTTTCCTTTTTTGTCAACCGATAGCCCGCAGGCGCGTTTTTACCTGTAGGCAGTGCAACCCACAATTTAAGGAGAAAACCTATGAAAACCCAACTCAGCATCAGCGCCCTGTGTCTCACCGCCCTCCTGCTGACGGCTCCGGCGGTCGCACAGGTGGAGGAACGTCTGGATCAGAAAGGGGACCGTATCGAGGACCGGCTGGATGAAAAAGGCGACCGCATCAACGACCGGCTGGATGAGCGTGCGGACCGGGCGCGTGCACGGGGCAACGACGCCCGGGCGGACCGTTTGGACCGGCGCGGGGATCGTATCGATGACCGTTTGGACCGCCGGGGCGACCGTATCGACGACCGTCTCGACAGGCGCGGTGAACGTTTGCAGGACCGCCGGGACGCCCGTCGTGATCGGGGTGATCGGGATGACCTGCGGCGGGAGCATCGGCGTGACCGTAAACTCAGGCATCTGGAAAAACGCAGCGAACGTCTCGACCGCAAGGGCGACCGCATCGAGCGCCGTCTGGACCGGAAAGGCGATCGTATTCAGGCGCGTCTGGACCGGAAAGGCGATCGCATAAAGGACCGGTACGATGCGCGCGCCGCACAGGCCCGGGCCAATGGAAAATACCGGTTGGCCAACAAGCTGGAACGCAAGGGCGATCGCATCAACGCCCGCCTCGACCGGAAAGGCGACCGGATCAATGCGCGTCTGGACCGGAAGGGAGAACGCATCAATGCGCGTCTCGACCGCAAGGCCGACCGCTTGCGCCAGCGTGCGGACCGGCTGGCCCGGCACCACGGCTGAACGGTTTCCCCGTGATCGCTCCCCGGGAGGACGGTTATGGTATTTTGTAACCGGACCTCAGGGAGCGGGGGCGTGAACGACTTTCTCCAGTCAGTTGAAAAACGAGCCTATCAGATGGCACACTTTGCTACAGGCAATCCGGAAGAGGCGCTGGATGTGGTGCAGGACGCGATGATGGCGTTCGTCCGCAAATACGCGGACAAGCCGGAAGAGGAGCGGCGTCCCCTGTTTTTCACCATCCTGCAGAACCGTATCCGCGACTGGCACCGCCGGCAGAATGTGCGCAACCGCTGGAACGCCTGGTGGGTGGGAAAATTCCGGACGGATGACGAGGACGCCGATCCGGTGCAGGACCTGGCCGACCCCAGGGGCCTGACGCCGGAAAAGGCACTGACCGACAGCGCCACCGGCAACGCGCTGCACGGGGCCATCCGCCGCCTGCCGCTCAGGCAGCAGCAGGCGTTTCTGTTGAGATCGTGGGAAGAGTTGAGCGTTGCCGAAACCGCGCGCGCCATGGGGTGCTCCGAAGGCTCCGTCAAAACGCACCACTCGCGGGCGGTGCAGGCCCTGCGCGAAATGTTGAAGGATGAATGGCCATGAGCGAGGAACAACAGGACCGGGAATTCATCGACGCCGTCCGGCGCGACCTGGACCGCACTGCGGAAGGTCTGGACGCGGGCATCCAGTCGCGGTTGACGCAGGCGCGTTATGCGGCGCTGGAACCGAAGTCCACGTCCCGAGCCTGGTTTTCCGGATGGTCGTGGAAACCCGCCACCGCCCTGGCCGCCACGGCGTGCCTGGCGCTGGCTCTGTCTTTCACCTTGAATCACGCTCCGGTTTCCGAGAAAGGGACGGGACTGGAGGACATGGAGGTGTTGACGGCGAACGATCAACTGGAGCTGTACGAGGATCTGGAGTTTTACGCCTGGCTGGCGGAAGAGGAGTCGGCGGAGTCGTATGAAAAGGGTTGAGGGATGGCCGCTCCTTCTGCTTGCGGGATGGCTGATCGCTGTTCCGGCATGGGCGCAGGAACCGGCTGCCGGAAACAGGGCGGCGGGAACGGACTCCGGTCCATCTTTCGAGTTTCTGGAGTTTCTGGGAGAGTTTGAAACGGACGAAGGCGAATGGGTCGGTCCCGAAGAACTGGAGCGGATGGATGCGATCGATGAATCGGAGAAAACGTCCGAGCCAAAGGAAGAACATGATTAGGAAACTGCTGCTGATTGCCATTTTATTGCTTGCCGCTGCGGGCGGCCCCGCACGGGCGCAGGACGCCATTCCCTGGGACGCCCTGAGCGAGAATGAACGGAAGGTGCTGAAGCCGTTCGAGGAAAGCTGGCAGGACCTGCCCGCCCAGCGGCAGCAGCGCCTGCGCCGGGGAGTTGAGCGCTATTCGAAGATGTCGCCGGAAGAACGCGAGAAGGTTCAACGGCGTTTCCAGCGCTGGCAGAAGATGACGCCGGAACAGCGGCAGAAAATTCGCCAGCGGTTCGAGCGGTTCCGCAATCTGACCCCGGAGGAAAAGCAGCGCCTGCGCCGGGCGCGTCAGCGGTTCCGTAATCTTCCCGAAGCCAAACGCAAGGAACTGCGCCGCAAGTTCCAGGACATGACGCCGGAAGAACGCCGCCGGTTTCGTCAACGTATGCTGCGCCGGCAGGAACGCCTCGACAACATGACCCCCGAGGAACGCCGGCAGTTTCGTGCACAGCGCGAAAGGGATCGCGAACGCATGCGCGACATGACGCCCGCCGAACGGCAACAGTTCCGCAAGCAAAGGCGCGAGACGCTGCGCCAGCAGTCACAGCCCGGCACTTCTGGAAGAGGCGGCGATGCAGACCGGCGGGCGGTTCCACCGGACAGGCGCATGCGCCCTCAGGACGAACCCGCGCCGTCGATTCACCCCCCAGCAAATCCCGCGCCGCGGGATGCCGCACCACGCTGACTTCGACAGGTTTTACCGCAGAATCGTGCGGGTCATTATCCTGCCCGTCCGGCGATGACACGCTCGGCGGCTTTGAGCGCTTCCCCGATTTGAGGCAGTCCCCCGCCCGGCACGAAATCGACGTAGCGGATGACGTTGTTTTCGTCCACCACCATCACCGTGCGCATGAGGAATTTCATGTCGCTGCGCAGCAGTCCCGTGTTTTCCCCAAATTCATAGTTCGGCGCGTCGGACAGAAACAGGATGTTGTGGATCTTCGCCTTGTTGGCGAACGCGGTCTGGACGTCCGCCGGGTTGGTGCTGATGGTGACGATGTCGATCTTCTGGTCGAGGCCGCCGTTTTCCTCGCTGAACTTGTGGGTCTGCTCGTCGCAGGTGGGCGTGTTGAGTTTGGGGACGATGCTGATGATTTTCACGCGCCCCTTCAACTGGTCGAGCTGCACGGCCGGTTTGCCGTCCTGCATCAGCGTGGCGTTGGGCAGTTTTTGCCCTATCTTCAAAACCTCGAACTTGTTTTTTGTGGACTCCATGGCCCAGGCCGGGATCGAGGCAAGGCTGAGTATTAATGAAAAGGATATTATTTTGCAGAGTCGCATCGTGGCTCTCCTGTGTGGGTATTCATGTAAACTAAAGGCTGAGGCTCCCTTTCAGTTTAATGAATGGCGCAGCCCTGTGCCAATCAGAATTTGCGAGGTGGATTGTCATGAGAAACGTAGGCCGGTGGTTTTTTGGGTTCCTGTTTGTTGTTGTGCTGGCGGAATCGTCCGTTGCCTGGGGTCTGGAGTGGTCGGACGCGGCATGGCGGGATGGAGGTTGTCCGCAGGGCATTGAGGGGACGTGGGTGGCGGAATCCCGTTCGCCTCTTTCCGGACAGGAAATTGAGTTCCGGCGGGACGGCACGCTGTTGGTCGTCCGTTCCGGGCGCGATTTGGTTTTGCCCGTTTCAGGCGGGATGAAGCCCGGCGAGGGCCCGTTTGTCGAGATGAAAATTGAAAGCGGCGGGAGCGGATACCCGCCTTTTATTAAAATCCGTCCGCATCTTGTTTCGGCGCGGGACGCCTCCTGTCAGATCAAACTGTTTCGTTACGAAAACGCCGCGCGCGCCCGGCAAAACCGCGAATCGAGCTGGGACATCTACCGCCGCCGCGTGGAGTGAAGGAAAAAGAAGAGAGTCGGTCAGGGGAGCAATCCGCCGTAGGGGACGCCCGCCAGGTGCGCCATGTCGCGTTTGAACGTGGTGAGGTCCGACAACTGGAACTGGTTGAGGTGGGTGTGGCCGCAGGCGCGGGCGAGGACTTTCATCAGGCCCACCGCGCCTTCGAAAAAGTTGGCCAGTTGTTTCGCGGACTGTTCGACATCGAGCCGCTGCCGCAGGTGTTCTTTCTGGGTGGCGATGCCGACGGGGCAGTTGTTGGTGTGACAGGCGCGCATGCCGAGACAGCCGATCGCCTGAATCGCCGAGTTGGACAGCGCCACGGCATCCGCTCCGAGCGCCAGCGCCTTGACGAAATCTTCCGGCACGCGCAGGCCGCCGGTGATGATGAGGGTGATGTCCTTGCGTTGCAGCCGGTCGAGGTGCCGCCGCGCCCGCGCCAGCGCGGGAATGGTGGGCACGGAGATGTTGTCGCGGAACAGCAACGGCGCCGCGCCGGTGCCGCCGCCGCGTCCGTCGAGGATGATGTAGTCGACCCCGACCTCCAGCGCCGCGTCGATGTCGTTCTCGATGTGCTGGGCCGAGAGCTTGTAGCCGACGGGGATGCCGCCGGTGGCCTCACGCACCTGCTGCGCGAATTCGCGGACGGGGCCGATGTCCGTCCAGTCGGGGAAGCGCGGCGGCGAAATAGCGGGCTGACCTTCCTTTAATCCGCGCACCTCGGCGATTTTGCCCTGCACTTTTTCGCCCGGCAGGTGACCGCCGGTGCCGGTTTTCGCGCCCTGCCCGCCCTTGAAGTGGAAGGCCTGGCAGCGCTTAACCTTGTCCATGGAAAAACCGAAGCGGGCCGAGGCGAGTTCGTAGAAATATTTTGAATTGGCCGCCTGCTCGTCCGGCAGCATGCCGCCTTCGCCGGAACAGATGCCGGTGCCCGCCAGTTCCGCCCCCTTCGCCAGCGATACCTTCGCCTCCTCGGAGAGCGCGCCGAAACTCATGTCGGAAACAAACAGGGGGATGTCGAGCTTCAGGGGTTTTTGCGCATTGGGTCCGATGACGATTTCCGTGCCGACCGGGTCTTCGTCGAGGTTGGGCATGGTGGCCAGTTGCGCGGTGACGATCTGGATGTCTTTCCATTCCGGAAGTTCATCGTGCGGCACGCCCATGGCGGCAACGGGGCCGTGCTCGCCCACCGCCGACAGGCCGCCCTTCGCTAGTTTTTGGATCAGGCCGACGTGCGGTTCGGCGTCGGTGCCTGCATGATCGGCGTAAAGGCCGAGATACGCTTCACGGTCGTAATTCTGCGGGTGTTCCTTTTCCCACTCGGCGATTTCCTCCGGGTTGACCCAGACCTGGCCTTCCTCCACCCAGGCGCTGAACTTCGGCAGTTGTTCTTCCGGGTTGTATTCGCTGATGCCGGTGTCGAAACGGAAATCCCACTGATGGACGCCGCAGATGAGATTGTCGCCTTGCACGCTGCCGTCGGCGAGCAGCGCGCCGCGGTGCGGGCAGCGGCCGTAAAAAACGGAAACGTCATCTCCGTAACGGACGATGACCAGGTCCACATTCGACACCAATGCGTAGGCCGGAGTGCGGTCCTTAAGGTTCTCCCAGTGGGCAATGGCGGTTCGTGACATGGGGGTTGGCCGTTTCGGGAATCAGGGGCTGACAAAAATCAGGCCGGAGCCGGTTCCTGTTTCAGGAGCGGGTGGCCCAGTTCCTCGCGATGGCGGACGTATCCTTCGGCACACAATCGGGCTAGCTTGCGCACGCGGCCGATGTATCCGGTGCGCTCCGTCACGCTGATGGCGCCGCGCGCGTCGAGCAGGTTGAAGGTGTGCGAACATTTCAGCGTGTAGTCGTAGGCGGGCAAGACCAGGCCGCGCTCGATGAGCGCCCGCGCTTCTTCTTCATACATGGTGAACCACTGGAAGAGCTTGTCTTTGTCCGCCGCTTCAAAGTTGTATTCGGAGAATTGTTTCTCGGAATCGAGATGGACATCGCCGTAGGTGACGCCGTCGGTCCATTTCAGGTCGTAGACGTTGTCGACGTTCTGCAGGTACATGGTGATGCGCTCCAGGCCGTAGGTCAGTTCGACACTGACCGGATCGAGGTCGATCGACCCCACCTGCTGGAAATAGGTGAACTGGGTGATCTCCATGCCGTCGAGCCACACCTCCCAGCCGAGTCCCCACGCGCCGAGGGTGGGCGACTCCCAGTCGTCTTCGACGAAACGGATGTCGTGTTTTTCCGGTTCGATGCCGAGGGCGATGAGGCTTTGCAGATACAGGTCCTGCACCTCCTGCGGCGAAGGTTTGAGCACGACCTGGTACTGATAGTAATGCTGCAGCCGGTTCGGGTTTTCCCCATAGCGACCGTCCGTGGGGCGGCGCGAGGGTTCCACGTAGGCGGCGCTGAACGGTTCGGGGCCGAGCACGCGCAGGAAAGTGGCCGGGTTGAACGTGCCCGCGCCCACCTCGATGTCGTACGGCTGCTGGAGTACGCAGCCGCGTTCTCCCCAGAACCGGTTCAAAGTCTGGATGACGTTCTGAAAATTCATGACCCTGCGTTTTTAACAGAAGCCTGTGTTATTTGCAATATTGAGAATATGATGGGCTCCGTCGAAAGAAACTCCGAACCGGCTGGTTTAAAAAATCACCATACCAAACACGCGTGATTTGTTTTTCCTGGTTCTAAAACGGCTTTATTCAAATTTTTTTGGATGGGATGGGTGGCCCGGAAGGGCCCTTTTTTATATTAGAATCAATAGGCTGGGTTCTACGCGGATATCGGTGGTTTCCTGGTGAAAATCATTCTCTGGTAGCAAACAAAAACCATCTGTTTAAATCACTTGTTTTGATACGGTGAACCGCTATACTCAAAAAATCGGCAAAAAAATCCCGGCAGTTTTTTTGTTTGATTTCTGGTGAATGATGATTTCACCTGAACAGAGGAGGGAGAACGGACTTCTTTCTTTGTCTTAATCAATTGCAGACAGCATTTTCAGTGTTTGGAAATTATTATCAAGGAGATGGTGTATGAACAAATGGAGCAGGATAATTGCAGGTGCGATAATTTCAACCCTGATGGTTCTGGGAACCCACGCCTTCAGTCTGGCGGAAACAGAAGAAGGTGAAGAGGTGAAGGTGAAAACACCGAGCGGTGAATACGTCACCGTTCCCAATCTTCCCAAAACCAAAGGCCATTGTTATTTCCCCAACAGCATTTGCGTGGAGGAAGGTGAGCCGGAGCCGCTGGCGTTGCCCAAAGTGGCGTTGTTTAAGGGGGATGGCTGGGCGACGGAGTCTATCGGCTACAATATTTTCATTCAGAAACACTATCCGCAGAAAGTCTACACCGGGCAGCCTTACGAATACACCATCGAGGTGACCAATCTTTCGGATCTTGCACTGGAAAACGTCAACATCATTGAAACCATTCCCAGCGGTTTCAAAATTCTTTCCAGCGATCCGGCGATTCACGATTCCGCCAGCGACAAGGTGGCCTGGGCTCTCGGGCAGATGGGGCCGCATGAGAAACGGATCATCAAGGTACGCGGCATGGCCGAAAGCGGCGATCAGGTGCCTTGCTGCACGCACGCCAATTTCAAACATCCGGACCTGTGCCTGGCGACCGAAGTGGTCGACCCTGGTTTGCGCCTGAATGTTTCCGCGCCGCAGGAGGTCCTGCACTGCGATGCGATTCCGCTGGAGTATGTCATTCAGAATTCGGGTCAGACGGAACTGGAAAATGTGGTGATTTTGCCCAACCTGCCCAGCGAATCGGTTTCCTCCGAGGCAGGCACTGCGCCCACGTTGAAAGTCGGGACTCTGGCGCCGGGCGAGAGCAAAACCGTTCGCACCGTGGTCAACGCTTTGCCGGCGGGCGGTTACAGCTTTTCCGGTGTGGCACAGGGCCAGCCGGGTCTGCTGTTTGAAGGGGCCGAGCCTTTGAACAATCTCCGCGCCGATTCCGGAAGCGTGAGCGTGAAAGTTCTCAATCCGGAACTGAAGGTCACGGCCAGGACGGAAGGCGGCAGCAAGCAGGTCATCGGCCGTACCATCAAGTACGTTTTTGATGTGACGAACACCGGTGACGGCGTGTCCGACGGTTCCATCCTGATGGCGACCATTCCAAATAACGCGTCCTTTCAGTCTGCCAGCGACAACGGTTCGCCTGCCGGTGGCGGCGTGGAGTGGAATCTCGGTTCCATCCGCCCGGGGGGTACCCGGACGGTCAGCATGACGCTGGTTGCGAATTCAGCAGGCAGCGCAGGCGCTATGGCCGAAGTGTCCGGCGTGTGCGTGACCGCCGCGTCCGCTTCCGCCAGCATGCCGGTTGTGGGTGTCGCGGCGTTGCTGCTCGAAGCCATCGACTCGCAGGACCCGCTGCAGATCGGCGAATCCACGCAGTATGAAATCCGCGTGACCAATCAGGGTAACGGCCCGGCAACCAACATCCGGTTGGAAGGCAAGTTCGAGGACATGACGTACATCACCTCGCAGGGACACACCCCGATTGAGAACAGCGGCAAGGACCTGATGTTCGGCTCCTTCTCTCTGGACCCGAAACAGACCGTGTCCTGGGTCATCCAGCTGGAAGCAACCGGACTGGGCGATCAGCGGTTCAAGATCATCATGAACAGCGACCAGTTGACCCGGCCGGTTGAAGAAACCGAGTCGACGACGGTCTACTAAAAATCATCGGGAGATTTTTTCCCGATAACGGTTTGATTGAGCCCTGGCCGGGTTTTCCCGGTCGGGGCTCTTTTTTTTGAGCCGTTGGAGGTGTGCTGGAGTTTTGGCGGCTTAAAGGAGGCCGGCACCGGGGCGCGGGGCTGGGAGTGCTCAGTTGGCCTTGGGAAAGCAGATGTGGAAGGAGGTGCCCGTGCCTTCCCGGCTGTTCACGTTGATCCGGCCGCCGTGTTGCTCCACCAGTTTTTGAACGATGGACAATCCCAGACCGGTGCTGACTTCTCCATCGGTACCGGGACGGGAGGTATTGGCCTTGGGATCGAACAGTTGCGGGATCATGGTCTCGGGGATGCCGATCCCGGTGTCGTTCACCGAGAGACAGATCTCCTTTGTTTCCGGGTCCTCGTTCAAAAGGATATCGACGGCTCCCTTTTGCGGAGTGAACTTGATGGCGTTGATGGTCAGGTTGTTGATGATCCGGATCAACGCGCTCTTGTTTCCGTTCATCAATCCCCTGCCGGAAGCGGCCAGATGGGCGGTCAGCTTGACGTCTTTCATGGAGGCCAGTTGTTCCAGCGAGGGCTTGCTTTCCTCGAGCACATTGGCGATGTCCAGAAGGACCATTTCCATTTCCTCACTGCTGGCCTGAATCCTGCCGATGTCCAGCAACTCCCGGACGAGAGTCACCAGATAGTCCACCGATTTCCTTATCTGCAGGGTGTATTGCGACGTCTGCTCCGGCCCGGGTTGCGTGAGGTCGATGAGGTCGGCGAACCCCCGGATGGCGCCCAGTGGACCGACGAGGTCGTGTGAACAGACGGCGAGGAAATCGTCCTTCATTTTTCCCAGCCGCTTGAGCTGGCTGACCTTGCGCGACAGCTCGCGGTTGGTGTACCGGAGGTCCATGTGGACCCGCATGCGGGCGAGCAGTTCCTCCTTAGCGAACGGTTTGTTCAGATAGTCGGATGCGCCTGCCTTGAACACTTCAAGGATGTCCTTCTGGTCGGACGCGGCGCTCAGGACGATGATCGGCATGCCCTTGTGGTTCAGGTCCTTGCGGACCTTGTCGCAGAGTTCGATGCCGGTCATGTGGGGCATGTGGATATCGGTGATGATCAGGTCGAGGTCCTTGAGGTGTTCGCGGGCGTATTCGAAGGCTTGCTGGCCGTCTTCCGCCAGGTGGGTGTTCATGCCTTCTTTTTTAAGAATGTCCCCCACGATGTTGCGGACGGCGGGGCTGTCATCGACGATGAGGACGTCCATGCCCCGGTAGCGATCCTGCGGTTTCAGGATGTTGTCGACCGTGCGGAGCAACTCTCCGCTGAGGAACGGTTTGGTGATGAAATCCATCGCGCCCTTGTCGAATCCGCGGCGGCGGACTTCGAGGGAGTCCATCCCGGTGAGGAAGACGACCGGCGGCGGCGTGAACTGGATCACCAGTGAACGCGCGAATTCCGGCGACTTTATTTTTTCGAGCACATCAAACCCGTTGAGTTCTCCCAGTTCGATATCCAGGGTCATCAGGTCGAATGCGTTTTGCGAAAGGTGGTGCAGGGCCTCTTCGCCATTGGCGGCTTCAACGATTTCGTAACCGCCGTCGGTCAGTTCTCTGGCGGCGATTTTCCGTATGGTCGAACTGTCTTCTACAATGAGTATCTTCATGAGGTTCAGTGTTTTGGCGGACGGGGCGTTCATCCGTTAAACAGTTTGTTCGTGATCTTCTCTTGTGAACGGTCCTGCTTTCAAACGCTGTGCCGGAATAGGCGGTTTTTCAGAAAAAGTCAGTTTCAGACAAAAGTGGAAATCGGTCAAATTTTTTTATAAGGCCCACAGGCATGGCTCGGCAGTAAAACCTATCGTGGGTTGCGGTGGTGAAAAAGCCCGGGGTTCTGCATGAAAACCCGTTGACGGAATTTTTCGTGCCAAGGAGTTGCCCTCCGCTAGGAACGTACGGCGATGGTGAAAGAGCGCAGGATTCTGCATGAAAACTCGTTGACGGAGTTTTGCGTGCCAAGAAGTTGCCCTCCGCTAGGAGCGGGAGGGCATGATGAGTTTTTCAAAATCCTCGGGCGTGAGTTTATATTTCGGGTACAGGGCGTTGAGCAGTTTGATCGCCTTTGCCAGTCCTTCCTTGTCTTTTTGTTCCAGAAAAAAATTCTTGGCGAACAGAACGTGCCGGATGGCCTTCTGGCCGTCGCTTTTCTGATCGTATAAAACGCCTAAAGCGAGCTGGGCCTTGGCATGGGTGGGGTTGATCCGCACCGCTTCCCGCAGCAGTTGGAAACTGGCCTGCCCGTGGCCCTCCTTGCGGTCGAGTTGATGAATGCGGAAAAGCACCTCGGTGAGCCCGTTTTGCACCTGCTCGTTTTCCGGTGTTAGTTCTAATGCTTTTCTCAAGGGTTCCTCGGCGGCGCGGGTGCGGTTCAATTTGACCCGGGCGATCCCGAGCTTGAACCAGGCATCGGCGGTGAGGCGTGGGCTCATGGCCAGCGCGTTTTCGAACGCGGTGACCGCTTCGTCAAATTTTCCCAGCTTGAACTGGAATTCGCCCAGATCCTGATGCACCACCGCCGCTTTGGGATTGGCCTGGATCGCCTCGTTGAAATGTTTGAAAGCTTTTTTGATCTGTCCCTTTTTGGCGTAGGCCCGTGCCAAGTGATGGTGCGCCTCCACCAACAGGTTCGGGTCGAGTTCGATGGTTTTTAAAAACATCTTGATGGCGTCGTCGTAACGCCCCTGCTGGAGCAGGTTGAGGCCCATGGCGAGGTGCGCCGGGCCGAAATCAGGAATCAGCGCGAGGGCTTCCTTGAAATGCTGCGTCGAATCCTCATAGCGCCGCAGTTTGCCGTAGGTGACGCACAGGTTGGTGTGGGCCTGGGCCAGCATGCGGACCAGGGCCTGGCTTTCCGGGTTCAGTTTGCGCGCGGTCTCGAGTACTTCGAGGGCCTGTTCGTCGCGCCCGGTGTTGATGTAGCACTCCGCGATGTGGAACAACGCCGATGCGTGGTCCGGCCGCGCGGTCAGAATGGCCCTGAAGGGTTTCAGCGCTTCGCCGTAACGTTCGAGCTTCATCCAGGTTTCGCCCAGCTTCAGTTGGATTTCCAGATCCTCGGGCTTGACCTTGAGGATGTCGTCATACCGCGCCACCTCGCGCTTCAGGTTTTCGATCATCTGCGGTGTGAGCGGTTGCTTCACCGCTTCGCCGGCGGGCGGTTTTGGGGTATCCCCTTTCTGAGGCGTTGTTCCGCCGCCGAACGGGACCCACGTTGAAATTTTTTTCCAGATTGCCATGGCGCTCAATAAAATTGGTGAGGACACTCCGAGAATATTGACCTATATTATATAGAAGGAGGTCCTGCCCATGAACTTTAAACCGTGAGTTGCGTATGGACGCCGTGGTCAACAAACACAGCCTGCCCTTTGCTATCCAGGACTTGATCCGCGCCCTGGAGGCCGAAACCGATCTCACCCCGCGCCTCGCCCAGGAGCTTCTGATCAAGGCGGGACTCAAGGAAGAGGACCTCAAACCCTGGGCCGACTTCGACCATCCCGTTGCCGACGGGTATGGCCGCAAGATGGTCTACGACGGCGGGTGCTTTGAAATGATGTGCATGTCCTGGAACCTGGGCGATTTTTCCGGCATCCACGATCACGGGTACACGCAGTGGGGCGCGGTGCAGATATTCGGCCCGGCGGAACATGCGGTGTTCATGGTGTGCGACGGGGAGATCACCACGCTCTCGCGCGCGCCGGTGCAACCCGGGACCGCCGTCGCCGTCGGCAATCAACTCATCCATCAGATGGGCAACCCGTCCAACACCCGCTTTCTCACGTTCCATTTATATGGCTGTTACGGCCGCAACCACGGCATCACCGCCGACGCACGCGTGTACGATCTGGTGGAGAGCACCATCAAACGCACCGACGGCGGGGTGTTCTACCTGCTTGCGGAAAACCAGATCAAGAAACGCGAACCCGCTCCGGAGCCGGATTTCCTCACCGGCCTGCGCGATCAGGTTGAAATGATCCGGCGGCTCGACCGCATCCGCCGTGCGGACACCACCGCGCCGGGTATCGAAGACAAGATCAGCGAGCGCATGGGCCAGATGACCGCGCTTGAAAACTGGGGCCGGTTGGAGGCGGACCTGCGCGGCCGGGTGAACGCGGCCACGGGACACATGACGGACATGGGCTACTGGAACCTGCTGCGGCAGGAACTCATCTCCGCCGCTTCGCTGCAGAAGCGCCTGCTCATCGAAGAGGAGTCGGGCGACCCGTTTTTCACCTACGCCGAGTTGTACGACGATGTCGTCGGTCAACCCTGCCTGGAGGAGTTCATCGCCGCTTATCTGCGCTTTGCCGTGAAGCGGTACGCCATCGACACCGCCCACACGCGGGTGCTTTCGATCGGTTGCGGCACCGGGCTGGTGGAAGAGTTCATGATCCGCGAACTCGGTATTTCCGCCGACCGCCTGCTCGGCATCGACAAGTCCGAAGCCATGGTAAAAGTCGCCTCGCGCCGCATTGCCGCGCGGTCGGAGGACATTTTGTCGCTGCGCGGGCAGGAATGGGACATGACCTACTGCGGCCTCAACGTGTTCCAGTACCTCTCGCCGGATCAGTGCGAGGAAGCGCTGCGCGTCACCGCCGAAATCACGCGGCCTGGAGGGTTGTTCGTCGGCGACTTCATCACGCCGGACCACGTTCGCGTGTACCCGCACGTGATCCGTTCCAAAAGCGGTAACGTGATTTCGCTGAGGAATCCGGAGTTGATCGAGCAGGGCAACTTCACCTTCCAGCGCAGCGAGATCCTGAACGTCAGCCGGCAAAGCGGCCGGATGCTCATCACCAACGAAGGCAAGCACCTGCGCTTCCTCCCGCCCGTCTGGCGCCTGAGGCAAAAGTTTGAAGAAGCGTTCCGCGGCCCGGTGGACATTTACGACGCCGTGTCGCTGCAACCGCTCGGTCCCAAAGCCGACACCTGCCCCTCCACCCGCTACCTCCTCGTCGCCCAAAAGGAAGGTTGATGCGGGGTAAAACGTTCGTTTTATTCCGTAGCTCATCTGGATTATGGGCGATTCGTTATAAGTTGAAATTTCACCTTTGGAAGGATTGGGGAAAAATTACATTAAAGGATTTGGATGCCCTTTATGAAATTGAACCGTATTATTTCCAGGAAAAAGACGCCCTGGGTTTGCCGGAATTCAAACCTGTCTTCAGGGCCTGGAAAAACCTGCAGAGGGCTGAACTTTGGAATGAATCGACTGTCGCTGATTTTTTAACGGTACTGATTGGCACCAGCGGTTATTTCGAACCGGCCGATCCCGCGCCGCCGATCCTGAAAATTTTCGATCCTCATCCTATAACCAAGCGGACGGCTGCCCATCCGCGAGGTGCCAGTCGTCAAAAAAAGAAACAACCCACCCTGTTGCTCAATCTGCAGCCCTACCTTTGCGATGGAAAAAACATTCGCGCTATTCTCGGGGCCTGGAAACCTTTATGGCCTCGGGCGATGGAATTGCTTGAGAGGAGATGGAAAAAAATCCCTGGTTTTGCCGGTGGTCCGCCTCAACAGTTCAATGCCTTGGGCCTGCATCTCAAAGCCCATTTTCAGGATGCGCCCTGGTTGTGCCGTATCGCGTTCCCGGAAGATTTCCTCAAGTATTGGCTGCCCGTTTGCCGGTTTCTGACCTGGAAAGAAGTGCTTGCCTGTCTGAGACTTTTTTATGATTTGAGGGTGGATAGGGATCGGAGCTTGTTGATTAGCATCAGCCGGATGTTTTTTCTTTCAGAAGAAAAAAAGTCTCTGGCCTGGGGGCAATGCATGGCGGGGTTGAAACCTTCGCATCGTAAGTCGTTTTCTGTTTTGGTTAATCATTCTCAAATATGGAAACAGGAGTTTGACGCCGCCGGCCGGAGGCAAATTACCGAACTCTATAACGAAGTTGCAGATGAAAAGTTAAAAAGTGAAGGCACCACGGTGGTGTGGGGGATGAGGGATGGGCTGTCACCGGCGTATCTTGGCGAGGGATTGAACCTCGCCTGCCGTTTTGATTTCGAATTGGATTCCTATCCCCGTAAAGACTGTTCGGATTACCCCGGACGCTTGATCTCCGGCCTGATTGATTATGTGAAGTCTGTTAACGAATTCAACGGTTACACCTTTTACCTCCTGTGGCGGGCCTGCGGAGAGGCGCCTGGCCTGGTAAAGCAGTTGAAGCAGACCGAGTGGACCGGCTATCCGCCACGAACAATCTACGGGCTGTTGGAATTTATCCTGCAGAACCGGCCCCCTTATCCGGCCAATCGTAAAGAATTGGATAAATGGAATTACCTTTTAAGCCAGATAGGCGCTCTCAGCGATCCCTTGATGAAAATACCCGGGGAGTATCACGCAGAATATTTTTCCAATCTGTTTGACGTTGTCATTGCCCTGGAAACGCGATCGGAATTAAAAAGAATTCTGCCTCTGGCGACCCGGTTTCTGAAACGGGTCTGTCGGCCACCTTTTGGAAAGGGAAACGCCGCCATCCGCGCTGTTTTTTATTTATTGCTGTTCGTTCCCAGCAACCGCGTTGAAGACTTGCTGGAAGGGCCCAATTCCAGCTTTTCCAGACTGGAAAAAGCCTGCCGGTCTAACAATCAGGGCCGCCTTCTCCGTTACGGAATGGAATCCCTTTGCCGGATGGATATCCACATGGCCCTCGACGGTTTTCTTAAATTCCCTTCAGCTTTTTGCCGTATCACCAAAAAGCTGGGAGCCCTGCCCCGTTACATCCGCTATCAGGTCATGCGGGAAATGGGCCGCCATCCCCTCCGAAAAATCGATGTGGAAAAAATTTCTCCAAAGAGGCTTTACCTCCTGGTTGAAAACAAATGTCCGGATAGCCTGCTGAATCCCGTTCCGAAAAAACTGCGGCAGCATTTTGAGGAGGCTCTTCCCCTGACGGCAGCACGCATCTCCGGATACACTGAAAAGTTCAAGGATAAAATACCCTTGATGTCTCTGGAAACACTGGATCACCTCATCTGGAAACGCTTGCAAAAACCTTTTGGTCAGGCTCCCAAAAATGAAGACTGGGAACACGCGCTTCAGGTCATGTGCTGGATCGATGATAATCGCCGGTCCCTGAGGGAATGCATCCGGTCCTACCTCAATGGAAACTGGGATCATGTGGAACGTCACCCTGCGACACTTTCCTGGCTGAAGAAAAATTCAAAATTGAATTTCGAGGCCTGGAAAGGGGGGCTGACCCTTTGGCGCGAATTGGGCAAACCCGGTTGTGTCACGATCGAGATTGAACAAAACCCGCTTGAAATATTAAAGATGGGAACCTATGTGGGATCCTGCCTCGGCCTGGGAGGCAATTACACGTTCAATGCCGCCACTGTATTGCTCGATATCAACAAGCAGGTTTTGTATGCACGGGACTCCCAGGGAAAGGTGTTGGGCCGCCAATTGATCGTCATTTCAAAAAAACAGGAGCTTGTGTGCTTTGATGTTTATCCTGACAGGGTTTCATCAGCAATTAGAAACCTGTTTCTGGAATTCGACCGCATGTTCGCACAGAAATTGTCGTTGCCCATATTCCGCGCCAGGAATGACGATGATGATTATGAAATCGAAAAAATACTGTCGCAGGACTGGTACGACGATTATTGTTGGGAAAAGCCGGGAATGAAATGAAACGTCTGTCCTCTTGAGAGGAAGGACGAAGCCTCTTCATTCAATCGTGATGGCGGAAAATTCGTCCGGGCGTTCCTCGGAGAGGAGCCGGTCGATCAGGTGCGCGTCCTTGACGTGGATGTGCGGACGCCGGGGATAGATGCGGTCGTTCACCCAGTGGCGGGACCAGCCGCCGGTATTGCGGATGAAATTGCGAGAAAACCACCAGTCGGCGTTTTCCAGGTCCCGGTCGAGCGCCAGGCAGCCGGTCAGGCAGGTGTCGATGTAGGACTGGATGATGGGGCGTTCCGGCGTGGGGCCTTTTTCTTTGTCCGGGGACCAGATGAAAATATGAAACGCCTGTGGCAGGGTCTTCGGTTTTTCGGAGAGCCAGACGAGGTCTGCCACGGGAACCCGCTCCATCGCGTAGTCGCGCTCACGGATTTTCAACGATCCCAGTTCCGTGTCCGTGGCGTAGAAAACGACGCCGTTCAGGGTGGAATCTTTTTTGCGGCTGGCGCCAAGAACAGTCGTGGCGAACCCGATCGTCTCCGGTTGCGCGGACCAACTCCGCCCCCAGCCGGGAAGTTCCACCGGCCAGGCCGTCTGCGCGCACGGGGCCGTGTTGCGTCGTGAGTTGAGCTCGATCAATGAGCCGTAAGCCAGAACCAGGTTCATACAGACAGTCTACAACTTTGCCGCGACTTTTGTGAAGGGTTATCCGCGATCCTAGCGGAGAACAGGCTTTTGTGCGTTACCGCCGGTGCTCGTGGATGACGGTCTGCACGGTGTCGATGACGCGATGCAGGTCCGCCTCGGTCATGCGCGGGTAGAGCGGCAGGGAGACGAGACGTTCGGAATAGCTCGACGCCAGCGGCAGATCTTCCAGGCTGTAGTCGAAATGGTTGCGGAAGTAAGGTTGCAGGTGCAGGGCGCGGTAATGCACGGCCATGCCGATGCCGCGCGACTGCATGGTGTTGAGGAACTCATCGCGACTGATGGTGAGTGTTTC
>JAGQJZ010000028.1:0-24325 GCA_020430445.1 Nitrospina sp.
TAAAACTCGAAACTCACAAAAGAATCATTGGGAAAAAACAAGGAAGAAGCCCCCAGCCCCCTTCGGGGACGGGGGAGAAACTCGAACCCCTGAAGTCAAAAACAAAGACCTGTTATTAAGGGTTCAAAAGTTCGACCTGCACCTGGCCGAGAAACTCCATCAGTTTGATCGCGCCGTCGTAATTGCCCACCGACAGCTTGATATGGGTCGCGTCCACCGCGTCCTGCCCGAAGGTGGGGTCCAGAGCGCGCCATTCGCCGACAAACACCTCCGGCCAGGCGTGGTACAAAAACCCCTTGTACTGCCTGGAGTAGACCAGACCGTTGACAACCCGGGTGGGGATGCCCTCCGCCCGCGCCAGGGCGGTGAACAGGTTGGTGTGGGACTGGCATTCACCGCGCCGGCTGTTGAGCGCATCGAGCGCGGTGAAGGAATCGACCAGCACCTTTTGAATATTCCGGTGCACCCATCGGTTGATTTTCAGCGCCGCCCGCCAGGCGTCCTTCTCCTCGCCGACGATCATGCGCGCCTGCCCGCGGATGAGCCCGTTTCTCGCCTGAATCTCCGCCGTCTCCTCCAGCAGGGCGGGGTCGGGCACCGTGGACACCGGGATGACCTCGGCGCTGGACTCGAGGGCCGCCTCCCGCCGGATTTCCACCGTGGCACGGAACTTCCCGCCCGAGCCTTCCGGTTCCAGGCTCAAAATCTTCTGCCGCTGGTCCTGCGGCAGGGAATCCGGCCCGGACAGGGGAGCGATTCTGAACCTCATCCACTCCATTTCTGTCGGGTCCGCAATGGGACGGTTCGGCGTGACCAGGCTCAGGGTGATGAAATTGGACACCGAAATCGTCTCGTGCCCGAGGTCCTGGGCAACCGCTTCCGTCTCCTGCCGGGACTCGAACCCCTGCAGGGTGCTTTCCTTAATCACCGTTCCCCCGGGCGACACCCACAGAGTGCTTTTCATCCCGGCGTATTCCTGTTCGATGACAAACGCGCTAACGTTCCTCCCCTCCTGCAGGATCGATTCGCGCCTCAGGATTTCATAATGCATGGGAACGATCATCTGGAACGGTTCGATGAACAGGCGGATGGTGCCTTTCTGCCCAACGGCCAGCCCCCGGTCGAGCATGTTGAGCCAGACGGTGGACGCGGGCATGACGTCCGCAGGGTACGGCATCGACTTGGTTTTCTGGTAACCGGTGGTGGTGACCTCGTATTCCAGGCGGCCGTCCCTGAGTTTTCCCAGGACCCGCTGCCGATTGCCCATGACTTCCTGCAGGAGGGAGAATTCCTTCAAGTGCAGTTGACGGTCGAGCCGGGTTTCCTGGGTGATGATGGTGGACTGCTCCGCCCCTCCCGCTTTCAAACGAAAGAACACGCGCGTGTGCACCACCACCTCATCGCCTTGGAGGTCGACCCGGGCGTGGGTGAAGCCGAGTTTCCGTCCCTTGAAATAAGTGCCCGCCCACTCGTCGCGTTCCTGCAGGGCCAGGTTGGCCGCCCCGCAGGCTCCGCTGAGAGCCAGCCACAAAAAGGCTGCCAGGAGAAAAACCGAAGAACGCTTCTTCATGGAAATCCCGGATTCGGTATTTCCAGTTCTGGTGGCCTGCAGGTCCTGAAAAACCAGGCCCCGCGCGTGGCCCATTGCAATTTTAAGAGATGTGCTCATGTCTCAAGAGTATCAGGAAGGATGAAACGATTACAAGGGGCTCCGGGCGCAACGAATTCCCTTGTTCCGATTTTTTTTGGCGTATAATAATTCCACCCAAAACACATTGCACAGAGGAGGGCGTCATGTTCATGACCAACACCGAGATCGTTCCGGGACGGACCATCACGCAGTATCACGGAATGGTGTCCGGATCCACCGTCCGCGCCAAGCATCTGGGCCGCGACATGATGGCCGGCATCAAAAACATTTTTGGCGGCGAGCTCAAGGGCTACACGGAACTGCTGACGGAATCGCGCAAGGAAGCCATCGAGCGCATGATCCAGCAGGCCCGGCAGATGGGGGCGAACGCCATCATCAACGTGCGGTTTTCCACCTCGTCGGTCGCCGCCGGGGCGGCGGAACTTTATGTCTACGGCACCGCCGTCACCCTGAACTGAGGAGACCGGCATGGACACACTCATCATGGTGGTCATCCTGACCGCCGTCGGTTTTGTCAGCGGCAAAATCGCCGAGAAAATGCATTACACCTCGATCCGCGAGCGGGAACAGAAAACCCTGAAACTGCCGGTCACCACCACGCGGCGGCCTTTAGGCGTGGGACCGGGCAACGTCCGCATGGAACTGGTCTCGGGTTCGGTGGTCATCTCGGTGGATTACTTCAAGATGATGCTGGCCGGGCTGCAGAATATTTTCGGCGGACACGTGACGGCGTATGAATCCCTCATCGACCGCGCCCGGCGCGAAGCCATTTTGCGCATGAAGGAACAGAAACCCTTCGCCCTGCAGATTTTCAATGTCCGCATCGAAACCACGTCCATCTCAAAAGGCACCGGCAGCGGCGCCGTGGGCAGCGTCGAGGTGCTGGCCTATGGCACGGCCCTGCTGAAAGCGGGTTGAAGCGCGTGCAATACGTCCCCAGACTTCCCGACGAAAACGTCAACGTCACCGATTCATCGCCGCTGAAGGATTTTGTTATCCTGCTCACCGGACTGCTGGGGATCATCACCGCGGTCTACGTCCTGCTCGGGCTTGCCGTCGACTGGGCGGTGGAGCGCATGGACGCGGAGATGGAAAACAGGGTGTTCGGTGATTTCCAATTCGACATTCCCCTGGAAGGCCGGGAAAACAAGCGCTCGGCGATCCTCCAGCGGATGGTCAACGACCTCAACAGGAACTGCACCCGCCTGCCCGCACAATTCAAGGTCTACGCCGTAGACGATGAAATGATCAATGCCGTGGCGCTTCCCGGCGGCACGATCATCGTTTTCGGCGGACTGCTCGACATCATGGAATCGGAAAACGCCCTGGCCATGGTGCTCGGCCACGAATTGGGCCACTTCCACAACCGGGACCACCTCAAGGGCGTGGGGCGCACGCTTGTCCTGATGGTCATCTCCACCCTCGTCCTCGGCCCGAACAACATCCTCAACAACTGGATGGAGGCCTCCCTGACCCTGACGCAGACGGCCTATTCACGCGGACAAGAATCAAAAGCCGACGCGTTCGGCCTGCAGGCGCTCAACTGCAAATACGGCCACGTCTCCGGCGCCACGCAATTTTTTAAGACCATGTCGGAAAAACACAACCTCGGCAAGGTCGAAAAGTTCTTCGCCTCGCACCCGGCGGACCAGGACCGCATCGCCAACATCAAGGCGCTGGCGCAGCAACAGGGCTTCGGCGAGGGGGAACTCACCCCATTGCCCGAAGGGTTGAGAAAAAAATCGAAATAGGGCTTTGAACAGACCCGGACAACCTACTTTTTAAAAACTTCCTGCAGCAGGTCGGTCACGCGGGCCTGCGGGTTGGCGCGGATTTTCTTTTCCTCCTCACCCACCTTGAGGAAAATACCGTCCATCGCCTTTTGCGTCACATAAGGTTCGAGATCGAACGACCCGGCCTGCATGAACGGAATGGCGTTGAACTTGTCGACCAGGGTCTGGTAGGCGCTCGTCACCCCCACCTCAGTCATCGAACTCTTGATAATGGGACGGAAGGCATCGGAAATCTTGCCGCTGGTCTTTTCCTTGAGGTAATCGGTGGCCGCGGTGTCGCCCCCGTCGAGAATCTTTTTAGCGTCCTCAAAAGTCATCTGCTTGATCGCATCGACGAAGATCGGCCCCGCCTTGTCCGCCGCTTTCTCCGCGGCGGAGTTCATGCTGAGCACGAATTCATCGACCGGCTTGTTGAAGCCGACCTGCCGGAGCATGTCCGTCATGTTGCGGATTTTCTCCGGCAGCAGGATCTTCACCGCTTCGTCCTTGAAATAGCCGCCGGGATTGGACAGCAGGTTCACGGCGTTGCCGGTGCCCACCTCCAGCGCCTCTTTCAGACCGGAAATTATTTTTTCCAGCGAAAGGTCCACCGGCGCGGAAGGCGATTTGCCGGAGAGTCCGCCGAGCAGGTCGTCAAAAAGCCCGGCCCGTGCCGGAGTGACGGAAAGAAGAGCGAGGGCAAAACATACCGCAATAAAAGAGCGCATGGAGAACCTCTCAGATGATGGAAAGTTACTTTATTCTCCCACGGTCTTTCTTTTTATCAAAGCGGGCTTTACAAAAGTCAAAAACGAGGTTCTTCACTCCGCCCGGCAACCCACGGGCCTGAAATGTGATTGTCAGGCGCGTATCCCGCCGCTAGAATTGGGCGGAGTACCCTATCGATGATTTTCAGCAAGCAATATCCATACTGCTGAGCCAGTTCCCCTTGCTGGATGAGTTGTGCCGCACGTTCCGCCTGATGTTCCAGACCGGGGAAAACGACCGCGTCACGGTTCCCGCAGCCCCCGGCACCCTGGACCGGTAACGGAACGCACATCCCCGATACGGAGGGTTTTCCCGCGTCATATTTGATCCCAGGCGAATCTCACCCGTTCCCCGACCCCTCATGAAGCCC
The DNA here is from genome assembly GCA_020430445.1 of Nitrospina sp. Taxonomy (GTDB): domain Bacteria; phylum Nitrospinota; class Nitrospinia; order Nitrospinales; family Nitrospinaceae; genus Nitronauta. Next base: position 4,562 of record JAGQJZ010000028.1, read on the forward strand.
CCGGGGACAGGGCTTGCAATAACGCTCCAAACCCAAAAATTTACCTTCCCATCGGGCGGGGGGACCGTGCTATGATGCCAGATAACAGGTTCGCGCCTGCCATCAATCCAAACCCCTTCCATTCGATTGTGATTCAACCTTATGGCTAAAATACAGGAACCCGAACTTTACCTGACCTTCGACGATGTGCTGCTCTTGCCCGCGTATTCCTCGGTGTTGCCGTCGGACGTGGACATCGCCACCCAGCTCACCCGGACCGTACAGCTCAAATGCCCGCTGGTCTCCGCTCCCATGGACACGGTGACGGAGTCGGACCTGGCGATCGCGCTGGCGCAGGAGGGCGGCATCGGCATCATCCACCGCAACCTGCCGCCGGAGGTTCAGCGCAAGATGGTCGACCGCGTCAAGCGGTCGGTGAGCATCATCATTCCCGACCCGATCACGCTCGACCCGGACAAGACCCTGGGCGAGGCGCTGGAGGTGATGGACAAGTACAAGATCACGGGCATTCCGATCACGAAAGACCGCAAGCTGGTGGGCATCCTCACCAATCGCGACATCCGTTTCGAAACGAAAATGCTGAAAAAGATTTCGGAGCTGATGACAAAGGACAACCTGGTCTCGATTTCCGAAGGGACCACGCTGGACAAGTCGAAACGCGTCCTCCACGAAAACCGTATTGAAAAACTGCCGGTGGTTGACGACCGCGGCAACCTCAAGGGTCTGCTCACCCTGAAAGACATCCTCAAATCGACCGAGTACCCCGGTGCAACGAAGGACGACATGGGGCGTCTGCGCGTCGGCGCGGCGCTGGGAGTTTCGACCAACACCCTGCAGCATATCCAGGACATGGTCACCGTCGGCCTCGACGTGCTGGTCATCGACAGCGCCCACGGGCATTCTGAAAAAGTTCTCGCCACCATCCGTGAGATCAAGAGCAACTTCCCGGAATTGCAGGTCATCGGTGGCAATGTCGCCACGGTCGAAGGGACGGAAGCGTTGATCAAGGCCGGAGTGGACGCGGTCAAGGTCGGTATCGGTCCGGGATCGATCTGCACCACGCGGGTCGTCTCGGGCGTGGGCGTGCCGCAAATCACGGCAGTGATGAAATGCAGCGAGTTCGCCGAGAAAAAGGGCGTGCCCATCATCTCCGACGGCGGCATCCGCCACTCGGGAGACATCACCAAGGCCATCGCCGCCGGAGCACGCACGGTGATGATCGGCTCCCTGTTCGCCGGAACGGAAGAAAGTCCGGGAGAGAAAATCCTGTACCAGGGCCGTTCGTACAAGGAATACCGCGGCATGGGCTCCATCGGCGCCATGCAGAAAGGAAGCTCCGACCGTTATTTCCAGGAACTGGGGCTGAACGAAAGCAAACTGGTGCCGGAAGGCGTCGAAGCCCGCATCCCCTATCGTGGCGGCATGCGGATCACCGTGCACCAGCTTCTGGGCGGTCTGCGCGCCGGCATGGGGTATTGCGGGGCCGCCAATATCGAAGACCTGCGCAAAAAATCAAAATTCATCCGCACCACACCGTCGGGCCTGCGCGAGAGTCACGTCCACGATGTTATCGTCACCAAGGAAGCGCCCAACTATCATATTGAATAAACCTTCAATCCTGACTCAACCCATCGCCTGACAGAATTCATTGGACCTGCACGAACAGAAAATACTGATCCTCGATTTTGGATCGCAGTACACCCAGAACATCGCCCGTAAAGTGCGCGAATGCCAGGTGTATTGCGAAATCCACCCCTGCACGTGGAGTCTGGAGAACATCCGCCAATTCGCTCCGAAGGGCATCATCCTCTCGGGCGGACCGGCCAGCGTGCTGGAACGCGAAGCCCCGTTGCTCGACCGCCGCGTGCTCGAACTCGGCGTGCCGGTGCTCGGCATCTGCTACGGCATGCAGATCCTGACCCACCTGCTCATGGGCCGGGTCGATCCGGCGCCGGAACGCGAATTCGGCCGGGCGGAACTGATGGTCAAGGAGTTCTCGCACCTGTTCGACGGCGTGCGCAACAAGTCCACCGTCTGGATGAGCCACGGCGACCGCATCTCGCGCCTGCCGGAAGGGTTCCGCTCCACCGCGTTCACGGACAATTCTCCCATCGCCGCCATCGAGCACCCGATTCATAAACTCTACGGCCTGCAATTCCACCCGGAAGTGGTGCACACGCAGGAGGGCCTGCGCATCCTGCAGAACTTCATCTACAAAATCTGCAACGTCAGGCCGGAATGGAAAATGGAGTCGCTGGTCGATTTCACCATCGAGCAGATCCGCAAACAGGTGGGCAACGGCAAGGTGCTGTGCGCGCTCAGCGGCGGGGTCGACTCCTCGGTCGTCGCCGTCCTGCTGCACAAGGCCATCGGCGAGCGGCTCACCTGCATCTTCATCGACAACGGCGTCCTGCGAACGGGGGAACGGCAGAAGGTCGCCGAAACCTTCCGCGAACATTTCCATATCAATCTCATCGTCGTCGACGCCATCGACCGCTTTCTCGACAAGCTCAAGGATGTGGTGGACCCGGAACAAAAACGCAAGATCATCGGCAACACCTTCATCGAGGTGTTCGAAGAAGAAGCCAGGCGCCTGGGCGAACACGAATTCCTAGCGCAGGGAACCTTGTACCCGGACGTGATCGAATCCGTTTCGTTCAAGGGCGGGCCTTCGGCGGTGATCAAGTCGCACCACAACGTCGGCGGCCTGCCGGAGAAGATGCACCTGAAACTGGTCGAGCCGCTGCGCGAACTGTTCAAGGACGAAGTCCGCGCCCTCGGCCGCGAAATGGACGTGCCGGACGAGGTCATCTCCCGCCAGCCCTTCCCCGGTCCCGGTCTCGCCATCCGCGTCATCGGCGCGGTGACGAAGGAACGGCTCGACATCCTCCGGCTGGCGGACAAGATCATCCTCGATGAAATCAAGGCGGCGGGACTCTACAAGAAAATCTGGCAATCGTTCGCCGTGCTCCTGCCGGTGAAAACCGTCGGCGTGATGGGCGACGCCCGCACCTATGAAAACGTCATCGCCCTGCGCGCGGTCAACAGCACCGACGGCATGACCGCCGACTGGGTGCACCTCCCCTACGAACTGCTCGGCCGCATCTCCAACCGCATCATCAATGAAGTGCAGGGCGTCAACCGCGTCTGCTACGACATCAGCTCCAAACCCCCCGGCACCATCGAGTGGGAGTAGCGCAGATCTGACACCGGCTGGCACCTGCAGGTATCAAGACCATAGTTAGAACAAAAAATCAATAAGTTATCTTTATATCTGTCTGGCATCATCTGGCACAGGCAAGCAGTTAGTACCATTTCCCAATGGTATAGATCATGGTATCGCCACACTCACGATCAGCGTAACGCGCCTATACCATGCCATGCATGTCGCACCCGTCATGGTATTAGTGAGCAAGTACAAGTCACACTGGATCAGGCGCCCGAAGGACCATGAACTTATCCACACCACTTTCCTCCCTCTCTGGACGGCATAGTTGTTTGTTCTCAGATTTCTAGCTTTTATGATCAAAGGCTTGCAAAGTGTACCAAATATGATACGCTTTTTCACATGGATGCCGATATGCCTCTTGAAGTGTTTTTTTACCGAACGGAATCGGGAAATGAACCGGTTCGCGCGTGGTTGCAGGGGCTGAGCAAACAGGACAAAAGAATAATCGGTGGTGCGATTAAAACCGTCCAATATGGCTGGCCTATCGGGATGCCAGTGGTTCGAAAAATGGAGCCCGGACTATGGGAAGTTAGATGTCGGCTTGATCAACGTATTGCTCGAATTCTGATTACAGTAAAGGGTGAAAAGATGATTTTGCTGCATGGCTTCATCAAGAAATCTCAGAAGACACCTCAAGCCGATTTGCAATTGGCTAAAGATCGCAAAGCCAACCTGGAGAAGTAACATGAGCAAACACATTGGCAGTAACTTCGATGATTTTCTGGAAGAGGAAGGTGTGCTTGCGGAAACGGAAGCTATCGCGGTTAAACGTGCGCTTGCCTTTCAACTCGAGGAATTGATGAAGGCGCAGAAACTCAACAAGACCCAACTGGCCAGGCGGATGAATACCAGCCGTTCCGCATTGGAACGGTTGCTCGATCCCGATAATCCTTCGGTGACGCTGCTGACCCTGGAACGCGCGGCCAGAGCGCTGGGCAAGAACATCAGGATTGAGCTCGCAGTTTAAGGTATGAGACATCTGTCTGTCTGATGATCAGTATCGAGGCGAATGTGAGTGAACGTTGTGAACAGTTCGCAACACTGTTTGTGAGGGACTGGTGAATTTTTCCGGCTGGCAGGCCAGGTTTCGCTGTTTACAGGATGAACACGCGACCTGGAAACTGTTGCGCGCGGACAATGCCCCCATCATTCTCGCCTTCATTGCCGATCTGTTCGCGGAGGGGAATGAAGTGCCCTTCGCGCGGGCACGCATCGCATTGGATACGGAACTGAAACGCGGCCGGGAATTGGGTTACTGGCAAAGCGAAAGCGGGGCAGGCATCTATCTGAACCAGTGGATACGCGCGGGCTGGCTACGCGAAATGGACGACATGCTGAGTAAAACCGACGCTAGTGAAACCGCGTTACGGTTCTGCCGGACACTCGACGAACCGGCTGCCGGAACTTCCGCCTCCCATCTTCGAATCGTACAAGAAGCTGTGCGAGATTTTGCTGTTGCGGTCAACCCGGATCTTGACGAGCGGGTCGCCCAGCTTGAGCAACGCCAGCAGGAAATTCAGCACAGCATAGACGATCTGCGCGCGGGCGTGAGCGTGGAGCTCAGTGAAACCGAACAACGTGAGCGCATACGCGAGATCTACCAGTTGGCGTCGGTGCTGACCGGTGATTTTCGCCGCGTGGAGGATGATATTCGACGCATTGACAAGGATCTGAGAATCCAGATCATCGAAGGCGATTCCACCCGCGGAAACGTATTGCTCAAACTGATGGAGAAGGAAATTCTGCTAGCGAATACCGATGCGGGCAATGCGTTCGAAGGCTTTTTTCAGCTGCTGTGTGACCAGAACCGCTCGACCGAATTCAGCGATCAGTTACGCGGTATCCTCAGCCTGCCGGTGGCCCATCATCTCAATCCCGCGCAACGCCAGTTCCTTGCCCGGCTGATGCGCGAATTGTCATGCGAGAGCGAGCGCGTGTTCCGCATCCGTAGGCGCACCGAAGAGGGCTTGCGCGGGTATATCGAAAGTGGCGTCGCACAGGAAAACCGTGTGGTGATGCGCCTGTTGTCCGAGCTGGAACGCAGCGCCATCGCCCTGCGCGAAAACGGCTGTGATCTAAAAACTCAAACCCGGCTGGAGCTGCAGGTTGGCGTACCCGGAATTCGGTCCCCCGAAAGCCTGAATCTGCGACAGCCTGACGAAAACCTGGATACCTCTGGCGTCGAGGAGCAGGCCAATCGCCGCGAGCCAAGTATGGAAATACTCGACAGCCTGGAAGCGGTACAGATCCGCCGAGTCGCCGAGCGTACCCTGGATACCCTGCGCCGACATGGTCCAATGACGATTTCCGCGTTATCCCGATACCAACCGCTACAGGCGGGGCTGGAAGAACTGGTTGCCTGCATGAGGGTGGCCCGGGCCGTTCACGCGACGGACCTCAATACCACCGAACTGGTCGAAGTCTACGATAAACAAGGTGTGCGAATTCGCGCCTCGATTCCCGGTCTCTTAATGAGCGCCGATTTGTTCCCCGCTAACATCGACGAGCTGACGCTGTAGCCTATGCACGAGAAGGACTTCTTCGACAATCTGATCAAGGCGCAGTCGACCGTAACGGTCGAGGCCGATCCACTAAACGTGGATGAGGACAACCGTATTGAGCAGTCGTCAGCAGATGCGCCGACTTCCGCTCCATCGGTCGATGATCAACCGGCACCCTTGACGCACGAAGCCCGCCGCGCGCTGGTGTATCTGTTGCGCCAAGGTTCGACGCTGGCCCGGCAAAAAAGCGAGCTATTCGAACTGATTTGCCGCTACCAGGATGCCCTGCGCAACCACCTCGAGAATATGTACCTGCGACTGGTCATCGATGAGCGCTACGGAATCGCGTTTATCGCCAACTCGCAAAACCCCGAAGACGAAGGAGACGATGGCGAGGGTGTCAGGCTGATCAGCCATCGAACGTTAACCCTTTACGATACCCTGCTGATTTTGGTGTTGCGCAAGTATTTTCAGGACCGAGAAACCCAAGGCGAGCACAAGATCATTATCGATATCGAAACGATAAAAGCCGGCTTGAGCCCTTTTTTGCCATTGACCAACAGCACTCGCTCGGACAGCAAACCACTGATCACTTCGCTGAAACGCATGCGCGAAAAACGAATCCTGATAGTTGTTCGCGGCAGTGAAGAACGCTTTGAGATTTCGCCACTGATTCGCCACGTGGTATCTGCCGAATTTCTTCAGCACATGTTAAATGAGTATCAACGCCTGGCTGACGAACAGATGCGAGACGATCCACAGGACGATGACTGAGTCGACGAACTACAGCCGTGATTTTTTTGCCATGGGGCAGATTCGTCTCAGCGAATTGTCCGTGTACAACTGGGGGTCGTTTCACGGTTTGCACAGCGCCCACATCGACCTGGAGGGCACCCTGGTCACCGGCGATAACGGTTCCGGAAAATCAACCTTTATCGACGCCCTGATGGCGCTGTTATTGCCGGCGGGCAAGGCGAACTTCAATGCCGCGGCCGCGCAAGGCGACAAGGCGGATCGTTCCTTACTGTCGTACATGCGCGGCAGTTTCGGTTCTGCGCACGATGGCGGCGCTACGCGCGTTAAGAGCAAGCGCGAGGGCGCAGTGGTTACCGCGCTGAGGGCCGTTTACCGCACCGATGACGGCAGCGAACTGACGCTGCTGGCGATGTTCTGGACCACCCAAGCGAGCAATTCGCTGGCGGACGTCAAACGTGTGTACGCGGTGGCGCGCAGGAATGTCGGCTTGAAGTCCGTTCTCGATGCCTTCGGCGAGGGCAATGCGCGGGCGCTCAAACAATGGCTGCGCGCCGATCAAGCGATTACCTGCTGCGACGAGAATTTTGCTGAATACCAGGAGCTGTACCGCAAGCTACTGATGATGGAGAACCGTAACGCGCCGGCCTTGCTATCACGCGCGCTCGGCTTGAAAAAGATCGATGACCTAACCGCGCTGATCCGCGAACTGGTGCTGGAGCCCAGCGGCGTCCGAGACGATGCACGCAAGGTAGTTGCCGAGTTCGCCGACCTGGTGGCAATACATGCGCAGTTACTCAACGCGCGGCAGCAGCAGACACACCTCGCCAGATTGCCGGAGTTGAACGCGGTGATCGACAAAGCGGAAGCTGAAATCCGGTTGTTGAGCGAGGAAAAACAAGGCCTGCCGGTGTATTTCGGTGAGTTGCTGGTCGCTTTACTTGTCGAGCAGATCGCAGGATTGGACTCACAGCGGCAGGATCTGGAAATCGCCATCAAACAGCGGGAACAGGAAAAGGAAGATGCGAACCGATTAGTTGAACGTCGGCACGAGGTGTATCTACAGCTCGGCGGCGATCGGATCGAATCGCTCAACAAGGAGCTGGAGCACACCCGGGAACGATTGAAGTTCATCACTAAGGAGTCATCCCGCTATCAACGAGCCGCGCACGAACTGGAATGGTCTGATGCCCTGGAAGTGTCAGTGTTCCAGCAAAATCAGGTATCGGCGGAGCAGGGCCTGGTGTCCATCGAGAACGATACCAAGGCAAGTCAAGACCGCTTCGCTGAAGTCAGTGCGCAGTTGAGCGCAACGCAAGCGGAGATCAGGACAACCACCGATGAGATCGCCGAAATCACCGCACGGCCCGGTTCGAATATTCATATCGCCTATCAACGTCTGCGTGACGAGCTGATCGACTCGCTCGGCCTGCCTGCCGAGGACTGTCTGTTCATCGGCGAATTACTCGATGTCAAGGACGAAGAGCGGTCGTGGCAGGGGGCCATCGAACGCGCCCTGGGTGGTTTGCGCACCACACTTGCAGTGCCTGAACAAAGTTTCTCGATGGTCACCAAATGGCTGAATGCGCGGCATACCGGCCTGCATGTTCGGGTTCAGGTGGTGCGAGAATCGAAGGTCAAAGCACCAATGCCCGAGTTTCGCCTCAATGGTTTTCTGCGCAAGCTGGTGTGGCGGCAGCATCGTTATCGGGAGTGGCTGAAACAGCATTTGCAGAGCTTCGACTTGTCCTGCGTTGCGGATACCGCGACGTTGGATGTCACGCCCTTTTCCATGACGCGCGAAGGCCTGATCCACAAGGAAAAAGGCCGCTTCGAGAAAAAAGATCTGGCGCGCATCGACGATCACAACGAATGGCAACTTGGATTTTCCAATGCGTCGCGGCTAAAACTGTTGAACGAGCACCTAGCGGAGCTGAATACACGTCTGGCCGTGGAAAATGGCCAGGTGGAACAGGCGCGGGCGGACTGGGATCGATTTGGCAAACGCAAAAGCCTGTTGCAACAGATCAGGGAAACAGAGTGGGAGAACATCGACGCGCCTTACTGGAACGGCCGGTTGACGCGGTTGGACGACGAACTGAAGCGACTGCAATCCTCCGGTGGCGACCTGGAGGAGGCCCACAAAGGGTGGGAGGCCGCCAAGCAGGCGTTGCAGGACATATCGGATGCAATCATCGAACTGGCCCGTCAGCGCGGCGCCATCGAAAGTGCGATGACCTCTGCCCAAACCCGTAAAAGCGAGGCGGCGGCAGAAGCTGAAAAGGGGCTTTCGGATCCCTGCCGTGTTGCGCTCGCCGGGCGGGTCAGAACGATTTCAATCGACGATCTCGAACGGGTATCCACGATCATGTCCAACATCGAACGCGACCTGGACGGATTACTGGCCCGGGCGCGTAGCGACAAGAGTCAGGCGGAAAACTCTGCGATCGGCGTCATGGCCTCGTTTCGAGGTAAGGATCGCTGGCAGTCGTTGACCGCGGACTGGCCCACGGGTCTGGCCGGTCTAACGGATTTCCTCGATCACCTTGATCGACTGGTCAGCGAGGGCTTGCCGGCGCTGGTGGAACAATTCGTCGAACGGCTCAACAAACATGCCACACAGTCACTGGCACGGATCAAATCTCGCCTGAACAGCGAACGCGAAGACATACTCGAGCGCATCGATGTCATCAACCAGGTTCTGGCGCGTACCGAGTTCAAACAAGGCTCTTACCTGAAGCTGGGATCGCGCCGGGAAAAATACCAGCATGTGCAAGATTTCGAGAAGCAGTTGAATCTGGTGCTGAGCCAGGTCACGAGCGATGATCATGAGGAACGTTTCCAGCAACTTGAAACGGTGGTGGCGATGCTGGAAAAGGCCAGCGCAGTCGGCACGGCCAGCACGCTCGAAAGCCTACGTCTGCTCGATCCCCGCTATCAACTTTCGTTCTTTGCCGAGGAAATCGACTTCGAAGAAGGCGAAACGCGTGACGTGCTGGATTCCTCCAGTGGAAAATCCGGCGGCGAAAAGGAATCCTTCGCCGGCACCATCGTCGCCGCGAGCCTGGCTTACGTGCTGACCCCCGAGGGACATGACCGGCCGGTATATTGCACCGTGTTCCTCGACGAGGCTTTTTCCAACACCGCCGAAGCGGTCAGTCGCCGGGTATTAAGGGTCTTCAAGGCCCTCCATATCCATGTGAACCTAATTACCCCGTACAAGAACCTGAATCTGGCGCGGGAATCGGCCCGTGCGTTATTGATTGTAGAACGCGATGCGGAGCGACACGAAAGCCATCTGTGCGAAATCACCTGGGAGGAAGTGGACCGGCGTCTGGGTGAGCAACACGAGGTGAAACTGGCGGATGATCTGCTGCGGCTGAATATCAAAGTTGAAGACCGTCCCGGCATGGCCAGCGATGTCTGAGCCGGAAGCTCCTACGTGGGGCATCATGCCGGGGCAGGCCGAGGCCCTGGCACGCAAAAGGTACTGGGACAATCGCCCGGTTTTGAAGGCCTTGATGACCGGTGAGCGGGATTTCCCACTACATATCCCCCTGAAACCGCCCAACGCCAGACAACCATTGGAGAACCTGGCTCATCTGCAGGATTGGATCGAAGTCTGGAAAAAGTTCACCATGCCGGACCTTCTGCACTGGAAAACGGTCAGTTTTCGCCAACTGGGCCAACAGCGATTGCCCGCGCGAATCACCATCGGCAACTTCCAGCAGCTCACGCAGCTCTGCGGTCCGTCCGCGAACGCACAATCCGCGCGATGGCAGGCGAACATGCTGCCACTGTTACAGCAGTATCCACATGCGCAGGTTTATCCTGTTCTAGTCAGGCACATCGAGGCCGTTGAAAGTCTTAGTAAGAATGATGCTGAATTGCTCGCCCATGTGTTGCCGCAGTTGCATCGAGGGCTCGGCTCGGGTGGTTACCTGCGTGCGCTACCGTTACAGGGTGCCGATACCAAGTTTGTTGAGACATGTTCGGGCCTGATCGAAGCGCTGCTGGATACGGTGCATGATGGAGAGATTGCGGCGTCCGGCGGCCTGTATCCCTGGCTGGATTGCATCCACGTACCCAGAGGGCTTGCCCAGGGCGTACCGGTGGTACGTCTTCTAAGTGCGGATACGCGGCATGCTTATCAGGGTTTGTCGCTGTTTCAGTTGAGCGCGGAACTACTGCGGCAACATGAACTGCCGGCCGCCAACATCCTGGTGGTGGAGAATCTTCAATCGGGTTTGGCCTTACCCGATCTTAACGATACCATCGCCGTGATCGGCGGGGGCCGCAACGTCAGCTGGATGGATGCATCCTGGTTGGCGGAGAAACGCGTTGGTTATTGGGGCGATATCGACACCTGGGGGTTGTCCATCTTGAGCGATGCGCGCGCCAGTCTGGCCACATTGGAACCTTTGATGATGGATTTGGCGACGCTCAAAGCGCACGAACAGCGGATGGTGCAGGAACCCGAACCGTTGAGCACTCTACCCGTACAGTTAACCGGTCAGGAACAGCGATTGTTTCTGGATCTCGCAGCCGGCCGGTTCCTGTCCACCCGTTTGGAACAGGAAAGGATTTCATCCGATTTTGCCGGCTCCGCACTCGAGACTTGGTTATATTCCTAACGCAGCATCGCAGACTCAGGAAAAAATCAATCCAGCCGATGCGCCAATACCGCAGGAGTAGGAGGGTATATACTCGGAGTCACAGCCCGCAAGGTTACTAAGGTGCTGTGTATCAGTGTTCAATCGGCAATTTTTTTTCGAGCATTTTGAAGGATTTTCCTAGCATCGTATTTTTCATAGCATTACCGTTTATCAGGAAAATAAACCACTGAGTATAAAAGATAAAAAGGATTATTTACAATAAAGTGGGAGTAGCTGACGCTACAGGCAGCTTCCCGGCACCGTAAATTTTCTCGAAACTTTTTTGAGCGGGTTTCTAGCCGGACAACCGGCCGCGATGCGCAAGCCAGTATGAGGTTCCCTGCACGTCCTGATCCTGCCGGAACCGCCCCACGCGTATTCTGAGGAACCGGGCGCTGCGGCAGCAACGAAGAATTTCGCCTTTTCTTTTGGCCTTGAAGACCCGCACGACATATTCAAAGGGAACCTTCTGAATGACAGACTAAAGCCTTTCGTTGCACATCAACGGTTACCATGCCGCTAACCACTCTGAAACAGTGATGAAGCTGGAATACCGACCCGAAATTGACGGATTGAGGGCCTTCGCGGTTCTCGCGGTGATTTGCTACCACGCGGAATTTTCCCTCTTTGACCTCAACCCGTTCGCAGGCGGCTACATCGGGGTCGATGTCTTTTTCGTCATCTCCGGCTACCTGATCACCGCGATCATCCTCCAGGGGTTAAGAGACGGCAATTTTTCCTTCCGCGATTTTTACGCGCGCAGGGCAAGACGGATACTGCCTGTGCTGCTGACCGTCCTCCTGACGTCAATTCCATTCGCCTGGATGTACCTCCTCCCCAAGGCGATGAAAGAGTACGCCGCCTCGGCGCTTTCGTCCCTGACCTTTGTATCGAACTTCTGGTTCTGGAAAGAAGACAGTTACTGGGCCGAACCCGGCGAATTGAAACCGTTCCTCCACACGTGGTCCCTTTCGGTTGAAGTCCAGTACTACATCTTATTTCCCGTTTTCGTACTGCTGCTGTACCGGCTCGCCCCCCGAAGCCTCCTGACCGTTTTTCTCATCCTCGGCGCGCTTTCCCTTTGGGTGGCGGACCGGTTCACCCCGGACGCGCCGGAGTTCACTTTCTACCTGCTGCCGGCGCGGGGCTGGGAACTGGTGGCAGGCGCCGTGCTGGCGAAACTGGAACTGGCCCACAACCGGCCCGGCCTTCCACTCCTCGCAAAGGTTGCGCCGGGACTGGGCCTGGGGATGATCGCCTTTTCCGTGATGTGCTTTGATGAGGGCACCCCCCACCCTTCCCTCACCACCATCCTGCCCGTGACCGGAACCCTGCTCATCATCTGGTTTGCGGGAAACTCCGGATGGACCACGCGGATTCTGCAAAACAAACTGATCGTCGGGCTGGGCCTGCTCTCCTACAGCCTGTACCTGTGGCATGTCCCGGTCTTCGTTTTTTTTAAAATGGCGGGCATCCCCCCACACGAAAAACTGGACTGGTTCTCGGTAACATTTGCACTTTCAATCGCCGGTTATTTTCTCATCGAGCGGCCGTTCCGCAGAAAAACAGGCTTCAGCACGAAAACACTGACTGTTTTCGTACTGACGGCCGCCTTGGGCGTTGCTTCATTCAGTGCGGTGGCCCTGGCAACCGGCGGCCGGTTGGGACGATTCGAAGACTGGCAGTTGCGGTTCCTGGGGGAAGACGATTCGCAGAAGAAGCCGTTCACCCAGTATGTCATCTCACGATACGACAGCCAGGCGAGCGGCAAAGGATTTTCCGAAGGCGCTCGGAAAAAGCTGCTGCTGATAGGGGACAGCTACTCGCAGGATTTTTACAACATCCTGGCGGAGGCCGGTTATCTGGACCAGGTTGACGCGATCGCGAGCTATCTTCCCACCCAGTGCGTCAACAGCCCGTCTTCCGTCAAGGAACAACGGGACGCCCGCATCGCGAGAAAGGACAAAAGCCTGTGCACGATCTACGACCGGGTGGGCGACCCCGGCCTGAACCGGAAAATCTCCCAGGCGGACGGGGTCATCGTGATCAGCGCGTGGGACGCGTTCACCGGCCGGCACGCCAGGGCATTGAGGGATGAGCTCTTTTCCCTCGGCGCAAACAATGTTTTAATTGTCGGAAGAAAAAACTTTCCGGCGCTGAGCACACGGGAAATAATCGACCTGAACCGCGAAGCGATCATTGAACTGAGAGAAGAAATCGACCTCGACTTTTACCGGGTCAACCAACAAATGAAACAGGACATGCCCGAAGGGTTTCTCGATTTACACCGTCTGGTTTGCGGCCCAACGGCCGCGTGCCCCGTGGCCACGCCCGAGGGGTTTCTGATCAGCTACGATGGCGGACACCTCACGCAGGAAGGCGCCCGGTTTATCTCGGGAAAGCTGGACCGGGATGCCGCTTTCCGCCACTTTTGGGAAACCCTGACGCACGGGTGATCATTCCCTGCCCCGAATCCAACGCGAAGCATGTCATGACAGACTCCAGCAACCATTCGCCCACGGAAAGCCGCAAGTACCGGTGCCAATGGGCGCGAAACGACCTCTCCATTCCCTATCACGACGGAGAATGGGGCGTGCCGGTCCACGACGACCGTCTGCTGTTTGAATTTCTGATACTGGAAGGCGCGCAGGCGGGCTTGAGCTGGGACACAGTATTGAAAAAGCGCGCGCACTACCGCAAGGTGTTTTCCAACTTTGATCCGCAAAAGGTGGCGCGGTTCAAACCGGACAAGGTCGAGAAACTCCTGGCCGACCCCGGCATCATCCGCAACCGGCTGAAGGTCGAGTCCGCCATCTCCAACGCCCGGGCTTTTCTCAAAGTCCAGAAAGAATTCGGCAGTTTCGACGCCTACCTATGGGCGTTCGTCGACGGCTCTCCCCTCCGCAACAAGCGAAGAAACCTGCAAGAGATTCCCGCCACCACGCCGCTGTCCGACGCCATCAGCAAGGACCTCAAGAAACGCGGCTTCCGTTTCGTCGGTTCCACCATCGTGTACGCCTTCATGCAGGCCGTGGGAATGGTGAACGACCACGAAGTCACCTGCTTCCGCTACAAGCAGGTCAAGTGATCCGGCGGCTTGCATTCACCCTTTGATTTGTTTTTTGATGATTTGCCAGTCGTTCTGGACGGCCTGCTGCGCTTTTGCTTCCATGTCGCGGTAAAGCCCGGCGACCTTGTGACCGAGCTCGGTCAGACGCGCCCCGCCGCCGCCGCTGCCCCCCTTTTCACTCACCACCAGCGGCGACTTGAAACACGCGTTCATGGTGGCGACCATGTCCCACGCCCGCTTGTAACTCAGGCCGATGTCCCGCGCGGCGGACGAAATCGAGCCGTTGCGCTCGATCGCCTCCAGCAGGTCGATCTTTCCCGGTCCCAGGGCGATGTCTTCCCCACGCGTGATGCGGAACCGCGGCTTGCAGCGCACGCCGCTTTTCGGTTTGATGGTTTTGGGCTTCGGCGTCACGGCGCCTCCTTTTTGACGATACCGACCACGTTGGGGATGGGCCAGGCGATGGTGTTGCCCGGCGCTCCGGGATCGCTGTTCCTGTAAGTGCCGACAAATTCCATCTCCTCCTTGCCGGACCTGATAAACAGTTGCGCCTCCGGTCCACCTTCGACATACATCGCCCGCTTGAGTTCCACCGGTTTCAGCGCCAGCAGGTGGTCGATGAGATCGTGCACGGTGGAGGGGGTGCGCGAATGGATGAAGAGGATCCGGCCCCGCCGGTCTTCACCAATAGCGGCAACGCTCCAGCGTTTTCCCGGCTGTTGCGCCCACACGTTCTCGCGCTTGCAGGAAACCATGCGGATGCTCTGCACCAGGGACTGGTATTCCTTGCGCAGGCGTTTCACGTTCTGGCAGTCACGGTCGAGGATCTGCACCGGTGGCAGGACCTCGGATTCCGGGTCGAAGGCCAGCAAGGCCTTGTCCTTGGAAAACCAGGTGTTGTTGACGTGCCCGCCGCTTTTCATGAAAGAAACGCTGGTGCGGTTGTCGCGCTGGTACATGCTGGCGTTGATCGCCGCCACCAGGTTGTGCCGGAGCGCCCACTGCCGGGTGGACATGGGCTTGCCGGTGCCTTGCGGATGGGTGGCGTTGAGCAACCGGAATTCGTGATGTTTGGGATCGATCCGCAATATTTTAAGGGATTTCTCCGTTCCCGGCACAGGTTCGCCCGGGCCCGGGAACTCTCCCAGGAATAGACCGGAGTCCAGTTGCCGCCAGGGGTTTTCCACCTTGCCTGCGTCCGGGTTTCCGGCACCTGTCAGGAAAAACAGGATCAGGATCAGCCCGGAGAGAAAGGGAATTTTGCCGTCAGGTTTTGAAAAGAACACCTGCCAGACCTCAACGAAGGGGGGACGGGCGGGAGAGTTGAAGCACAATATTTTACCCGCTTTGGTTGATTTTACCTCTTTTTCTATTATAATTTATCCCGATAATCGATTACAAAACAATAAAATTGGACGAAACACGGCAATCGGGCATCCTCTGCAAACGGAATATCGAGTTTAAAAGACACCGGGAGTCAAGTATTCCCCGGGAAAACGGAAGACCTGAAACTATTCTAATCAGGTGCTCATGTCTGAAGCCCGGGATCAAAAAAATTATTCAACTCATGTCTCAAGACTCCCTCAATTGTTAGAAAGGAATTTTTCATGAAAATAATAGCAAGAATTGTCATGATCGGACTGGCAGGATTACTGGTGGGTTGTGAAACCATGCACCACGGCGGGGGAAGCGCCTCCTCACACAGCGAAAGTTCCACGGCCTCCGCCAGTTCCGGCAGCGGCAGCAGCGGCGGATCCGGTGTGACCATCGTCAAACCCGCCACCGCCAGCAACCACCAGGCCGGACCGGTAGAGATCTGTATGGAAACCAACGGTTATACCGTGGAACCGGCCAAGAACGGCGTCAACGAAGGCAAAGGGCACCATCACCTGATCATCGACACCGAATTGCCTCCGGCAGGTTCCCCGATTCCCAAGGACGCCCAGCATGTCCACATGGGAGACGGTTCCAAGTGCAAGACCCTCGATTTCGGTCCGGGCGTTCACACGATCCGGGCCCTGTTTGCCAAGGGCAACCATGTCCCGTACGATCCGCCTGTGACGGATGCTGTTTTTATCTATGTAACGCACTCTAACTGATTTGAGGAAACCAGGAGGGTTTCCTGTTTCCCAGGAGGAAGGTTCATCACCAGCAACATATGAAAAATGAAGGAGTGATCATCATGAATGTGCTGATTCGAGTTTGTCTTGTTCTACTGATCGTATCAAGTCTGGGGTGCGCCACCCAGGGACAGGGTAGTTCCGCCGGGTCCTCCGGAGGCGGGTCCTCTTCCGCAAGCGCTGCGCCGGCTTCCTCCGGAAGCAGCGGTGATGGCAATTTAATGCTGACGGACGAGGATTACAAAAGAATCGGCGTCAAGGAAACGGGCGCAAGATAAAACGTCCGCGACCTGCCGGCTGAATACAAACGGGGAGCCTCGGCTCCCCGTTTTTTTATGCCTTGTGTTCCAGAAACCCGACAACCGATTCCAGGTTGGGCACCACGAGGTCGGTCCCGCTGAAATCGATCTTCAGGTTGAGCGGGTTGCGCACGATCAGGCAGGGCATGCCCGCCCCCCGCGCGGCAGCCAGCCCCTTGAGCGCGTCTTCGATCACCAGGCATTCCGCGGGCGCAAGGCCCAGTTCCTCCGCCGCGTGCAGGAAAATATCCGGCGCCGGTTTTTCCTGCCTCGTACCCGGCGATTTCCCAAGGATGGTTTGCACCTGTCCCGCCGCACCGGCGTGCTCGAGAATGGCGCGAATGTCGTGCTCCCAGGAACCGGATGCGATCGCCAGCCGGTAATGCCGGCCCGCGAGTTGCAGGAACCGCTGCGCCGCCGGAAACAGGGGAATGGCGCCGCTGTTGCAAAAACCGGAATACGCTTCAAACTTCTCCTGGCGCAGGGTATCGGGGCTGACCGGCAATTGCAGGTTATGGCGCTCGATCTCCCCCTGTATGCCGGTGCCCCGGGAGGTGAACTCCACCCAGTACTCTTCCGGGTCGAGACTGTGCCCGTAACGCTCGAAAGCCTGGTTATAGGCCTTGAAGTGGAAAGGTTCGGAGTCGGCCAGCAGGCCGTCGAAGTCGAGGACGAGGGCGCGGACGGGAGCGAACAGCTCTGTCAGGCGCTGTAAAACCTCGTCCGGATGCTGCGGCTCGTTTGCGTGGCGGGCGGTCATTCAATCGCGTCGAAGATACGGCCCCAGCGAACCTCACCGTCCAGAAAGCCGCCGCTGAGGCCGGATTTCCAGGACCAGTAGATGCGCTGCGCCTTGCCGCGTATCTTGCGAATGTCGAGAAATCCCCAGAAGCGGCTGTCCTGGCTGTTCTCCCGGTTGTCCCCCATCACGAAAACATGCCCCTCGGGAATCCGTATCGGACCGAAATTGTCGCGCGGCTCGATGTTGTCCGGTGCCTGTGTGTGATTGGCGTGAATATCGTCGATCTTCTTGCCGTTGATGTAAACATTCTGCATCCGCACCTCGATGATCTCCCCGGGAAGACCGATGACCCGCTTGATGTAATCCTTGCTTTCGTCCATGGGAAACTTGAACACGATCACATCGAAGCGTTCGGGAACATCCTGAAAGAACACGTAATCGGAGAACAGGCGGATGTCGGTGCCGATGATCTCGTTCGGCACATGCACGCCGTAGCTGAACTTGGTGACGAGAATGTGGTCGCCGATGAGGAGGGTTTCCTTCATTGAGCCCGAAGGAATTTTGAACGCCTGGACAAAAAAGGTCCGGATGAACAGCGCCAGCAGGCCCGCAATGACCAGAGCCTCGAGCAACTCGCGGACGGTACCTTTTTTCGGTTTCTCGCTGACCGGGTCCTTCGCCCCGGCGGTCTCTTCGGCGGGCTTATTTGACATCGGTCCTTAAAACGGCCAGGAAGGCCTCCTGCGGAATTTCGACTTTGCCGATCTGCTTCATTTTCTTCTTACCGGCCTTCTGTTTTTCCAGGAGTTTGCGTTTACGGGTGATGTCGCCCCCGTAGCATTTTGCGAGAACATTCTTGCGGAGGGCCTTGATGCTTTCGCGGGCAATGATCTTGCCGCCGATGGCGGCCTGTACGGCGAGTTCGAACATCTGGCGGGGGACCTGTTCCTTCAGTTTCTTGGTCAGGTCGCGTCCCCGGAAATACGCCTTGTCCTTGTGAACGATCGAAGACAATGCATCGACCAGTTCGCCATTGAACAGGATATCCAACTTTACCAGATTCGCCGGTCTGAAATCTATAAATTCATAATCGAACGAAGCGTAGCCGCGCGTGCGCGACTTGAGCACGTCGTAAAAATCGAGCACGATTTCGTTGAAGGGGAACTCGTATTCCAGCCGCACGGTCTGCGGCGTGAGGTATTCCATCTTGGTCTGCACGCCCCGGCGGTCGATGGCAATCTGGATCAGGTTGCCAACGTATTCTTCCGGCGTGATGATGGTGCCGCGCACATACGGTTCCTCCAGATGGTCGAGGTTTGAAACCTCGCGCAGTTTCACCGGATTGTCGAGCAGGATCATTTCGCCGTCGGTGGTGTAGCACTTGTAGATGACCGTCGGCGCGGTGGTCAGCAGGGCCACGCCGTATTCGCGCTCCAGCCGCTCGCGGATGATCTCCAGATGCAGCAGGCCGAGGAAACCGCAGCGGAAACCGAATCCCAGCGCGGCGGAGGTCTCCGGTTCGTAACTGAAGGACGCGTCGTTGAGACGCAGTTTCTTGAGCGCGTCGCGCAGGTCTTCATAATCGCCGCCGTCGATCGGGTACAGGCCGGAGAAGACCATCGGCTTGACTTCCTTGTAACCGGCGAGCGGCGTTTCCGTGCGCCGTTCCACTTCGGTCACCGTATCGCCGATGCGCGTCTGGTCGAGCTGCTTGATGCCGGCGATGACGAAACCGACCTCGCCCGGCCCCAGTTCCTCCACCTTGCGCGGAGCCGGAGTGAACACGCCGAGTTCCTCCACCTCGTAGATTTTGCCGGTTGCCATCATGAGGATGCGCGCGCCGGTTTTGAGCACGCCTTCCTTCACCCGCACCAGCACGATAGCGCCCCGGTAGGTGTCGTACCAGGCGTCGAACAACAGGGCCTTGAGCGGTTTTGACGCATCGCCTGTCGGCGCGGGAATCCGGTCCACCGCCGCCTGCAGGATATCGTCGATGCCGATCCCCTCCTTGGCGCTGGCGAGAATGGCTTCGGACGCTTCGATCTGCAGGACTTCCTCCAGTTCGTCCTTGACCGCATCGGGGTTGGCCGAGGGCAGGTCGATCTTGTTGATGACCGGGATGATGAACAGGTTGTGCTGCATCGCCAGGTTGACGTTGGCGATCGTCTGCGCCTGGATGCCCTGGCTGGCGTCGATGACCAGGAGCACGCCCTCGCAGGCGGCGAGGCTGCGCGACACTTCGTACGTGAAATCCACGTGGCCCGGCGTGTCGATCAGGTTGAACACGTAACGCTCGCCGCCGGACTTGTATTCAATGCGCACCGTCTGCGCCTTGATGGTGATGCCGCGCTCGCGCTCCAGTTCCATGTTGTCGAGCAACTGGTCCTTCATCTGG
>JAGQJZ010000028.1:24423-32439 GCA_020430445.1 Nitrospina sp.
ACGCATGTTGACCGCGCCGCTGGACAACATGAGCTTGTCCGCCAGGGTGGACTTGCCGTGATCGATGTGGGCAATGATTGAAAAATTACGGATGTGATTCAGGTTCATTCGGTGGAAATCCTGGAAAACTGTTTTCGCCGGGGTGAGCCGGAGGGCATTGTAATGGGACTGTCGTGCCGGATCAACTTCAGGTTTTGGTGAGCTGGGGAACGGTCAGGAGCGCGCCGGGACCGGATCCCCTCCGGCTGGAATCACCGTCCGCGGGACCGGTTTCCAGTTGCTTCAGGCGGGCTTTCCATTCTGTAAAACACACTTTCATCGCATGGTAATCGGATTCGTTGTCAATATCGAGCGCCGCTCCGGGCCAGGGCACCGCAAGGCTTTTGAACCGTGTCGCCAGCCCCTTGGAAATCCACTCCTCAAGCCCCTGCCGGGGCACCCAGTTGCGGAAATAACGCACCAGGGAGGGACAGTTCAGATTGGAAAACAGCAGGCTCAGGATCAACCCGAGATAGTAATGATACCCTTTATATTGGTCTTTCCAAAACAATTTGAGCGCAAACGGGATCACGTTCCGGATGTTCCTCTGGTAACGGTACTGGTACATCTTTTCTATATAATCCCGGTGGCCTATCCGGATGGGTTTGACCAGGTGCAGGTTGTTGATCCGGTAATTGCCCTCCTTGAGGTGCAGGTAGGCCATGCGGATGCCCGGCTTGCCCGCGCCCGGATAAAAAGGCCGCAGGCTGGATTCCGGGGTCATCCCCAGCACGTGATCGTAACGGTCGAGCTCTCCCAGCCGGATAAAATTCTCGACCTCGAACGGCGTGATCAACGGAGCGTCGCAGGGGACGATCAACACCGCCCGGTCCCGGTAGGGTCCGGTGTCCAGCGGCGTGTCCCCGCTGTCCGGCGGCAGGGTGGCCAGAAACGTGTGCCAGATGTTCTGGTACAGGTTCTGGCGCTGCTGAAGCAGACGGATCGGTTTGGGCCGGGTCAGGTCGATACCATCGCCGGTGAGCGTCTTCTCCAGTTTTTCCTTTTCCCCGACGACAAAAATGCCGCCCACCGAATCCACCTGTTGCAGAGTTTCGATGACATGGGTGACAATACACTTATCTTCAAGGCGTAAAAAAGCCTTGTGCTGGTGAAGGATCTTATAACTGGATTCACCCTCACCGGCCAGCAGAATCGCGTCAAATTTCGCTGAAGGGTTTGTTGCGTCCATAGTTCAGTCAGTTAGACCCATTATAGCGATTCCCGCAGCGAACGGGCAATAAATGTAAAACGAGGTTTTCCCGGGGTTTCGGCGATTGGCTCTTGATCTCGGGCATGATTTTGATTATACAGGGTGGTCACCGCCCCAACACACCCCAGGATTCCATGACCGGTCCGGCCACACTCAAACGCACCCCTCTGATCGACCTGCACCAGGAGCTCGGGGGAAAAATCGTCCCGTTCGCGGGGTGGAGCATGCCCATCCAGTTCGCCGGGGTGATCGAGGAGCACCTGTGCGTGCGGGAAAAGGCGGGGCTGTTCGATGTCAGCCACATGGGGGAGATCGAGGTACGCGGCCCCGGAGCGCTGGATTACCTGCAGCGCCTGGTCACCAACGACGTCGACACGCTCACCGACGGGGGCATCCTCTACTCGGTCATGTGCTATGAAAACGGGGGGATCGTCGACGATCTGCTCGTACACCGGTACAATGAGGAACATTATTTCCTCTGTGTCAACGCGTCCAACACGGACAAGGATTTTGAGTGGGCGATCAGGCAGGCGGACGGATTTGACGTCCGGGTGGAAAACATCAGCGCCCAGACCGCGCAACTGGCCCTGCAGGGGCCCCGGGCTGTTGAAATTTTAAAGACGCTGACCCCGGTTGATTTGGACGCGATCGGTTATTACCGGTTTGAGCGCGGCCCGGTGTCCGGCTCGCAATGTGTCATTTCCCGGACGGGGTACACCGGCGAGGACGGCTTCGAATTGTATCTGCCGTCGCAGGAGGCCGCAGCGCTGGCCCGTAAAATTTTGAGTGCCGGGGAGCCCTTCGGCATCCAGCCCATCGGCCTGGGCGCGCGCGACACCCTGCGCCTGGAAATGGGCTACGCGCTGTACGGGCAGGAAATTTCGCAGGACATCCACCCGCTGGAGGCGCGCCTCGGCTGGGTGGTCAAGCTCGACAAAAGAGGCGGCTTCACCGGCCGGGATGCACTGGTGGCGGCTAAAGAGAAAGGCGTCACCCGCCGTCTCTCCGCGCTGAAGGTTTTGGAACGGGGCGTTCCCCGCCCCCATTACAAAATCCTCAGGAACGGGTCACCCGTGGGCGAGGTGACCTCGGGCACGTTTTCCCCGTCGCTGAACGCGGGAATCGCCCTCGGCTTTGTGCCCGCGGACCGGGCCAAACCCGGCGAAACCTATGAAATCGAAATCCGGGGCCGGGGGGTGCAGGCACAGGTCGTTCCGCTGCCCTTCGTTCCCAGTCACGTTAAAAAATAGAGGAGGGAGGTCATGGAGGTTCCAAGCGATCTGCTGTACACCCACGAGCACGAATGGGTACGGGTCAAGGACAACAAGGGGACGGTCGGCATCACCGATTTCGCCCAGGACCAGTTGGGCGATGTGGTCTTCGTTGAGCAACCGGCGGCGGGAACCGAGCTGACGAAGGAGCAGACCTTCGGCGTGGTCGAATCGGTCAAAACCGTGTCCGACCTGTTCGCGCCGGTCAGCGGCAAGGTCACCGGCACGAACACCGAGCTCGAAGCCAAACCGGAACTCATCAACCAGTCGCCTTACGGCGACGGGTGGATCATTGAGATCGAACTGTCGAACCCGGATGAACTCAAGGACCTCCTGTCACCGGAAGCCTACACCGCCTTCATCAAGGAACAGGGACAGGAATAACACCCGGCTCAATTATGCGCTATATCCCTCACACCGAATCCGACATCAAGGCCATGCTGGAACGCATCGGCATTGAAAACGTTGGTGAACTGTTCAACTCGATTCCCGAACCGCTCCGCCTGACCGAACCGCTCAAACTGCCGTCTGCGCTTGCGGAATCGGACATGACCGCGCACATGAAGCGGCTGGCCGCAAAAAACCGGACCCCGGAGGATTGCGCCATTTTCCTCGGTGGTGGAGCCTACCGGCACATCACCCCGTCGCTGGTCAATCACATGATCCTGCGCGGCGAGTTCGCCACCTGCTACACGCCCTACCAGCCGGAAGTCAGCCAGGGCACCCTGCAGGCCATTTTCGAGTTTCAGACCTTCATCGGCCTGCTGACCGGAATGGGCCTCGCCAACGCGTCCCTGTACGACGGCGCATCGGCGCTAGCCGAAGCCGTGCTGATGGCGCACCGGGTCCAGGGGGGCAACGAGGTGGTCCTGTCGGCGGCGGTGCATCCGGAGTACCGGCAGGTGGTCGCCACCTACCTGCGTGGCTCGGAAATCAAAATCATCGACGTTCCCTGGCAGGCCAATGGCCAGAGCGATACCGCTACCCTGCAGGCAAAAGTGACCGACGCCACCTGCGCCGTGGTGGTGCAGAGTCCGAATTTTTTCGGTGCCGTAGAGGAATACGCCGGGCTGGGCGCGTTTCTCAAGGATAAGAAAACGCTCCTCATCACCGCCGTGGCGGAAGCGACTTCGCTCGGCATCCTCAAGCCGCCGGGCGAACGCGGGGCGGATATCGTCGTGGGCGAAGGCCAGGGCTTCGGCCTTCCCGTGTCTTTCGGCGGCCCGTACGTCGGCTTCTTCGCCACGCACGACAAATTCCTGCGGCAGATTCCGGGCCGCATCGTCGGCGAGACGCAGGACCGCACGGGCAAACGCGCCTATTCCCTGACCATCAAGACCCGCGAACAGGACATCCGCCGCGAAAAGGCGACCTCAAACATCTGCACCAATCAGGGCCTGTGCGCGCTGGCGGTGACGGTCTGGCTGTCGGCGCTGGGCAAGAAGGGACTGCGCGAACTGGCGCTGGAAAACCTGAAACGGGCGGACCGGTTGAAAAAGAAACTGGCGGGACTCAAAAATTTCAAACTGAAATTCGACGGGCCGACCTACAACGAATTCGTCCTCGAATGCCCCGGACCGGCGCGGGAGATTCGCGACCGGCTGATCGAGGACGATATCCTCGCCGGACTGCCGCTCGGCGGCTGGCATCCGGAACTTGAAAACAGCCTGCTTATTTGTGCCACCGAACTCACCAGCCCCGAAGACATGGACCGCCTGGCGGATGCGCTGAACAACGCCTGACTCACCCGGTCCCTCTCCTTTCACACAATAAAACGCCGCAACGGCAGGAAGCTCAGACCGCGTACTTGGCGGCGAGCTTCAATCCCTTGCCCGCCAGAGCGACCACGGTTTTAAGGGTTTCGTTTTTCTCGATCGCCTGGTTCATGTCCTGCAGCAGGGTCTTCAACTCCTCATCCTGCATGATCGGCTTGGTGAGTTCCGCGCTCAGAAACTCAGGAGTGAACGACACGCGGCTGAACGGGTTGCCGTTGTCCGCCAGCGTTTCCGCCGCCGCCAGATCGGCCACCACGCGGTGGAAATCCTTCACGATTTTGGCTTTCAATTCATCTTCGTTCATATCGGCAAACCTCTCGAATAAGGGATTCAGTCGCTGCGGATCCGATCAGGAACCGGTCAATTGTTCCATCATGGGGCGTATCTCTTCAAGCAACCGTCCCAGGTCTTCGGATGCGACATCGTTGGACTCCACAAAATTTTCGATTTTCTGGTGCACGGCTTTTAAAACTTTCAGATTGCGGCTGCCCAGAAACTGTTTCTTTTTTTCTTCGGCCTGCTCGTGCAGAAGCTTGCGCTGGTCTTTCCTCATCTGGTCCAATTGAAGAACCTGTTCGGGTGTGAGGGAGGAACCCGAATCCTTCGCCATTTTCTGGATTTCGTAAGTGAAGATCATATCCAATTGCCTGTCGATCTGGTTCAGCAGCTCACTGTGGTACGCATTGACGGAAATCTGGTAATCCTCGGACACCCGGTCAATGGCCTCCCCTTCCTTTTTGACGGCAATCTGCACAGAATCCGGAACGCTCGTGCACCCGGTGGCCAGAAAAGAAATCAACGCAACGCCTGCAAGGAGTTTCCTGTTCATACCGTCCTCATTCAATTTAAAGTGGGAATCGATCAGGTCGAATATAGTGGGGGCAAACAGGACTTTCAATAAAAAAATGGCCGCCAAACAGCTTCAACGCCCGGAACAACAGCAGGCGGTGAAACTCTCTCCTACACCAAAACCGCCGGCCTCTTGTTTTTTCAACAACAAACGGTTTGTTTTAAAACTTTTCTGTAACCATTAGCCCTGCACTGATGTAGTGCCAGTCAGGCAAACGGGTGTCGAAAACACCCGGGCTCCAAATAACTCAAGGAGTTCGGCGTTTTCCGCAATCAGGTAATGTCCGCCAGTTCTTCGGCCGGGTAGGTGGGGATTTCGGAGAGCGTGGGATGGTAAAACGGCATCTTCAAAAGGTCGTGAACCGTCCCGTTAAAATACATCACGGCGATGAACAGGCATCAGGCCCCGCGAACAGGCCATCCGCCACGAAAAGACAACAGCCAACATTTGCACGAACCAGAGTCTGCGCGAATTACGTTTGAAAATGCCAAGCGGACGGATTTCCTGAAAAAGAAACCGGCGGGACTCAAAAACTTCAGGCAGAAATTCGACGGGCCGACCTGCGACGAATTCGTCCTCGAATGCCCCGGACCGGCGCGGGAGGTTCGCGCCGGCTGCTGAGGCGATATCCTCCGGGCTGCCCTTGGAAATACTGAAGTTAATTTGAGTCCCAACCGTTTTCTTCCTAATCACCGCCTCCCACCAGATCACGAATCCCATTGAAGGCGATTTTTAACTTACCCAGGGCAAAGGTCTCATCTGCCTGGGTTTGCCTGCCTTCCGTGGAGCCTACCGTGGCAGAGAACCAGAGATTTTCGAGCGGTTTTTCAAAAAATTTGCCCAAATTGACCTCAGCAATGGCCGCATATTTGAAAAAACCATCGTCCGGCATGACCATATCCGGCATGGTTCGTTCATACAGGGCTTCCGCGGACAGGCGCCATTTTTCATCACCAATGCCCAGCTTGCCACCGGCAACCAGGGAATCTTTCTCGAAAAAAACGTTTTGAATATTATTCCGGACGGGTTCAAGCTGATCCACCTGGTAACGGAAATGGAGCGTGAATTGCAGGGGATATTTGGCAAAAAATCCCTCTGGGCCTTCTTGAGCCGCCTTGGCGGATTCCTTATAGTCCTGGAGCTGGTTAAAATGGAAAAACTCCTTATTGCCTGAAAACAAGCGGGACGCTCCCTTCTTCAAGTTAAAGGGATTACCCCCGAAGGTAAACGAGGCCCAGAATCCCCCACCCTGGAGCTCAAACTGGTCAGCATCCCCGTTGGCGCTGACAAAAGAGGGCGCCATTCCAAAATCCAGGCGGATTTCATTCCAGTTCGCCTTCTTCGCCAACTTTTCGCAGGATTGGCCCTGCTGCCCCGCCGGTCCACGGGTCACTTTACCGTCCTTGTTTTGATAGGTTTTCTTGAGGATTTCCTTCAACTTGTGCTGTACCGCAACCAATTCGCGAGCAATGAAATCCTTCTGAGCCTCGTCTAGGGACATCAGGTTGATATTATTCTCATTTCCATCGCTGGCAAGTTTCAGATTCAGTCCCTCGGAAGTGGCCGCGTCATTGATATGATTCGCCATACACTCCAGATAAACCGGGTTGAGACGGGGGTCTCCGGTGTCGATCGGCGTCAGGTTCAAGCCAAAGGCCAACCGGGACGAGCGGTCGGTGTCCTCCACCCCCTTCGCCCAGGCCCCGGAGATCTTGGACCGCAGCAAAACATTCTGGTAGCCCTCCGAATAGCTTTTCAGGTCATTTTCTATGCCCAACCAGTCGCGTATCTGGACCAGACTCAGTTCTCCAGCAACACCGGTCATGAAATTTCCGTTGCGGTCCGACCCGTTGATCATTTGAATATCAACATCGCGGGGTGAAGTCGGGGTCACCACATCGGATTCCCCCAGACCCAGGATGGCCAGGGACGTGTTGTCCGGAACCGAGAAGTCGAGGTCCATATTGATAATGGAGGTTTGCTTGACCGTGTCTTCCGGAACGCCGACGATCTCGAGCAGGCGTTGCTTCGTCAGGCGAAAGGCAACGCATTTTTTAAAATCATCAAAGCTTTTACTATGTTCATCTTCTCCACACTGATCCAATGAACTCCCGGCGGGTATAGGACCATAAGCCCAATCGTCTCTCGGCTGGTCTCCTTCCGGCCTGCAATAGCGTTCGCTGTCATTGTTATCCCGGAACAGAGCCTTGCACCGCTTTTTTTCATCATCGGTCAGCTGGCCCGCGTTGACCGCTTCATAAAACATGGAAGCGATATAAGCCTTTTCAACGTACGCTTTTTTTTGGCCCAAGGTTGGACTCGAAAGTGAAACATCAAACCCAGGGAAAATGGTTTTCTTCTCTTGCAAGTCACAGTTGGAAATGTTCGTGCCTGAATGATTCTTACAAGCGACCCAATTGGAAATCGCCTCATAGTTAGCGTCTAAAAGCTTCTCGTGAATAGCTTTCCTGCCACTCACCTTATAAATTCCTGTTTCATCCGAACTCTTATTAATGAAATTCACCAGTTGCTTCGCATTTCGGTA
Source organism: Nitrospina sp. (assembly GCA_020430445.1). Taxonomy (GTDB): domain Bacteria; phylum Nitrospinota; class Nitrospinia; order Nitrospinales; family Nitrospinaceae; genus Nitronauta. The sequence continues at coordinate 32,114 of JAGQJZ010000028.1, forward strand.
AACGTATGCGGCACGGGAAAGACGTTCAACAAAAAAATTTATCTTCCTTTCTTTTTCAAGATCGGACGAATCATTTTCTATTTCCTTCAACTTGATAAAGTGATCTTGAATTTTTTTGCCTCCAGGGTCCATCACAATAAAAAACACCGGTTCCATCTTCTTCCGCATGTCCCTCACGGCTTTATCCGTCACCACATTTTTGTCTTTTTTCAGCTTGTCGATTTCCTCGCGAAAAAGCTCTTCCTTGCTTTTTTGTAAATTCTCCAGAGCCTTCGTTTCTTGCTCAGCCCTTGCTCCTCCCGCAAAAAAGCAAACAGAAAAAAAAC
>JAGQJZ010000002.1:0-69663 GCA_020430445.1 Nitrospina sp.
AGAAAAACCCGCAATACGAGAATCAAAATCAAATCGTTCTGGCCTCTATTTATATATTAAACACAGGGAAAAATGAATAAAAATTAATCTATATTTTTAACAATAAATTTGACATTAGTTGAGCCGGGGTCTATATTGACAATTGAAGGCGTTCCTGGCGCATCCAACTTAACCGCGCTTAAAAGGAGGACCTGCCATGAAGAAAGCACTGATCATCCCGGCAGCATTATTGCTCGCACTCACAACTTTGACCACTCAGGCATCCGCAGGCCCTCGTGCAAAAGTACAGCCTGTTGGCGGCAGCAGTTTTGGCATCTTTTTAGGATCCCCGGGTTTTGCGTTCAACTATGGATACAACGCCGGATACCGGCGTGGCTGGGGACACAGAGGTTGGAACCGTCCGTTCCGTGGCCCTCGCCATCATTTCCGTGGCAATTACCGCCCCTGGGGCTGGTACGGACCGGCACCCCGGGCCCGTTTTTACAGCCCGCGGCCTTATTACCAGGAGAACAACTATTACTACAGCAATAACGCCGCGCCGATTCAGCCGGTTCCCCAGAATTACCGGGCCCCGGTAATGCAGGACGCCCCGGCCATGCACATGCATCTGCGCAGCCGGTAACAGACTTCCGGTTCCTCTTCTCCAGACTTCAGTTTGGTGAAGCCTCCCCTCGCCCTCTCCCTTGTGGGAGAGGGTTTTTTTTGTTTCAATAAGGCAACCGAAAACCCTGGATCGGTAGGTCCGCATGCACCCCTGCCAGAAACACCTCAACCCTATCTGGCTGCACGGCAACGAAGAAGAGAAGGAATCCGTGCGGCTCCTCTTCCTGGAACTGGTCCGGGAAATGCTGCATCCCACTCATGCAGACATCGAACCGACCGAAATCGACATCCGGGTTTTAACGGAGTGGCTGGAATGGATGGTTCCCCGTTGGTCGGAAAATCAGGAAATCCTGATGAATTGTTTTCTCGAAGATCTCATGCGCGAAATAAATTCCCGCCGTGAGCGCGACATCACCCTGATCTGAACTCTCCGCTTTCCCCGTCCTGCCGCGCGCCGGATCACACTCCCTTCACACCCTCCTCCACAACAATTCCTGGACACGTCGATGGTTCGCAGGCAACCCGCGGTTTTTCAGGACCGCGAGTTGCTCCAATAGAAAACAGCGCCTGCCTGAAACTCCCTTATTTTTTTGAAGCCCTGCGGACCAACCGCTCCGAAAAGAACAAATTCACAATTTATTTCAGGGTAAACTCCTATTTCAAGGCCATTTTATGCGGGTTTCCGCCGCATGCCTCTTCAAAAAAAATTTCCAATTTTTATTGACAACAAGAGGCTCCCGGATTCACCTGAAATGGATCGAACACTGCTGCTTTGAGACAGAACTTAGAAAATCAATCCGGATTCACTGAGCTGATAAAAAAACTTTTCATAACAAACAAAACACGTGCAGGAGATTGCGTATGACGACGGCAACCGCGGTTTCACCCAGCAATGGATTTTCTTTCGCCTCCATGTTTGGCAGCAAAAACCTTCTCGACACAACCAAAGGGTTGCGGGCAATCCTTGACTGCGCCCAGGACAACCTATTGGTTGCGGACACCCGGTTCAACCTGGTTTATGCCAACCCCAGTGCGATCACGACCTTGAAAAATATCGAAGACGATATCATCAAGGCCTTTGGCGTGCGGGTGGACGCGTTCCTGGGAGGCAGTATCCATCGTTTTCACAAAGACCCGGTCCGTATTGAAAACATTCTGAAAAATCCCAACGCCCTGCCCCACTTGTCTACTTTTTCTTTCGGCGACATCACGCTGGAAACGAAAATCAACGGGGTCTTCGATACCAGCCACCGGTTGATCGGCTATGTGGTCGCCTGGGAGGATGTCAGCAAAAAACTCAAAACCGAAGAAACCGCGGCGCGGGTGCAGTCGATGATGGAGAACATGCCGATCAATGTCATGTACTGCGACCTCGATCTCAACATCCGCTACATGAACCCCATATCGAAAAAAACCCTGAAAACCCTGGAAGCGTATTTACCGGTCCGGGCGGACGACATGAACGGAGTCAATATCGACATCTTCCATAAAAACCCGGCCCACCAGCGCCGGCTCCTGGCGGACCCGAAGAACCTCCCGCACCAGACGCTCATTCAAGTGGGACCGGAAACGTTGGACCTGCTGGTCAGCCCGATCTACGACAGCAACAACAAATACACCGGCGCCATGGTGACCTGGAGCGTGGTCACGGAAAAACTGGCGCTGGAAAAGCGCGACCAGGACAACAAGGAACGCATGGAACGGATTCTGAGCCAGGTCGCTCAAAACGCAGGCACCCTGAGCAGCGCTTCGCATCAGTTGACCGCCACCAGCGAAACCCTGGCGACCAACGCGAATGCCGCCGAAAACCAGGTCGCCACCGTGAAACGGAATTCCGACGACATCAGCCAGAACGTGCAGACGGTGGCCGCCGGAGCAGAGGAAATGAGCGCCAGTATCCAGGAAATCTCCCAGAGTGCGACCCAGGCCGCGAGCGTCACCTCGTCGGCGGTCACCGTGTCTCAAAACGCCAACTCCACCATTTCCGAGCTGGGCAAGAGCAGCCGGGAGATCGGCCAGGTCCTGAAGGTGATCACGCAGATCGCGGAACAGACGAACCTGCTGGCGCTCAACGCCACGATCGAGGCGGCACGCGCCGGTGAAGCGGGCAAGGGGTTCGCCGTGGTCGCCAACGAGGTCAAGGAACTGGCCAAGCAGACGGGCGACGCCACGGAGGACATTCAGGCCAAGATTCAGGACATCCAGAACAAGACCCAGGGCGCGGTGGACGCGATCACCGAGATCACCAACATCATCAGCCAGATCAACGATATCTCCAACACCATCGCCAGCGCCGTGGAAGAGCAGAGTGCGACCACCAACGAGATGGCGCGGAACGTGTCGGACGCCTCCACGAGCGTCAACGAAATTTCGGCCAACATCGCCGGGGTGTCCGAGTCCGTCACCCACACGGCCCAGGCCTCGCAGGAAACCCAGCAGGCGGCAGAGGAGTTGGCCCGGTTGGCGGCGGATTTGCAAACCCTGGTCAACCAGTCGCAGGAATAAGCAACTGTTGGCCTTTTTCATATCCGGATCCGACGTCCCCACGGAGGCGCCGGGTCCGGTCTTTTTTTTGAGTGGGGATCAGTATCCCTTGAGGTGGGCGAGCACTTCGGCGGCGGCTTTTTCAAACAGGGAATCGAGCGAGCCGCCGGTGGGGCCTCCGTTGACCCAGCTGTCGATTTCCCAGGCGGCCAGCATGCCGCGCTCGTTGTAGAGGGCGACCCGCGCCTTCATCATGGCGCGCGAACTCTCGTCGATGCCCAGGGTCATCATCCGCTTCCAGCGTTTTCCTTCCTGAAATTCGACAACCTTGAACTTCAGCACGTAATGTGACTGTTTCTGCGTGACCACAAAAGCCGTGTCGTCCAGCGCGTCCTCGATGGCCAGGCCGAACCTGTGCCCGGCATCGCCGAACTCCCCCTTGCCGCCGGACAGGTCCATGATCCGGACCGTGGTGTCGCGGTTCTCCCAGCGCTTTTTGGTGATGGTGTCCGCGCCGGTGCAGGCGGTGAGCGCGAATACGGTCAACAACAGTAAGAGTCGGTCGATCCTCATGATTCCTTCCTGAAAACAGGCCAGCCTGTTTTCATAGTAACAAAGTTGCCGGGCAAGGATAAATAAAAGGCTCAGGAGATCCAGTGAACAAAGGCTTCTTCGATGCCGTTGAACCAGACCTGGAGTTCCAGCGGAATGAGATTGTTGAAGTAGGTCAGATAGCCCAGGCTGAGGGCCAGCCCGAGGAACACCAGCAGAAAACCGCTGAACAGGTTCGTGGTGTGGAGGATCACCGGCCGGCCCGCTATCTGCACGGTCCAACCTTTTCCCCGGAGCAGACGCCAGAACCAGCCGTCCTTGCTGAGCTTGCTGCAGAAAGCGGCGATCACCACCAGCGGCAATCCCAGTCCCAGCGCGAAGAAAAACAACAGGGTCATGCCCTGGAAGATGGTGTGGTCGGAGGCGGCGAGGATGAGGATTCCCGAAAGCACCGGGCCGACACAGGGCGTCCAGCCGAGAGCGAACGTCGCGCCGAACAGGAAAAACCCCGCCAGCGTCGACGCCGGGTGCGACTTGAACGTCGCGCCGGAGAAGCCCTTGCCCGCCAGCGTCATGAGGCCGAAGACCGTCACCACCACACCGCCGGCCACGGTCAACTCATTCAGGTAATCGCGCAGGAGCCCGCCAAGGTAACTGGCGGAACCGCCCATGACGACAAACAGCGCCGCCAGCCCGCAGAAAAACGCCAGCGAGTTCAGGGTCATCCGCGCCCGGTCGGTCTGTGCGGTCACGGCGAAATAGGCCGGCAGAATGGGGAGCGTGCAGGGGGACAAAAAGCTGAACAGGCCGGCGATGAACGACACCACCATCAGCACCAGCATCCCCGATTGCGTGGGCAGGTGGGTCTCGGGCTGGAACGGACTGAACCCGCTGGAACCGCTCCCGTTACCACCGGACGCTGCGCTTCCCGTACCAACGGAATCACCAGCGCCACCGGACGGCGTCCCGCCGCCACCCATCGTTCCCAGCCCGCCGCTGTCGGCGCTGGCAAAACGGAGGCCTTCCTCAAGCCCGGGCGGTTTGGTGTCGCGGGCGCAACGGAACCCGACATCGGAAGCGCCCACGTCCGGATTGCTGTACTGGCGGTATCCCGAGCGGGCAAATTCCTTCAGGACCTGGTTGTACAATTCACCGGGGAAATGCCCGATGTAGGAGGACGACTGCCCGCGCAGCACCTTGAGCCCGCTGTCAAAGTCCGGGTTCTCTCCCGTGTTGCCCTTGTAGGGGCCGTAATCGTCCTGAACCCACTCCCAGACGCTGCCAACGAGATCCTGCACGCCTTCCGGAGACGCGCCATCGGGAAAGGACCCGACATTTTTCAATTCGGTTTTGGATCCCGCCTTGTCCGAAAGGTGCGCCCGCGCCGGATCGAATTCGTTGCCCCAGGGATACTCAAAGCCGTCCTTGCCGCGCGCCGCGCGTTCCCATTCCTTTTCCATCGGCAGGCGCTTGCCCGCCCAGTCGCAATAATTGGCGGCATCGAACCAGGTCACCCAGGTGACCGGCCGGTCGTCCTGCCCCTCGGGATAGGCGCCGCCTTCCCAATGGGGCGGCTTGAAATAATCGATGGCCTTGATGAAAGCGGCGTAGCGGCGGTTGGTGACCTCGTGCCGGTCGATGTAAAACCCTTTGCCGAGGAGTCTCTGCTCCGGTCCTTCGTCTTTGTAAAACGGACGCGGCAGCCCCATCTCCAACGCCCGCCCCGTGTCCTTGCGGTCGGTGCCGAGAACAAAAGGTCCCGGCGGGATGTACACCATGTCCTTTTCCAGCGCCGGGTCGGGCAGGCGGGAGGGGTCCACCCCGTCGTGGTCTTCTCCCTCGTGGGCCAGGACGGCCAGCGGCAACACAACAGAAAGCAGCGTCCACAACAGGATTCCACGGAAGGAAAACTTCACCAACATTCGATTCTCTCTCCCGGAGGGGCCGCCGGGGTTCACTGTGATTTCAGGAGGTTTTCAAAATATTGCAGGGTGTCCGGCGCAGTCCAGTTTTCAGCTCCGCTCAGAACGCCGATGATATTACCCTCGGGATCGATCAGGTAGGTGGTGGGGAGGGACATCACACGGAACGAGTTGCTCACATCCAGACCGGGATCGAGGAGAACGGGAAAGGTCAACCCCTGCGCTTCGACGTAGGGTTTCACCACGCGCTCGCCGAACATGTCGTTCGACACGCCGACGACTTCAAGCTTGCGCCCCTGGTACCGCCGGTACAGGGATTCCAGGGAAGGCATTTCCACCTTGCAGGGTCCGCACCAGGTGGCCCAGAAATTGAGCAGAACGTAGCGGCCCCGGAAATCCTTCAAACGCACATCGCCCCCGTCGAGGGAGGGCAGGGAAAAGGCCGGCGCGGGGCGCGGGGCGGTTTCGGCCCGGACGGAGACGGGCGACAGCGTCCACAGCAGGAAGCTTGTCAGCAGGACCGGGAACACAACAGTCCGGAAAACAGGCGCTGGAATGCGGAAAATACGAGTGTTCATTACAGGTCAACCTCAAACGGGAACGAATGCCTTCACCCATCAACGGCTTCTATACAGCGTACCATGGGGATGGCCTTTTTCAAGGCCCTTTCGATGCCCATTTTGAGGGTCATGGCCGAACTGGAACAGGAACTGCAGGCCCCCACCATTCGCAGTTTCACCACCCCGTCATCAATGCCGATCAACTCGACGTTGCCGCCGTCGGCCATCAGGGTGGGGCGGAGTGTTTCAAGGACGGACTCCACTTCGTCCCGCATTTCCTCATCCATAGGGGAACCTCCAATCCGGCTCAGTCTTCGCCCACCAGGTTTTTCTTTTTCTCGAGCAGTTCGTCTTCCGTCTCGACATGCTCGGGATCTTTCGGGATACAGTCCACCGGGCACACCTCGACGCACTGCGGCTCCTCGTACCAGCCGATGCACTCCGTACACCGTTCCCAGTCGATGTAGTAGATTTCGTCCCCTTCGAAAATCGCCTCGTTGGGGCACTCCGGTTCGCAAACACCGCAGTTGACGCAATCTTCGGTAATCATCAATGCCATGACTATCTCCTCGCGGTTCCGGGTGAACACCCGTGGCCGATCTTTTGGATTCAGTTGGATGCCAGGGAGACCTGTTCGAAAGTCCGGGAGCCTTCGCTCCACTCAAACAGGGCCTGATCCTTGATTGCCTTATTATACACCGAAATGACCAGATAACGCGCGTCCGGGTAGGCCGGTTCGTCGAAGAACAATGCACGCCGTGTGTCTTCCTCGGAGAAGTAGGCGTCGTGCTCCGGATGCGAGTGGTAAAACAGCTTGATCACCCGGCCCTCGTCCTGCGCCCGGCGGGTGATCGTCAGCAGTTCTTTCTCGTCAATAAAATAGGCTGTTTTCGCATCCCGCGGATGGGCTTCCGGATCCGCCGCGTGCAACCGGTTCTGGATGTTGGTGCACCGGAACAGGGTGTCGCTTGCGGTGTCTTCCCGGTTGCCGATCACGATCCCGCAGCATTCTTCGGGATAGGCGTCCAGCGCGTGGCGGTGCATTTCCTTGAGATGCTCTTCCTGGATTTGAAACATGGGAATTCCTGGGAGGGAGCCGATGCCGTCAGACGTGGGAACGCACCACGAGGTTGTCTTCCACCTTGATCTGGCAGGCCAGGCGCAGGTCGGGGTTTTTCTTGAGCGCCCGGCGGAGGTTGTTTTCCTCGACCTCGTTGCGCTCGCTCACCTTGCCCGACACGATCTCCACGCGGCAACTGCTGCACAGGCCGCGGCCCCGGCAGTTGAGCAGTTTGAAGATATGCGGGTAGATGCTGACCCGGTTGGCGATGGCCACCTCGCGCAGGTTCGCGCCGGGCTCGACCTTGACCTTCTTTTTAAAATTTTCAAAAAATATTTCTAGCATGCTTCCACCTGGACGAACCGACCCAGTGTGCCCTTGCCCAGGTAACCGTGGAAGGCGCTTCCCACGCTGGTACACCGCGTCGTCATGTGAACGTATTGCCGCTCCCCGTTGTCCGCCTTGAGAACGCCGACCATGGAATAGGGCGGAATCACGCCGCCGCAATTGGCGCAGGCGACCGAATAACGCCGGCACAGGCCCAGCAGGCAGTCCGCGCAGAACACCGGGTGGAACAGGAAAATCTCTTCCCCTTCATATTCCACACAGGTGGGCCGCTGGCGCACCGCAACGCCGCATTCCTCACAATGATCTGCTCCCGGACTGGCCGAAGTCGCGTCTTGCATGAAACAACGGAACGGAGTTGATTAATGAATCCGGATTAAAACCGCAATTTTAACCCAAGGGGGGTTCAATTGATACAGACATTTCGCATGTCTTCAAAGTTGTCGAGCACGGCGCCGGCACCCTTGACGATGCTCAGCAGGGGCTGGTCCGGCACGAAAGTGCGCAGGCCGGTGCGCTCCTCGATCAGGCGGTCGAGGCCGCGGATCAGCGCTCCGCCGCCGGTCAAATACAGTCCGTTCGAATGGATGTCCGAAGACAGCTCCGGCGGGGTTTTTTCCAAAGCCCGCAGGACCACCGAGGCGATGCTGGCGATCGGCTCCCGTATGGCTTCGCGGATTTCCCCGTCGCTGACCACAATGGAGTGAGGGACCCCGGTCTTGATATTCATGCCCCTGACCTCGATGTTCAGGGGCTCTTCCAGCGGATAGGCGGAGCCTACGGCGACCTTCACCCGCTCGGCTTCAAAAATACCGATGTTCATATGGTGTTCCAGGCGCATAAAACGGACGATCGCCTCGTCCATTTCGTCCCCAGCGATGCGGATCGATTCGCCGTAGGCAATCGCCGAAAGCGAGGTGATGGCCACGTCGGTGGTGCCGCCCCCGATGTCGATCACCAGGTTGCCTTCCGCCTTGTGCACCGGAATGCCCACGCCGATAGCCGCGGCCATGGGTTCTTCCACCAGGTACACCTCGCGCACGCGCGCCATCTTGGCGGCATCGATGACGGCTTTCTTTTCCACCTGGGTGATGCAGGTCGGCACGCCCACCACCATGCGCGTGCGCACAAACCAGTATTGATTCATCACCTTGTCGATGAAGGTGGTGATCATGCGGTTGGTCATGTTGAAATCGGCGATCACGCCGTCTTTCATCGGACGGATCGTTTCCAGCCCGGCATGGGTGCGACCGTGCATTTTCTTGGCCTCCAGCCCCACCGCCTCGATGTGGCCGTGGCCATGCCCGTTGTTGCTGACCGCCACAACCGACGGTTCGTCGAGGACGATCCCCTTGTTCTTGATGTACACCAGGGTGTTGGCCGTGCCGAGATCCATGGCGACGTCGGAGTTGAGAAACCCCGTCATGCCCCCCCAGATTTTTTTGAACATGATGACCTCAGTTGTCCGAGGCGCGGGCCATGGAAATCCCGATCAGCGCGCTCAGGCTGTCGCCGTCGTCCGGATAAAACGCAAGCCCCAGGCTGACCTGGGCCTCCAGCGGCTCGTTGTCTATCGTAAAGGCTTCCTGCGCGAAAATCTGGCGGAGACGGGTGCGCAGTCCACGGGCCTCCCCGGCGTCGATATCCATCAGCACCATCACGACGGAAGATTCGGAATATTTGAAAATGTATTTGGGACTGGACACGGCCTGCGCCAGGATGGAAATGACCTGCTTCAAAAACAAGTCGCCTGTCTCCACACCGTAACGGCTGTAAATGGTGTGCAGGTTTTTCATCAGGGCGGTGAGCACGTGCACGGAACCGCCTTCGCGGAAAATTTCATTTTCCACCGCATGGATGTAGGTCGAAAGAAAGCGGTGGTTGGGAATGCCCGTCACCTGGCACAGGTTCTTGTCGTATTCCCACTGGGTCTGGATCTCCGCGCATTTCAGGGCATTGGCGGAGAACGCGGCGATGAGCGTCCAGGTGTCCTGGTCGTTGGCGGAAAGACCGAAGGGCTCGTGCGTCCCGGCGACGATCATGCCGTGCATGTGGTCCCGGATCATGATGGGGATGGCCAAAAGCGATCCCATGAGTTCGGTGCGCTCCTTCTCGGAAAACACGACGACCTTGCGGTCGCTGGTATTGCGCATGAGAAACGGCTTTCGGTTTTTCGCGCAGGAACCGGCAAACCCCTTGCCCATTTCCACCGTCAGGGCGCGCAACTCCTGCTTCCAGCCGCGAAACCGCTGGATGCGCCCCTGCTCGCCTTCAAACCAGATCACGGCAACGGCGTCGACCGCGGACACGGTTTCGGGAACCTGCACCAGCCTGTCGGACAGGGCGGAGCGGTCTTCCACGTCGGACAGGGTGCGGCACCATTCCACCACTTGGTGGAAATTCGCCAGGCCGGTGTTGTCGCCGGTTCCACCGAGGGTCCTCTCGCGGCTCAGGTGCCAGGCCATCTGCTCGGCAATGCTGCGGATGATTTTCTGTTGCTTGGTTGAAAAGCCGAACTGTTCCTTGGTGTCGATGACGAGGACGCCTTCGAGCCCCTGGGCCACTACGGGAACGGCCAGCACGCCCTTGATTTCCTCATGCGCGGTGTATTGCGGCAACTCGGGGATGGTACCGTTGGCGAATTCCTCATGCCAGGCGCGTTTGTCCCGCGCCACCTGGCCGATCGGGCCCTGCCCGATGGGCACCACGGATTCGGCATTGATGTTGGAACTCATGGACCAGTGCTCGCGCAGGGCGAGGGTGCGCTGGTCGGACTGGGCGACGTACAACGCGGTGGTGAACGCGTCGCTCACGTTGCTGGTCAGCTCTATCAACCGGGAAAGAACGTTTCTGGAAGTCATCGAAGGACGAATCCGCCGGGGATCCTGGTGCGCCGAAGTTGCAGGATGCCCGGATGGGCAAATTTTTGCTGGAAAGGCTACAGAAAAGAAGCGGGCGGTCCGAGCCCTGGAGCGGACTCCTGACGGGAGCGAACCCAGGGAAATTTTCCGGAAAAGCGGGAAGATTTCCCCGCTGCTGGCATCATAGTATCGTTCCGGGTGGGCAGTGTCAATTAATTAAAATTCAATGTTTTCTCCCGATTTAGCCGTATTTCCGCAAGGAATGAAATCGGCTTGACAAGTCTCCTCCGCCCGCTTTATACTCCTGTGCTTTTACTGGTATAGTGAAACGTTGCCGCCGGGCCAGGGTCACACGGGCTCCGGCATTGCCCTCCGGGGCAGGCAACACCAGGACATGCCGGGCTGATAGCTCAGCTGGGAGAGCACCGGCCTTACAAGCCGGGGGTCACAGGTTCGATCCCTGTTCAGCCCACCCCTTCGCTGGGGAGGCAGCTGCTTAACACCGTAGGTTGCTTCAGGAATTCCTGCAGCAGAATCAATACGGTGATTGCCAGTTTGCCAACCGCAAAGTCCGCCGGACGATTTGTACTTTAAATGTTTTGCTATTTTAAAAGCTGTGCCCTATTATTTATGAATAAAGCGCAGCACCTTAAACGGGGTCGTAGTTCAGTTGGTTAGAACGCTGGCCTGTCACGCCAGAGGTCGCGAGTTCGAGTCTCGTCGGCCCCGCCTTTTTTACCCTGTCCGCCCAGGTCAATGGCGGCTTTTCCCCCAATAGCGCTGCAACCGTGGAATCAGCGGATGCCCGCCTTTGGCTTGAGGTTCCCATGATTGCAAAAGGCAGTGTAGTCAGTTTGAATTACACCCTTAAAAATGATAGCGGCGAAGTGATCGACGAAAGCTCCGGCGGAGAACCTTTCGCCTACATTCACGGTTCCGGACAGATTGTCCCGGGACTGGAAAGCGCGCTCGACGGCGCGAAACTGGGCGACAAAAAAGATGTCGTGGTTTCTCCGGAAGAGGGTTATGGCGAAATCAACGACGAGTTGAAATTCAAGGTCGAGCGCTCGAATTTCCCCAGCGACAAGGAGCTGGAACCCGGGTTACAGTTCATGGCGGAAATGAAGGACGGACGCCAGGTGCCCTTCATCATCGAAAAAGTCGAAGGCGAGGAAGTGCACATCAACGGCAACCACCCGCTTGCGGGGCAAACCCTCCACTTCTCGGTCGAGGTGACCGAAGTCCGCGATGCGACGAAAGAAGAACTCGAACACGGCCATGTGCACGGCACCGGCGGGCACCACCACTGACCCGCTCAATCCCTGTAAAGAAAAAAAGCCGCCCCGTTCACGGGGCGGCTTTTTTTATTCCGGCGTTCCATCCTTCACGGTTGTTTTGACCGGATTCCACAACCGGGCGGTCCGTGATTTAACAGACGCCCTGTTGCGAGCGCAGCATGGCCTGATTGATTTTTTCTTCCAGTTGGTAACCGGTGAACGGTTTCAACAGGTACTGGCTGGCGCCGCACTGGATGATATTCAGAATGACGTCCCGCCTGTCCTCTTCGGACACAACGATTATGGGCAAACTGACAAATTCCGGGTTTGCCCGAACGTTCTGGATCAATTCAAGGCCGGTCATGTAAGGCATGTACAGGTCCGTGATGACCAGATCAAAATTTCTTCCCTCCAGCTTTTTCAACGCCTGGGTTCCGCTTGCGGCCTCGACGATGTTTTCATTGGCGAACCCCAGTTGCCGGGCGATCATCCTGTAAGCGGAGCGCATGGTTTGAATATCGTCCACAATGAGCAATTTGTCATTTTCGTGGGATTTCAGAAGCAGGGGGACCGTCTTTTTGAGCTTGGGAATGATCCTATCGTCGAAGACGTAATCCGATTCGCTTTGAGAGTCGATTTCCGGGTCGTTACAATCTTCATGGTTGATTTGGGATATTTTTGGAAATTCCTTTTCAAATGCGCCAACCAGTTGGGGATCGAACATGGCCCCTGAACTTTCCTTGATTTTTGCCAGCGCTTCTTCGGCCGACAACCTGGGACGGTACGGACGTGGAGACGTCATGGCGTCGAACGCATCGCAGATGCAAACGATCCTGGCTTCCAGTTGAATGCTTTCTCCCCTGAGTCCTTCGGGATACCCTGTTCCGTCCCAGTTTTCGTGGTGTTCGAGAGCGATGGACTGCGCCATACGCATCAAGGGAGTGTCGAGGCCGGACAGCAATTCCGCGCCAAGCACCGGATGGGTTCTGACAGCTTTCCACTCCACCGGCGTCAAGGGACCCGGCTTGTCAAAGATCGGCCGCGGCACCCCGATCTTTCCTATGTCATAGGTTGAACTCGCCAGCTTGATCTGGTTACAGCGTTCCGCACTGAGGCCAATATTCTTTGCGATCAAATAAGCAAAATGGCTGACGCGCAGAAAATTATCCCGGTTCTCCTTGAAGTGCACGCGGTTAGCCCGGCACAACCCCTGTAAAACATCGAGTTCGACATCGTGCGATTTCCGGGAGAGTTTCCGCGCCATGTATTGTTTCTTTTCCTTTTCATTGTTTGCACTTTCAACGGTCTTGCATGTAAATTTCAGGATATTCTTTACTCGAAGAATGACTTCAGAGTAGTCAAATGGTTTGCTGAGGAAATCGATTGCCCCTTCGTTCAGGGCCCGCAGGCGTATATGGGATTCGCTTTCCGCCGTGAGGACCATGATCGGAATCTGCCGGTCCTGTGGGTATTCCAGAATTTCCTTCATGATCTGAAACCCGTCCGGTTCAGGCATTCTCAGGTCGAGAAGGAGCAGATCGGGTTTGAACTGATCAAAAGCTTTGGTGAATTTTTTTGAATTGCGCTCGGCATGGACATTGACGAAACCGGCGTTTGCGAGCGTTTTTTTTAGCAGGAGGATGTTAGGGGCCTCATCATCCACAATCAAAATACGACTCGACAGGATTTTGGCTTCATTAACCATGGATCCGTAACTCCTGGAACCCAATGGGCATTGTCTGTTAAAGATTATCGGTTGTTAATTGAACACATTCACAACGGCGGATTGCTGGTGGTCCGGAAACCCTTCCATGATTTTTTCGATCTGGGAAAGGTTTTGTTTGAACAAGTCCACCAGTTGAGGGTCGAAAAGGATGCCGGATTTGTTTTCAATTTCCTCCACGGCCTCGTTGACCGGCCAGGCCTTTTTATAAGGACGCTCGCTGCACAACGCGTCGAAAACGTCCGCCAGCATGACGATCCGCCCTTCAATCGGAATTTCCTCTCCCTTCAATCCATTCGGGTAGCCCTTGCCGCAAAACTGTTCATGATGGGCTAAAGCGATTTGTTCCGCCATCTTCATGAGAGGCGAGGTTCCCGAGGCGAGGATTTCCGCCCCGATCTGGCTGTGGGTTTTCATGATTTTCCATTCCTCCGCATCCAGCTTTCCGGGCTTGAGCAGAATGCGGTCCGGGATTCCTATTTTCCCCACATCGTGCATGGGACTCGCCTGCTGGATGAGCTTGCAGGTTTCATCCGGCAGGCAGGCGGCCCGGGCCAGAACTTCGCTGTACAGGCTCATGCGCATAACGTGCATGCCCGTTTCATTGTCCCGGTATTCCGCCGCCTTGCCCAGGCGATTGATTGCCTCCAGCCGGGAGATTTCCAGGTCCCGGGTGCGCTCCGCCACTTTTTCGTCCAGAATTTCGTTTTGCCGCAGGGCCCGGTTGTAGAGCAACCGCATCGTCAGCATGTTTTTGATACGGGTGAGGACCTCGAGAAAGTTGAGCGGCTTCGAGAGAAAATCCATGGCCCCGGCTTTGAGCGCCCGCAGGCGGATCTGATCGTCGGTCTGGGCCGTCAACACCAGAATGGGAGGGGCGTCGACTTCCGCGGACACCTGCTCCATGACGGCGAACCCATCGAGATGCGGCATGTTCAGGTCAAGCAGTATGATGTCCGGCCGGATCTCCTGGTACAGGGAAAGGGCGTTACGGGAGTCCTCCACGGAATAGACGGAAACATAACCATCCGACTGCAACAGTTTCTCCAGCAGGAGGACATTGGCGTGTTCATCGTCCACGACCATGACCTTGGCTTTTTGTCGTTCTTCCTGGTCAATCAGCATAGCACCTCCATGAAATTCCCAAATTCCATTTTATTCATCAAACTCCATATGAACGACCGCCATGAGTTTCTCCAGTTGGAGGGGTTTCCTCAGATAATGCTTGAAACCGGCGATCATGGCCCGGTCCACGTCTTTTTCATTCGCATTGGCACTGATGGCAACCACCGGTATGGATTTGGTCTCGCGAAAGAGACGCAATTCCCGCAGCGCCGCAACGCCGTCCATTCCAGGAAGATTGATGTCCATTAAAATCAGATTGGGGTTGTGGGCTCTGGCCAGTTCGATGCCCAGGTTGGCTTCGTGCGCGATCATCAGGCGGTATCCGTTTTCAGGCGTGAACACTTTCTTCATCAACCGTTGATTGGCCGGGTTGTCTTCCACACAGAGCACGGTAAAACGGGGTTTGCCATCCTCCACAAGCCCGTCGCCGGTATCCAGGACCCCGCTCACCTCGATTTCCGACGGCTGCACGGTCTGCATTTCTATGGTGAAACAACTGCCCTTTCCCGGCTCACTTTGCACGTAGATCTTCCCTTCCATCATTTCAATCATGCGGCGGGAAAGCGCCAGACCGATTCCCGTTCCCTCAATGCCCCGCTGGTCGGCTTCCAACCGGTCGAAAGGCTTGAACAAACGCTTCTGAAGGTCAGGTGAAATACCCACCCCGGTATCCTTGATCGAGACGGTACCGGTCGCCCCCCCCCGCGCGCCACAGGTGATCCAGACCTTGCCGTTCTCCCGGTTGTATTTGATCGCATTGGCAATAATATTCACCAGCGTCTGTTTCAACCGGACCCGGTCCGCGAAAAAGTAAATGGGTTCTTCATCAAATGAGGATTCATTGATGATCTCCACGGAGTTTTGCAACGCAACGGGAATCATGAATTCGCTGATCTCCTGGGCCAGGTCGCGGATATTGACCGCCTCCATGGAGAGAGTGATCTCCCCGGCTTCGATATCCGCAAGGTCCAGGATTTCATTGATCAGGAACAGCAGTCTTTCCCCGGCTTTGATGATCTCTTCAATGTTTTCCCGATGGTCGTCGGAAAGGGGGGCTCTCGGATCGTTGTTCATCAATTGGGCGAATCCGAGGATAGCGTTCATCGGGGTGCGCAATTCATGGCTCATCCGGGACATGAATTCGGATTTCACCTGGCTGGCCTCTTCCGCGGCCTCCTTGGCGGCCAGAAGTTCCTTTTCGTATTTTTTCTGCTCGCTGATATCGCGGAGAATCGCGCAATAGTTTTGGGTCGTGTCCACTTTGATTTCGCTGACACTCAGTTCCAGAGGAATCAAACCGCCGTCCTTGTGCCGTCCCGTCACTTCGCTCCGGACGCCGAGGACGTTGGAAATACCGTTGCCGAGAAATCGCTGAATATCGGCGTGACCTGCGGAATAGTGGGGCTCCGGCATCAGCCTGTTCACATTGTCTCCGACCACCTCTTTTGCCGCATAACCGAAAACCCGCTCGGCGGCGGGGTTGAAATTCTGGATAGCGCCACTACTGTCTATTGCGATGATGGGGTCCGAGGATTGTTTGACGACAGCCTGGTAATAGTGGTCCGAAAGATCGAGTGCGGATTCGACTTTTCTCTTTTTCAGAATCAGGTAAAAGGAGACAAGCAAAAACAGCAGCAGCCCGACCACCAGACCTGTGAAAATATCCCGCAGCACCAGAAAGGGGCCGTACGCCTCGCTGTAATCCACCTCCTTGGTGACGCCGAAACCCAGACGAGGCAACCAGGCCCAGGCTCCGACCACGGGCACTCCACGATAATCGTTATAACCTTCCACATTGAGCGACCGTTCGCCGCGAATTGCGGAGTTCGCCATCAACGTCAAGGGCCATTGGTCCGGAGGGGTGGAAGGCCGGTACCCTCCGGTCAAATTCCCTCCCGGATCACGGACGCCGACTCTCAATATGGAAGAACTCCGCATGTCGTCGGGGATCATTCCAATCGTTCGCAGGTGACCATGAAACCGGGTGTCGGAAATCATGACGCCATCCTGGTCGAACGCATAGGCCTCTCCCGTCTGGTGCGTCCGGGCTCCTTTGAATATTTTGGAAAATTCCACTTCCGGCCGCAGACGCAATCCCAGGACACCCCGGTTTGTTCCGTTTTCATCCTTTATGGGGAAAGCGTGGAACATGGTCGGGCGCCGCTCCACCATCACCCCCGTAGCATCCGGCAATGGGATTTCCGCCCAAAAGGGCAACGAGAGAACCACTTCTCCGGTCATGGCGCGGCGAAAGAAATCCGACGCCTTCATCAATTCCCGTCCGCCTATGGCCCCGTCCAGAAGCGCGCCGACCTGGTACCCGGTTTCGTCAAACACAACAAAACCGACATAATCGACCTGCTTGCACAGAGCGCCCAGATGACTGCGCAGCCAAGCCAACTCTTCCAGGGCTATCAATTCTTCACGCGTTTTCCTGCCCCGGGACGATTTTTCGATCAACGCCAACAGTTTTTCCTGGGTCCGGCTGTCCCGCACCATTAAACGTCCTATATTTTCCAGTTGGTCTTCCCAGACTCGAACGAGTTCCAGGGTACTGTCCAGGGAAATGGTTAAATTGTCGGAAATGGAACTTTTCAATCGACTTTTCACCACCTGAAGCATCATCAGACTCCCACCGAGCACAAGGAGGAGCAGGAGAAGAAACAGGCCACCGATCCTGAACGAGCTCACACCGGCAAACAAACCCTCTGGGCTTCTGTGGTTTTGGGCCATCAACTTGCGGCTCCTTCCTTATAAGACCTTTGAAAAAGTCAGAAATAAAACAAAAGCGAGACGCTTTCCTCCGTCAGGCTCGGGGCAGGCCCTGCCTTGCCGCCCTCTGAATGACAACAAAACGCTGCAGGGCCATTTCGAAGCAAACGCAAGCTATCTCGTCTCAAAGGATTTTCCAGGTTATGCAAGGTCTCTTTCCGCTGACCTCAGTCCGGCGAACCCCACTGTCCTACGAAGGTCAACGGGGCGCCAGATCTTTGAGAAGACGGGTCAATTCATTAAAGTCAATCGGTTTTGTGATGTAGCCGTCAAACCCGGAATCGAGCGCTTTCTCGCGATCCGATTTCATCGCGTTGGCGCTCAGGCCGATGACCGGGATAGTGCACAGGTTCCCATCCTGCTTCAACAGCTTGCAGGCCTCGTAGCCGTTCATCCCGGGAAGGTTGATATCCATGAGGATGATGTCCGGCAAAACTTCAGCCGCCCGCTTCAGTCCCGACTCGGCGGAAGCGGAGGTTTCCAGCCGGACCTGGGGAGCCGATTCAAAAAACTTCTGCAGCAGTTTGAGGTTGGCCGGGTTGTCTTCCACATAAAGAAGGGTGAGCGTTTCTTCCAGTTGCGGCAGTTTTTCATTATTGGGCTTCTGCGATTCCGCGGCCAGTTCTTCCGCCTCCATGATCTCCTCCGCATTCGGGCACATCGGCAGAGAAATTTCAAAACAACTGCCCTTTCCCAAAGTGCTGGTGACGGTAATCGAACCGTTCATGGCGGCAATCAGTTTCTTGGTGATGGAGAGCCCGATCCCCGTCCCCTCGATTTCCGAACCCTCGGCCCCTCCACGGTCGAAAGGCTCGAAAATATTTTCCAGATTCTCCGGACTGATCCCGATGCCGGTATCGGAAATTGAAAACAGGATGCGGTCATTCGAAGTGGAGTCCGGTTCGCACTTTAGCTGCACCATGCCCTTGGGCTTGTTGTACTTGATGCCGTTGGACATCAGGTTCAACAAGACCTGTTTGGCCCGCACGTTGTCCCCCAGGATGTAGGCCTCCTGTAAACAGTTATTGACAATTTCGATCCGGATATCGAGTTCCTGCGCTGTGTTCTGGATCAGGTCCCCCACCTCGCGAACCAGGTTCTTCACGCAAAGGGGCTCAATGGACAATGTGGTTTTTCCGGAATCGATTTTGGCCAGGTCCAGGATGTCGTTGATCAGGGACAGCAGGTGCTCGCCGGCCTTCTGAATCTGGAAGAGGCTTTCTTCCTGCGATTCCGACAGGGAGTCCTGCGAACACCGCATGATGAGGGTTGAAAATCCAATGATCGCATTCAACGGAGTCCTCAATTCATGGCTCATGCTTGCAAGAAAATCCGATTTCGCCTGATTGGCGCGCAATGCCTCTTCCTTCGCCCGGATCAGTTTGGTCTCGTACACCTGGCGCTGCGTGATATCGCGGACACTGGAGGTGAACAACGGCTTCCCGTCGATGGTGATCTTGCTGATTCCAATCTCGGCGGGGAAAAAGCGGCCGTCCTTGCGCCGGCACAGGACCCGTTGGCCGGACACCAGGTTGCGCTTGATGGAATCGGAAGATTCACTCTGCACCACTTCCTGGTAAATATTTCCGGAATCTTCATCCAGCAGTTTTGCAATGGGTTTTTCGACCACCTCGGCGAACGTGTATTGAAACATTTTCTCGGCCGCCAGGTTGAAGGAATGGATCGCACCCTGGGAATCCGTCGTGACCACCCCGTCCTGGATATTGTTCAAAATTGAATGGATGCGGATTTCGCTTTCGCTGAGTTTGGCTTTCGCCACCTGTAGCTTGCGGATCAACCGCTCCTGCATCGCCTGATGCTCGTAGAGCTTCAGGAAAATATTCACCTTGCTGATCAGAATATCCGGATCCAGCGGCTTGAACAGGTAATCCACCGCCCCATTCTGGTACCCCTGAAACACGTACTTCTGGTCCTTGTTGATGGCGGTGA
This sequence comes from Nitrospina sp., assembly GCA_020430445.1. Taxonomy (GTDB): domain Bacteria; phylum Nitrospinota; class Nitrospinia; order Nitrospinales; family Nitrospinaceae; genus Nitronauta. The sequence continues at coordinate 19,235 of JAGQJZ010000002.1, forward strand.
CGAAAATGATCGGAGTGTTGGCGGATTGTTCATACTCGCGGATGTAGGTGGCGGTCTCAAAACCGTCCATCCCCTCCATCTGGACATCCAGCAGGATGAGGGCAAACCGGTGTCTCAGAATAAGCGACAGGGCTTCATTTCCCGAATTGGCGGAAATCAGATGCGCGTTCACGCGCCGCAATATTTTCTCAAGCGCGAAAAGGTTTTCCTGCCGGTCATCCACCATCAGGATGTAGGGTTTAAGACTTTCCTGAGCCATTTCCATGACAAGACTCCGAATACGTTGAAACTTGCAGGAGCAAGGGAGCCAGAGACTCCGGTTGAACAATATGATTCGCCTGCACGGCCTGCAGGGCCGCGGCAGGCATGAACGAGGCCTCGGCGGTGGACGGATCCTGCACGATGGTGAGGCCGCCCGCCTCCCCGATTCTTTTCATCCCCAGGGCGCCGTCCGAATTGGCGCCCGTCAACAACACGCCCACCAGAGCTCTCCCCAGAGCGGCGGAAGCACTTTCAAAAAAAACGTCAATGGACGGCCGGCTGTAATTCACCGGCGGATCGACCATCAAACCGAACGAAGCATCCCGCTCCAGAAGGAGGTGGTAGTTTCCCGGCGCCAGGTAAACATGGCCGGCAGCAGGAACGCATTTTTCTTCCGCTTCCTCCACCGTGAGCGCTGAGTTCGTATTCAACATTTCGGCGATCATTCCGTACGATTGTTTCCAAACATGCATCACAACGACCAAGGGTATCGGGAAACCCGCCGGCAGATCCTTCAGCAGGGCCCGGACAATTCGGAAACTCCCTGCGGAGCCTCCGATGGCGATGAGTTCATAGAATGGCTTGTCCATTGGTGTTCGAAATTTTCCGGAATATTTTTTCTTTCTTGAACAACAGATCGAATTCGTCCGCCACGTCCGAAAACTTGACCGTCTCCTTCGTGCCGAGACATAAAAACCCCAGCGGACTCAGGCTGTCGCGAAAAAGGTGAAACACCCGGTTCTGGAGCATCTTGTCGAAATAGATGAGAACATTGCGGCAAATGATGACGTTCATCTCCCCAAACACCCCGTCCGAAGCCAGGTTATGGGTCGAGAACACAATGTTCTTTTTCAGTTGATCGCTGAGTTTGAAGAATCCGTACTTTTCCTTACAGTAGTCGCCCAGCCTGGATTTTGCCCCGGTAGCTTGATAATTGGCTTCGAAATGCTTGAAATCTTCCATCGAATAAATCCCTTTCTGCGCAATATCCAGCGAGAGGGCGTTGAAATCGGTTGCGTAGATGACACTGCGATCAAGAAACGACTCTTCCTGCAGGATGATGGCAAGGGAATACACTTCCTCCCCGGTGGAACAGCCAGCATGCCATATCTTGACGAACGGGTAAGTCTTCATCACCGGGATCACTTTTTCCCGGAACGTCAGGAAAAACTCCGGGTCGCGAAACATTTCCGTGACCCCCACCGACATGTTCAGCAGGAAACTGTTGAACGCTTCCTTGTTGTTCAACAGTTCGGGGATCAGGTCGGAAAAACGCTCCACATTCAATTTTTCCCGGCAAATCCCGATCCTCCTTTTGACCGAAGCCCGGCTGTAATTCCGGAAATCGACCCCGTAGCGCCGGAAAATCCCCTCCAGAAGCAGTTCTATTTCCAGTTCCTCGACATCACCCGGGCTCATTTCTCCTCCAGCAACAGAACCCGCATCAGGGTCAGCAACATGTCCACTTCAACCGGTTTCGGCAGATAATCGTTGGCGCCTTTCTCGAGGCATTTGGCGCGGTCCTCCGGCATGGCCTTGGCCGTCAGGGCGATGATCGGCAGTTCCTGGAACCGGCCCTGTTCCCGTATTTTCTCGATCGCTTCAAACCCGTCCATCACCGGCATCATGATGTCCATCAGAACCAGGTCGATATCCGGTTGCTCCTCCAGTTTTTCCAGGGCCATCTGTCCGTTGTCGGCAATCACAACCTTCAATCCGTTTTTCTTTAGAATCTTGGAAAGAGCGAAGGTATTGCGCAGGTCGTCGTCGACGATCAGAATGTTCCGGTCCCGCAACGGGTTCTGCTCGTTGGTCTGGCGGTTGCGAATTTCCTTTTGCTCGCCCGTCATCTTGGTCTCAACGCTGTGCAGAAACAGCGTGACCTCATCCAGCAACCGCTCCGGGGAGTTGGCTCCCTTCAGGACAATGCTCCGCGAATACTTCTGCAACTCCTGGTTTTCTCCCTGGCTGAGTTCCTTGCCGGTGTAAATGATGATGGGAGGCAGCACCAGGCCTTCCACCTTTTCCAGTTCCTGCAACAATTCAAAGCCGGTTATGTCCGGCAGGCGAAGGTCGAGAATGACGCAGTCGAAGCGCGAGTTTTTCAACGCCTGCATGGCCTGTTCACCGGTCGACACGGACCGCGTTTCCACGCATTCCGAATCGATCAACCGCTCGATGGCCCGCTGGTTCCCCGGATCGTCTTCGATGATGAGGACCTGCTTGACCTTGGCGTTAACGAGAGCCTCGATTTCAGACAGGGTTTCCTTCAAGGCTTCCTCGGTCGTCGGTTTCAACAAGAACCCCATCGCCCCCTTCTCAAGCAGGTCCACTTTTTCATCCCTTCCGGAGATCACATGGACCGGGATGTGGCGGGTCGACGGGTTGTATTTCAACTGTTCCAGCACATTGGCCCCGTCCAGGTCGGGAAGGCCCAGGTCCAGCAAAATCGCATCGGGTTTATAGGCCAGGGCCAATTGCAGCCCCCCTTTTCCCGTCCCGGCGGCCAGGGCCTTGAAACGGCGCTTGCGCGTGATCTTCGTCAAAACCCCGGCGAAGGTCTTGTCGTCCTCGATGACCAGAATCGTCCGGTCGCCGGGTTTGATTTCATTCCGGTCGTCGGGAATGAATTCTTCAAGGAAATTGTTGTCCAGCTTGCCTTCAAAGGATTCCGCCATATCTCCCACGGCAGCGGTCTGCGCCTCCACATCCGGCCCGGATACGGCGGTGACTGCCTGCGGCTCTTCGGAGGTTTCCTGGTAGACCGAAGGGATGCAAAGCGCAAAATGGCTTCCCTTGCCCTTTTCACTTTCGAAATTCAAATCCCCCCCGATCAACACCGCCAGTTGCCTAGAAATGGTCAGGCCCAGTCCCGTGCCGCCGTATTTTCTGCTGGTGGACCCGTCCTCCTGCTTGAACGCTTCGAAAATTCCACTCTGGTTTTCCCGGGAAATGCCCACACCGGTGTCTTCCACGGAAAAGACGATGTTTCCCGGGGCTCTGAGATCGGGTTTTTGAATGATCGACAGCGAAGCCGGATCGGACACGCGCAGCGTCACCGAACCCTTCTCGGTGAACTTGAATGCATTCGACAGAAGGTTTTTCAGGATCTGCTTGACCCGCTGGCAATCCGTTTTGAGCGACCGGGGATGGCCGCCGTTGAGGTCGATGTTGAACTGGACTCCCTTTTCACGCGCCACCGGTTCAAACAGACCCCGGATCTCTCTCAGCAGGTCCTCGACATTCTCCTCATAAACACTGACCTGCATCTTCCCGGCCTCGATCTTGGAAAGGTCGAGGATATCGTTGATCAATTCCAGCAGGTCCCGGCCGCCCTGGTGGATCACCTTCAGCGACTCCACCTGATCCCGGTTGAGGTTTTCATTGTCGTTGTCCAGAAGGTCCTTCGACAGGATGAGCAGGCTGTTGAGCGGGGTCCTCAATTCATGCGACATGTTGGCCAGAAATTCGGACTTGTACTTGCTGGCGGTTTCCAGATCCCGGGCCTTGTCCTCAAGCATCCGGTTGAACACTTCAATCTGCTTGCCTTTTTCCTGAACCTCACGGTTTTTCTCTTCCAGAAAAGAGGTTTTCTCTTCCAGTTCCTCGTTTTGCGCCTGCAATTCCTCGCTCTGGTTTTTCAATTCTTCTTCATTTTGTTTCAGAATCTCGGCCTTCTCCTCCAGTTCCTCGTTCGTCACCCGCAACTCTTCCGACTGGACCTGGATCTGCTGATTCAGCTCCTGCGCTTCCTTCAACAGGGTTTCCGTCTTGATACGCCCCTCAATGCTTTCGACCACCACGCCCAGAGTGGTCGAAATTTCTTCCATCAGGTTCCGGCACTGTGCGGAAAACGGTTCGAATGATCCGATTTCGATCACCCCTTTGACCTGGTTTTCAAATATCATCGGAGTCACCAGGATATTCCGCGGGCTGGCCTCGCCCAGTCCAGACCGGACCTGCACATAGTCTTCCGGCACACTGGTGATCTCGATCGATTTCTGTTCCAGCGCGCATTGGCCCACCAGCCCTTCCCCGACATTGTAGGTGTCGGACAAATGCTTCCTCCGGGTATGGGCGTAGGATCCCAGCAAAGACAAAGACTGGTTGCCGTTGTTTGACGCCCCGTAAAAAAGGCCCAACTGGCCGCCCAGTTTCGGCGTCACATCCTGGATCAGGGTGCGGGCAAACGCTTCCAGGCTGTTCAACCCCTGCAGTTTTCCCGTGATTGCGGACAGGTTGGATTTGACCCAGTTGGATTCCGAGATTTTGCGGGTTTCTTCCTTCAGGCCCTCTGTCAGCGATTTGAGATTGGACTGCATTTTGCGCATGGCGTCGGCCAGTTGCTCGATCTCCTTCATCCCTTTCAATTCGACCCGGAAATCAAAATCGCCTTCCGAAACGGCGTTGGCCGTTTCAATGGTTTTGGAGATGGCCTGCTGAATCGAACGGGTGATGGCGATGGCGACGACAAACCCCAGAATCATGCCAAACGCGAGCAACCCCCATTCCAGCCTGACCAGACTTTTGACCTGTTGAATAACCCCCAGAAAACTGGACTCGGTCGCTTTTTCATTCTTTTCGGAAAGCTTTCGGGCAAGCTGTGTCAGGCTGTCGGACAACGGCGCGGCCCTGGTTTTCAGCCAGTGATTGGCCAGGTTCCAGACTTCCCCCCGGCGGATTTGAAACATCTTTTCGACCAGAGGAAAAAACTCCGCCCGCGTCTTTTCGATTTCCGCAAACGCCTCCTGTTGCTCCGGAGTCATGAGGCGCGTTTTCGTTTTCAGGGTTTCATAAGCCGATGAATTCTTGGCCCAGAAAAGGTCGAAGTTGTTGCGGAATGTTTCCTCTCCGTTCATCAGGTACGCCCGCAAACTGGCCAGGCTCATGCCCAGTCCCCCGCGGAAATTAGCCAGCTGGACCAGCAACTCTTTCCGCTCCGCCGTGGCTTTCAGGCTCGTTTCAATGTCGATCATCTGAGAAATCCTGTCATTCAGTTTTCCCGTACGGGGGATCGCTTCCTTGAACAGGATTTTCTTGGCGGGCTCGTTCTCCAGAGTGTGCGCCATGTTTTCGATCTCATCCTGGACCTTTCTCAATTCAACCAACTGGCTCCGAATGTTGTCCAGGGCGGCCCCCATCGACGGGTCCAGCCAGTTGCGGGACAAGGCCCCCAGGTTTTTCATGCTGGATGCAATATCAACATTCCAGATTTTTTCCCGGAGGGGTTTCAGATTTTCCTCGCCCAGCAACAGGTAGCCCCGGAGAATGGCCAGGGACGCGTTCACGCCGTTCAACAACCGGCCCGATTCCACCACCGAAGGAAAACGGACTTCCACGTTTTTCTTGTTGGTTTCCTGGATCGAATTGACCTCGAAGATGGCCATCAGAACCGTCAACAGCAAGGTCAAAACCAGGAGGGCATACCCCAGGCCGATGCGTTTTGGAATGGAATTGAGCAACATGGTCCCGCCCCTTTTACTTTTATTGAAAAGCCGAATATATGGCCAAAAAAATTCCTCCAAGCTCTTGAAGTTAAGGGAAGCCAACGCCTTAAAAATGTCAATCTAATTTTAAAAACAACCGGCGATTGCATCACCGCATGGCAGGAAAACCCGGTTCAACGGAAAGCCACACACCGTATGCCCCCTATTTACAAACAAAAAGCCGGAACGGCTGTCTCAGATGGCGGGATAAAAAGTGCAGGGACACATGAATGCCGACCCTACCAGCAAGCATGTATTGAAACCATTCTCCAGTGGCCGCGCACGGCACAAAAAAAGCCGTCCCGAAAACGGGACGGCTTTGATATGGATTGCCGGTCACCACTCGCCGGAAACCGGGCGGACGCCCGGCCGGCGCATGCCGCTACTTGGTGGACATCATGAACACGCCGTCCCAGTCGTCGGGAATGAGGCTGCCCTGGTCGCTGGCGCGGCGCTTTCTCTTTTCGATATTCTGGAAATCCTGGCACCGCTTGATAAACGTCTTCGACGGACCGTCTTCCTGTTTGATCTCGATGCACCGTTCAAACAGGGCGATCGCCTCCTCCCATTTTTTTTGCCGGTACAGTTCAAGCCCCTCGGCGAATTTCAAATGCGCCTCCCTCAATACCGGGGAGAGTTCCCCCGTTTCACAGATCACCTCATAGACCGCCACCGGCTGGTCCTTCCCCACCACCCGGATACGGTCCAGTTCCCGGCATTCCAGGGAGTCCTGAACAAACTTGTAGGTGAACTCGCTGATCAGGATATCGGAGCCGTACACCTTGTTCGCGCCTTCCAGCCGGGAAGCCAGGTTGACGCTGTCTCCCATGACGGTGTAGTCCATCCGGTTGGCGCTTCCCATGTTGCCCACCACCATGGGTCCCGTGTTCAACCCGACCCGCATGTACAATTCCGAACGGCCCTCGCGCCTCCAGACCTCGCGCATTTCAGCCAGGCGCTGCTGCATGGCCAGCGCCGACCGGCAGGCGCGGATGGCGTGGTCTTCATATTGAATAGGCGCGCCGAAAAACGCGACGATGGAATCGCCCTGAAATTTGTCGACCGTTCCCTCATTGTCCAGGATGATGTTGGTCATTTCGGTCAAGTATTCGTTGAGCAGTTCCACCAGTTGTTTCGGCGTCAGGTTTTCCGCGATCGAGGAAAACCCCACCACGTCGGCGAAAAACGCCGTGAGGATCCGGCGGTCGCCCCCCAGTTTGAGAAGCTTGGGATTTTCCACCACCTGCCGGACCACCTCCGGCGCCAGGTACTGGCTGAAAGCCCCCTGGATGAAGCGCTTCTTGCGCTCTTCAAAAGCGAAGCGGTAAATCGTCACTCCCGTGTAAACGAAAAGCTGGGAAAACACCGGGTACACCGTGTGCACCACCAGGCCCTTTTCATTCAACAGGTAATAATCGAAAGCCAGAAAAGCCACGATGCCCATCAACGCCAGCGCGCCGGAAGCCACGGCGCGAAAATACAGGGAGATGATTCCGAGAAAAATTCCGGACAGCAGGATAATGGAAATGTCCAGCACTTCGATCCAGGCCGGGCGCTTGATGAAGTCCTGCTGCAGGACGTTTTCGATGACCGTGGCATGCGCTTCCACACCGGGATAGAGCGGACCGAACGGAGTGGTTTTCGTGTCGTAGGTGGCCGCCGCCGTCGCCCCCAGCAAAACGATTTTGCCTTTCAGGTCCTCTTCCGTCACGCGCCCGGCGAGAACGTCGGTGGCGGGAATGTGGGGGAAGGTGTAGGCCGGGCCATAGTAATTGATGAAATATTCCCCCCTCGTGGTGGCGGGAATTTCCACCTTGTTGAACATGATCTTGCTCACGCCGTAGGAGGCCAGTGTCACCATCAGGGGAGATTTCACGGCCTCCTGCAGCACCTGCAGGCTGAGAGGGGGAAACAGGTGATCGTGCCCGTAGCCCATGACCAGGGGAATGCGCCGCACCACGCCGTCGCGTTCCGGCACGTAGTACACGAACCCGGCATTGTTCGCCGCTTCCATGAACTCCGGCAGGCTGAGCCCCACCCGGTCGATCTCATGCAGACGGATCGGATCGCCCGGCTTGTCGTTGCGGTGCACCAGGCCATACTGCGAAAAGTCCAGCAGTTCGAGGTGCTGCGGGTCGACAGGCTGCGCGTTGGCCACGCCGCGGCTGCCGGCCGGAAAAACCGTGTACCCTAAAACAACCCGGTCGGATTGAGCCAGGGAGCGGGCAAACAACCGGTCGGAGTCGCCCACCTGACGCAGCCAGCCCGCCGTTTTGCGGCTGTCCCAGCCGAGGATTTCCTGCTCGTCCAAAGCCGAGTCGAGGGTCTCGAAGGGAACGTAGTTGTCCCGCTCCGGAAAAAAAATATCGATACCAATGACCGCCGCGCCGGCTTCTGAAAGCCGGTCGATCAGGTGCGCCAGCCGTGAACGCGGCCAGGGCCAGCGCCCTTCCTGCTGGAGGCTTTTTTCGTCGATAGCGACGATGACGACGTTTTCGCTCACCGGACGGACGCCCCGCGCGGTCAACTTGACGTCGTACGCCTTGAGATCGAGGAGTTGGAAAAAGGGGAGGTCGAACGAGTAGAGGGAAATCGAAACCAGGGTGAGCAGAAACGCGATAGTGAAATTGTTGACCAGGAAACGTTTCACCACTCACACCCAGCAGGGAGCTTAAAAAAACGCCGACGGCTTGCGGGAGGCGGCGGCAGTGTCCGCCCACCCGGGTTTTCCCATCAGCCATCCCGGGCCGGAGATTCCGTTCCCTGCCGACAATGGCAAAGCGGATGAGGGGCTCAGCCGCCCGCCATGGAGGTCAACCACCCGAACTCAACCCCGTGTTAGCAGTTGGTTTTGGAATCCGCGATAAACAGGCTGATGAACGTGCTCTGCGTGCCCTCTTTCACAAGCTCCGTGAACTGGCTTCCGCCCTCCGGTGCCGTCACATTCGGAACATTCAGCGCAACCACACAGGTGGACGACCCGTCACAAGTCGGCGGATTTTGCGCCGGGGGTTCCGCCGGAGCGTTCAAGTCCTGCAGGGTCCCGTTGAGAATGATTTCCGGCGCCAGGATAATACTCGTTCCACCGTAAGCGAGGGTGGACCCGGCCGTCAATTCAAACCTGCCGATCCCGTCAAGCGTGAAGGGAAACGCCTGCCCGCCAATGAGGAACTGCTGTTCGACGCTTGCCAGGAAATTCCCCAGAGTGACGATGTTTCCGTCCACCAGGACCAGGTCGCCCGCATTCAGAGTCAGGTTGTTGAAATTGGAATTCCCGACGAAAGTGACCTGGCCGGTGTAATTTCCCGGCGCGGTCGCCTGAATGCTGACTTCGGAAATGTGGGACGCCTCCATGCTGTCGACGGTGACCTCGGAGGTGTCGAGCACTGAATCACCGATCAGCAGTTCGTCGGCGGTGATGTTGGCGATTTCGTCATTGTCCAGCGTCAGTCCGCCGGTGGCTTCACCGAGACCGATCGTGCCATAGGATGTCGTGGTGTTGACATGCACCGCGCTGGCCACCACGCTGCCGTCCAAGTGGACATCATTCGCGCTCAGGAACACATCATTCAAGGCGGTGATGCTTTTGCCCCCGGCCAGTTGGAACGCGCCCAACGGCGAAAAAGAGTAAAAACTGTCCGCGGCGTTGATGTTTGCGTTGACCCAGACATTGCCTGCCGGCGAGAGGTTGATATTGTTCCCGCTGATCTCGGCATCGACCACCACGTCGCCGAGAGGCAGCGCGTTCACCGTCGAGCTGAATTCCGAGGAGTCGCCGGTAAAATGCACATCGCCGGCGGAACGGAAATCCGTGGACGCCTGGTTGGCCGTGTGAGCCGCCGTGAGACCGGACACGAACACGTCGTCATTCGATCCGTTGCCGACCACGAAGGACAGGCCTCCAGGCGCGTGGATGTTTTGCAACTCGGTGCCGCTCAGGGTCAGGCCGCAAGCGCCGCCGCAGATATTGGAAACATCTCCCGTACCCACGGCTCCGTCCACGCCAATGGTGCCGTTGTCCCGCGGCGTGACATAGACCCTGTAACTGGAATACAGCTCGCCCTGGATGTTCACGTCATCGGCGGCGATCCCCAGGTCCCCGTCTCCCACGTCCACCGTCACGCCGGAAGCGACGTTCACCTTGCCCCGGCCATTGGTGTCGGAATCCGCCGTCATGCTCAGATTGAGCCGGTCACCATCCCCCTGCGATCCATCGAAAATATTGGCGTTGATGTTAATGTCGTTGTGAGCGAACAGGTTCAACGTGGCTTCTTCCGATCCATCGAAATTCAGATCGGAGCTCACGGTAATATTGCCCGGCTGGGCAAATGCGTCCAGGGGTGGAGTGGCGGAAGGGCTCGCGTCGAGATCTTCTTCACCCGTCGTGATCGTCACCGTGCCGCCTTCCGCCAGGGCGGCGGTGATCAGGTCCGCTCCCAGCGTGGCGCTCGTACCGTCTGACGTGAAATCGGGTCCACCGACAATATTGCTGGAACCACCGCCGGCGACGATTTCAATGTTGTAAGGATCGATCAGCCAGGTTCCGCTTTGACCGTTTGACGCGGTGACGTCCGGCGTCCGGCCGATATCAAAATAATGTTTGCCCGAGGTTTCGATGAACCCGCCGTTGCCTCCCAGCGGGCCTCCGCGCGCGCTCAGGAGCCCATAGACGCGCGCCGCCCTCTGGGCGAAGGCGATCACGCGTCCGCCGTCGCCGGATTCCGTCGCGTCCGCCCGAACGGTGGTGTTCGGGCCGATGTAAGTGGCCTGCGCGTTCTGGACTGCCGGGTTTCCTCCCTGCCGGTCGCCGCCGATCAGCACATCGCCGCCACCGGCGGCGCCCGATGCGTTGACAACCGCCTCTTCGATGACGCCCACGTTTTCACCGAGAATATGAACCGTGCCCCCGGTCTCTCCGGAGTCGTTGCCGCTCACGTCGATGATCCCCGAGTTCAGGACCGTACCGGTGGGGCCGCCGTGCAGAATCACCACGCCGTTTTTCTTTTCAACCGAACGCGCCTGGATGACGCCCTCGTTATTGACCACGTTCTGGACCACCTGGCTCGCATCCCACGCAGTCAACATGACCTGCCCCCCGTCCGCATTGATGAGTCCCGCATTGCGGGTGCGGTGGGTCAAAACATTGCCGTTGGTGTCCCGGACTTCCCCGGAAACCGGCTGGGTGATGGCGAAACGGATGAGGTTGTCGCCGGTGAAATCCAGCGTGCCGGCTTCACCGGAAGCGAGCGCCACCGAACCGAGGTTGGCCACGATCACGCCGCGGTTTTCGACCGCCGGAGCGAACAGACCGACATACCGCCCGGTGATGCGGCCTTCGTTGATGACGGAGGCCAGGGACCGCGTCGGGTCCTGGAAAAAACGGTAGTTGCCATCCAGAAAATCCTGATCGGAAATGGACAGCGTCGTCGCCACCAGGGCGTTGGCGTTCACTTGCGCCCCCGGGCCGAACAGGACGCCCGCCGGGTTGCTCAGGAACACCTGGCCGTTGGCCGAAAGCCGTCCCATGATCAGGCTGGGGTCCACCCCGATGACACGGTTGAGCGCCGTGGCCTGGGCGTTGGGCTGCTGAAACGTGACCGACTCCGCCGCGCCGATGGAAAACGACTGCCAGTTGGTGATCAGTTGCTGTGTATTCTGCTGAATGGTCATGCTGCCGCCGGACGACTGGATCGACCCGCTGCCGGCGGCAATCTGACCGCCATTGGGCAAAGCCCAGACCCACAGGGGCGACACGGTGAACCACAACGTCCACAGCACCATCAACACACTTTTAGTTTTCATGGCCTCTTCTCTGTATTCCCCTCAATAGTTCCCCGTCACTGCTCCGGACGCTAGTTAACCTGGCAGGATTCCGCGTCCGAGTCATCAAAAAATTCGTAGGATTCGGTAAAATCCTCCGCTTCGTAATCTCCCTGTTGCAATTCGACCACCACGTTGCCGGTTGTGGCTTCTCCGGACAACGGCGACTGCGGCAGACCGTTGACGATCCGCTCGATCAGCGCGCGTTCCCCCGGCGCCAGCGGCGCGGGCGTGGTGGGCGGCTTGCCCTCCTCGATAACACTTTTCATCATGGCGCCGACATTGACATTCCCCGGCACCTCCGGATTGCTGTTCGACGCGTCCACCGATCCGGCCTGGTTGGCCACCAGGGTGCGGAAATGCGTGGCGCTGAAAAATCCCTTGGTGCCGCGGGCGGAAAGCACCGCCGTCGGCGTTTTCATTTCAAACCGGGACTCCGGATGGGTCGACTGCTTGTTGACGATGTACATGGACAACCCATGCGCGATGTTGACCACGCTCTGCCGCAGCTTGCTGTCCGGTTCGAACAGGAACTGTTCCATGGTGACCTCGGTTTTCGGTCCCAGGGCGAACAGGCTTTTGTCCTTGAACAAAATCTTCAGCCGGCTTTTCTTGGAAGTCCTGAAACGGTCGTTCACGCGCACCGTCTGCTTGGGCTGCGCCTTCTGCCAGGGGCCGAACGAGACGGTTTTCACCTGTCCCTCTTTCCCCGCCGCAGGGCCGGGCTCGACGGCCTGGTATTCCACCGTTCCACGAATGGAAATGATGCGGCCCAGTTCCGCGTCTTCCGCCACCGCCACCGTGCTGGACAACAGCAAACCCAGGCAGGCGAGAACAAATGCCGCCCCGGTTTTTTGATGCTCCTGATTCCTGTCTTGATTCTGATCCTTCATCGCATTCACCCTGGCTAGAAAAACAGCCGGCCGGCCACGTGCACCATGCCGAGGCTGCCATCGGAGGGTTTTCTATCGCCCAAAACCGGAATGGCGTAGGTCAGGGAAAAGTCCGCGCCCGGCAGGTGCCCTTTGCCTTTTGGAACGGACAACCGGACGCCCCCTCCCACGCTGGTGAGCGAAACGTTGCGCTCAGCCGGCTGGGGCTCTTCTATAAAGATACGGCCATGATCGATAAAACCAAAGAGAGAAAATAAATCCGGGAACGTGTACCGCGGATTCGTGGTGACCGGGAAATCGATCGGGAGCGGCAGGACGTATTCGAGCGTCGTCTGGTAACCGTGGTCTCCCGAGGCGTCCGCCAGCGGATAGCCGCGCACGGTGCCGATCCCGCCCAGCACAAACTGGTCCGGCGACAAAACGCGCTTGTCGGTGACCTGACCGTTGAATTTCATGATGAAATAACTGCCGCCGAAATAAGCCGACTGATAGCGTGTGAGGCTGAACGTGGCCACCACTGCGTCGCCCTGCCCCTGCAGGCGGGAGTTCAGCGGGTCTCCCTGGTCGGTCTCGGTATAACCGAACTGGAGGCGGCCCTGCAGAAAGGTCTGCCCCATGAGAGGATCCCGGATATTGCCTCCGGCGAACAGGTGCGCGTTGAACAGGACATCGTCGGTGCTGGTCTGGTTTTGCAGAAAGTTTTTGAAGAAGCGGAAGTCCAGTCCGGCCCCGGCATAGAAATGGGCCATGCGGCTGCGAAAGAGCGTGTGCAGCATATCGGCGGTGGCCATGTGCGAATTGCCGCCGGCGTTCAACGCCGTCAGGGCTCCGCCCAACTGGTGGTCGGAATAAATATAGGACAGGCCCAGGGTGGTGCCGCTTTCATTCAGCGGGACGGTGTAATTGGGATTGACAAAGTTCTGCCCCAGGCCCGAGCGCAACGCGCGCAGGCGGAAGGTGTCGCCGAAGCGCAGCAGGTTCCCGGTGATGCCGGTGGCGCCCACCCGGTTCCGGCCGGTGAACTCCGAACCAAAATTGTCCGCATCGATTGAGAATTCCCAGGGACGCGTTTTTTTGACTTCCAGCACGAGGTCGGACGTCCCGTCTTTTTTACCCGGCCGTAGCACCGATGAAATTTCATACCCGATCAGGTCGTTCAGTTCCAGGATCGGACCTTCGAGGTCCCGCTCCATCAGGTTGGGCCGGCCCACAAGCGGCGCGAAACGCCGTTTGATTTTGTCGGCGTGTTCCTCAGGCAGATTGCCCGTGACCTGGACCTCGCCCAGCCGCCCCTCCACCACCTGGAACAGCACCACGCCATCGCGGATGGTCTGCGCCGGCACCAGCGTGCGCGCCAGAATATACCCCTTGCGGAAATAAAGGGCGGTGATCTCCTGCGCCATCAGGTCGAGAAGCCCGAGGGTCAGTTCCTCGCCGCCGCCGAGCGCGACGATGTCCGCCAGTTCCTCATACTTGACGAGAGTGTTGCCCTGCACCAGGACCGACTTGACAAAAAACGCAGGCCCCGCGCCGGGGTCCGTGAGCGTGCGGCTGTCCTGGATTTCAATTTGAGGGAGAACGGCCGGGGGACGGACACGCTCCGGCCGGGCCTTCTCCAGCGACTTCTGGATCACGCCGGAATCTCCCGCCGGGGGCAGAGGGACCTGGGCTCCAGCATTGGAATGGAAAGCGAGTGCCGTCATAAGCGTCAGAAAAAAGCGTCTTCCTCTGTTTGTTGCAATTGAAAGAAAGGCAAACATTCAAACCCTGAGATTGCTGTTCCCATTTCCCAAACAGCGCGGCCTCCCTGCTTAAAGTCAGAAAGTCGGGGAAAAAAATCCAATCCGGAAATCTGGTTTGGTGAACCCGCGAAAAAAATCGAACTTCCTCCCCTGCTTTTCGGCCCATTCGAATCACTTGATTATAACCTAAAAATTCCGGCTGGCACCCCAAAACCTCCCGTAAATTAAGGGGAAAAGGGACAAGCGGCCGGCGGACACAGAAACCGGAACCTGCCGATTTCCCGAACCGAATACGCACCGGTTTCGAGAGCGCCGCAAAACCGGCGCAAAACATCACCTAACTTATTGTTTTAAAACGAAAAAATTAGAATTGGGGCGTGTCGTTGAACCTCAATCCCTCCGGACTTTTTAAGGAGGCTTTATTCAATGATTTTCGCGGCAGGTTGTCGCGGCCGGGCCGGTCCCGCGAAACTACGGCGTATTCACCGGCGCAAAATTCCTGTTTTTCCCCCTCAAACCGGCGGCAGGGGGCCCGGGCATGAAAACAACACACAACATCGCACCTTAAAAACACCGGGCAACATATTTTCCGATTACCAAAATATTTTATTTTTGTTTTCGCCCGAAAATTTGTGCGGATGTTTTTCCGCAGAATCATAACGGTTTTTCACGTTGCCCTCCGCTAGGGGTCTTCGCCGAAACCTTTCCCAAGGGTGGCCTCAATGCCCTGTTCCAACCAGCGGGTTAGGTTCGGGTGTGGCGCCAGGCCTTCCCGGTTCATTTCGTAGACGAGGCCGTTGAAAAACTCGTCGTACCGCCCGCTTCCATACAACCGGTTGGAAATGATCAGCGTGCGGCCAGACGCGCTGCCCTCCTCAATCAAGGTGCGGATATTTTTCAGCGCGCCCTCTTTCTTGTCCGGCCAGTCTTCTCGTACGGTCAGGCCCCGCACTTCCCTGAACGGCACCTGGGCGTGTTGCTGGATATAATCGGCGTGTTTCTGCATGATCGCCTTCCACTCGGCGTCTTTCTTGTCGTCACGCGCGCCGTGGGCGACGAGCAGCACCCGTTCCCGCCTGGGATCCCGGCTGATGGACATCACCCGCTCCCGCAGTATTTCGCAGATGAGAGCATCCTCCTCATACCCGCCGAAAGAAGCGAACACCGCACCGGAGCGGACCTGCGGCGGCGGGGTGGCTCCGGGTCTTTGCCGGGGAGGCTGTGTGCTGAAGCCGAGCAGATAATCGATCTTATCCTTGAACTGGTTCTCCAGCGAGTACATGCGCACGACAACGATCTTCCGGATGCCCTCGCGTTCCAGTTTGGCAACAGCATCCTGCAGGATCAGCGCATCGGCCATCCCGTAGGCGATTTCAACGCGGTATCTGGACTTGAGCGGTTCGATGACTTTTTCGATCGCATCGTTATAAGGTTTCTGCGCCCCGTGCGGCATGACCACCACGCCCACCTGAGACGGCGCGGGGGCGGTAAACCGGTTGGCGGTTTTCCGGAGCCAGTGCAGCACGTTCGGGTGCGGCACAATTTCTTCCGGAACGACAGTCAAGTCGTATTCTCCGAACTTTCGAGTCAACCAATAAGATACCGACATCTGGTGGGAGTATTTGGCGGCCATAACGAACGGAATCAAAAGGGTATGGCCTTTTTTCGCGGTCATCTCAAAAATCTTCCGGTCGGCTTCGCGTTCTTTTCTTTCACGCAGTTCCGCGTTGGCCCCGTTGCCGTAATACAACACCAACTCCGCCTCGCGAAAAGGCAAACGATCGGTGGCGTATTGCAGGACCGGCTGCAATTCTGCACGCATGGCCTGTTCGGAGGTTTCGTCGACGGGCCCCATGCCCAGCAGGATCAGACGTTCGTTTTCGGGATCTCCGCTCAACTGCCGGGCGCGGTCGAGAAAGACCTGCGCGGTCAGATGACTGGCCGCCATGGGTTCGGCCCAGCGCACGGAGAGTCTGCCGCCGGCTTTTTCCGCCACCCATTGCCGCGCCAGAACCAGGGCCGGGTCGACACCGGACAGAAACAGGGGAATGGCGACCACCCGCTCGGCCCCGTTGTTCTGCAACCGCGCCAATGCGGCGTCAATATAGGGAGCGTAATCGCGGTCGGGGCCGCCGTGACCCTGCCCCACGTAGACCAGGGCTGCCGGATATTCCTTCTCAAATTCCGTGAACAGCACCTCCAGTTCGCTATTACCAAGAAATCCCCGGTCCGGGGCCAGAACCAGAAAACCGGTTTCCGGATAGGACGCGGCAAGCAGGTTACCGGGGCAGAACATAAAAAAGAGGGACAAAGCCCACAGGGCTAATTTTTTCATGGCAATCCTCCTGAAAACCCGCAAGAACCGGGTTTTCCCCAATTCGTCGCGCGGAACAGCCACCCACTACGGCCCCTCCTGGGGCAGCACTTGAGAAACCCGGCTGAGACCGGCCATTCCCAGTCTCAAAATAGAATTTGATTTTCATTATCAATAAAGATATGATTGTCTCTCTCTTTTCATCTCTTGTCAATGAGAGCTTTGCTTAGCCCTGAAAAACCTTACAAGGCGGGACACTGCGGACCTTACGGCCGGCAATGGCTACTCAATGGGCCGACAGACAGAGCCTGGCCTCAGCCGGCCGTCGGCATTAAAGATCACCGGCAGAACAACCGTTCTCCGCATAGAGCCAGGGCGGCGTCATTAAATTTCTGAGTAGAAATGAACAGAAAGCCTTTTTGGAAATTCAGCAACAGGCCCTCCACCAGGCCGCCGCTGAACGAACCCCCTCTTCCCAATCCCGGTGAGTCCACGGAAAAATACATCCAGACATTTCTGGACGACAGGATTTTCTCCTATCTTCTTTTTTGTCTGCTGACTGTTTTTCTCGCTTTGTGGGAATGGTGGGCCTGGTATCAGAACCTGCCAAGACAACCTGAACTTTATTTTCTGATGGCGGCGGTCATCGTCCCATTTGCCCTATTCAGGATTCTCCAGAACCGGAAAAAACTGAAAGCCCTGCAACTGGGCCTGGAAGGGGAAATTGCTGTCGGGCAGTTTCTGGAAACCCTGCGTGAAAGTGGTGCCCGCGTGTTTCACGACATTCCCGGACCCGGGTTCAATCTGGACCACGTGCTGGTATCCCCAAAAGGGGTTTTTGTGATTGAAACCAAAACCTGGTCCAAGCCGGTCCGTGGTGCCACGATCATCACCTTCAACGGAGAAGGTGTTTCCAAAAACGGCGGACCTTATGATCCGGCCCCGGTGGTTCAGGTTACCGCCGCAGCCAACTGGTTGCGGGAAATGCTGCTCGAATTCACCGAACAGGATTATCCCATTCAGCCGATTGTGGTTTTTCCCGGATGGTATATTCAACCCACGGCGGAATCCAAATCCCATCCTGTGTGGGTTTTAAATCACAAGGCCGTCCCCGGCTTTATCGTCAACAGCCGGAACCAGTTGAGCACGGAGGAAGTGCACATGATCTCGGTTTATCTGTCCCGTTATGTGCGGACTCTTTCCCCACAAACAAAAGGCGGCGCGTTATAATTTTCTTCAGGCCCCCTACGGAGGATTTTGTTTTGTTGACCAGTCTGAAAAGGCCCGAGGAATTTCTAAAGGATCTGACGGGGAACTAAAACAGATAGTCCACGCCGAGGAGGCCACCGTGGCGGTAGGTTTCCAGCTTGTTCAGCGGCGTATCCCCCGCGAATCCACCCGGAAGGTAGAAAGTCGCCGTCCCGTCATTCACCTGCATGTGCCAATAACGGTAACCCACTTTAACGGATAGGCGGGGATGAAAACGGTAGTGCACCGTGCCTTCGAGGGTGTAACCGAGACCGAGTCCAGAATCCTGAACCGAAGGGTTTTGTGCCAGGTCCGCCCGCAGATGGTGGGTGTCTTCATTATCCACAAAGGCCAGCGGCAGAAAACCGCCGTCCAGGTTCAGTTCCAGGCCGTTCAAGACCTGCAGTGTGGACGTGAGGCCGATCCGCATGCCGTGCCACCGAAGCGAGTTGGTGATAGTGGATTGTCCGGCAAAGCCGCTGGTTCCCGGGGGATCGCACAAAAGGGCGCTGGTACACTCCAGTTGTGTGACGCCTTCGGCATTGTATTGCTCCGCCCAGTAATGAAATCCCATATAGGCGCCGAGTTTCAGACGCGGTGACCGGTAAAAATGCCCGCCCACATCGAACTGGGCATAGAGCATGTCCACCATATTCACATCACTGAGCGTGCGCGAATACCGGTGCTCCCCGGATTGGCTGGTCGCGTAAAAGGCCGCCCCCGCGGCGCTGACGAAGTCATCGTCGATCAATTCACCGAAACCTCCACCGTAACCGGCCAGCCCCCGCGCGAACCACCTGCGCCAGTTCACTTTTCCCAGGAACTCTCCCGAATACCCGCGCAGGTCCCGGTAGAACAGCTCCGACGTCGGGTCCCCGTGCAGATAGTAACCCGACGTGTGGTTGAAATCCGTCTGGCCGGTCCCGATCCACGTTCCAATCGAGTACGTCCATTCGGGCGCATCGTATTTTCGGGGCGGCGCACCGGCCGGAGAGGTTGCAGTCCCGGAATTTGCCGCAACCGCAACCGGTAGACGAGGGCTTCCTTCCCTCCCGCCACCGGAATTTTGAACGCGCGCCTTTTCGGTGACGGGAGCGGCCGGAATGGAACTCTTCCCCCCGGAATCCTTTCGATCCGGGATGACCATTTCATAGGTCCGGGACTCGTAGGTTTTGACGCCGTCCCGGGCTTCACCCTCCTCCGCCGGAACCACCACATCGAACGAGCGGGTGACGCCGCCCGTTCCCGGTTCCCCCGCGTCGGCCGTAGCGGAAAACAGGAGCAACAGCCCGAGAAAAAAACACCCCCATCCCCGGCCGTTCCCGGCAAGGCCCCTTTGTCCGGTAGATGACTGATTCATAAATTGCTCGCTCGCAGGACAATGTCCCTTCGAATCACTTTCCGCCAAACAAACGCCGCAATCCGGCCCCGAAACCTCTTTTTTTATTCGCAGGAGCCCCGTTGCCCGGATGGAATGCTTCACAAAATGTTCTTTCGTCGTTGAGACCATAAGCAGGAAACACTTTTTTAGCCGCCTCAATCATCGGCGGCGGTCCGGCCATATAAATATCAAAATCCGACAGGTCGGCATGGTCCTCGACCACCGCCTTGTGCACGAGTCCTGTCCTGCCCGCCCACGTCGACTGGGCTTCGGAAACAACGGGCACAAACCGGAAATGACGGCGGTCCCGTTGCCACTGTTCAATCAGTTTTGAATGATAAAAGCCGTCCGCGCCGCGTGTCCCCCAATACAGCCACGTGGGGGCCTCCATCATTTTCCCCAGCCTTTTTTCCAGCATCGGGCGAATGGGAGCGAACCCGGTACCGCCGGCCACGAAAATCGCCGGGCGGATGGACTCTTCATCGAGGCGGAAACCTCCCAACGGACCTTCGATACGAATTTCATCGCCCACATTGAGGGAACCCAGAACCGTGTCGGAAAAATAGCCGCCGGGAAAATGACGCACATGAAACTCCAGCAACCCGCTCTCCGAAGACGGGGCCGCCATGGAAAACGCCCGTTTCTCCCCTCCATCCAAAATGAAATGGACATACTGCCCCGGATGAAACGGCAAAGACTCCCCTTTTGGGAGACGCAGATGCAGGCACCAGACATCGGCGGCCACCGGTTCTTTTTTTCCGATGCGGGCGGAAAGGGTGCGGCATTCGTAATGCCTCTCCAGCCGGTGACGCAATCCAAGGTCCAGGTCGCTTTTCGGCGTGGCCTTGCAGATCAGGGCCCACCCCTGTTCAATCTCGGACTGCGACAGCACCCCCGGCGTGTAGCCGTACAAATACTCCCACGTTCCCCGGATGACCCGGACGGCGCAGGTACCGCATTCGCCGCTGCCGCAACCATAGGGGAGGTTGATTCCCTGCTTCCGCGCGGCCTCCAGAACGGACTCTTCCGGCCCGACCTTGAAGCAGATGTCTTCCTGTTCGATTTTGACCTGGTGATCCATTTAACGGTTAATGACAAGATTGTGAAAGAAACGCGCCTTGCCCTTTCGGGCAGGGAGCGCCGGATTACGTTCCCTCCTTTTGTTCCGGTTGTTCCGGGTCGTACTGGGACAAGGCGCGGTCGCGCTTGCGGGCGATCCGGCTGGTGCCCCGATAAACCTTTCCGTAAAGGTTCCAGTCGGCAATGTCGTCTTCGCTGATCGTGCCGTCCGGTCCCAGAGAATACAGATCGTAACTTCTCCCGCTGATTTCCCCGGGATAATCGTATTGATACACATTGCCCCAGGGATCCTTCGGCACCGCTTCCAGATACCCTTCCTTGACCAGCACCCCCAACCCGCCTTCTTCCGAAGTGGGAGGCGGTTTCTGCAGGTCGTAGGCATAGGCTCCCAGGGCGCTTTTGAGCAGCATGACGCCTTCCCGCGCTTTGCGCAGGTCCACCTGTTTCCGGGTCTCCACCGCCATCACGAACCGGGCGGTCAAAACCCCCAGCACCAGAAGGAAAACCAGGCTGACCATCACTTCCACAAAGGTGAACCCCGAGTGCCCGACACGCAACACGCTCCGGGCCCTAGTTGTAATGTTCATTTCCCTCTCCTCCTTCCAGCCTTGCGGTCTTGGTGGACACCTCCACGTCCATTTGAGTCTCCGTCATTAAAATTCGCGGGATGATATATTTTTCAATATCGAACGTTAACGGCGGATACTGGTACTCCTTGGTGTTTTTCAGCAAGTCCTGCAACCCCATGCGGTACCAGAGCTTCGCCTCCACCTTAAGCGGCCCCTTGAAACCGGCGGGAAGCCCAATCTGGTAAGGCACGTGATCGCTTTCCTTCGGCCGGATCGGATGCCGGGGATAGCTTGATCCTTTCGCATCGAACAAGACGTGCCGGGTATTGGGGCTTCCGTCATCGTTGACCAGTTTCTTGATATAGACGACGGCATCCGGGTCGATCTCGCCTTTTTCCTCATCGAACCAGCCGCTGTGGTAAACCACTTTTCCCGCCGTGTCCTTCGCGACCACCTCGATCCACATGTGCCGTTGATCCAGCACGCCGGTGGGCAGGTAATGACCGGCACCGGAATTGGTGACCACCACATCCAGTTCCGCCTTTCCGCCAATCGAAGTTTTGGGCTTGATTTCAATATCGCCCGCGGATTTCAACAGTTTGATGATGAGTTCCTGCTGTTGCTTCAGGCTGTCCAGCCATTCGTTGCTGGTGATGAACACATTACGGCCCGGCACCCAGCCGCCACGCAGCTCGACCACTTTTCTTCCGAGTTGCTCCGCCGCGGTCAGCACGTAATTGACGCCGACAAACCGGTGCGAAACCACCCGCCTGGGCCGCTCTCCGCGTTTGAGAGCTTCAACATACTCTCCCGGATCCGGGTTCATGTGGCAATCCTGGCATTGAATGCCTTCCTCCGCGTAATCGCTCAGCCTCCATTCATCGAACGTTTCCTGCAGGTGCATCGGAAAATCGCCGTTCACCCGCGTGGGGCGGATTTCCGTGTGGCAACTGCCGCACAGCTCCGACTGCCCCATGAGGGGGTTGTGCGACTTCGCCTGCATCGCCTTGGCGTGCTCTTCCGGCGCCGCCATGATGAGGGACGGATCGAGGTACCGGTGCATCTCATTGAACTTGACCGTCAGCGCCCCGTTTCCAATCAACGGACTCGAAGCCACCGCCGTGTGACACACGATGCAGGTGGTCCCTTCTTCCAGCGCCTCGTTGGGACCGACCACCGGCAGCGGCGTTCCCTCTCCGGCGAGGATGCCCAGGGGTTCATGACAACCGTCGCACCAGCGCACCTTTTCAGTCGCCAGTTCCCCGCCGTGCTCGCTGCCCAGTTCGTTCTTGGTGATGGTGTTTTCATACAGGACATCCGGACCGGTGACGGCGTGGATGGAGGACGCCCATTCATTGTATTCCTTCCGGTGACACTCCGCACAGAAGGTCGCGGAAGGAACGCCGCGCCAGTCGATCAGCTTGTCGGCCTCGGTTTTCCACTCCGAAGGATAAAAAGGACTGTTGTTCGTCCAGGGCATGGAATAATTCGTCAGGTCAACGGCCACATCGACCCCTGTATTTTTTTTCCAGGGAACAAACGCGGTCATTCCCGCGAACACGCCGGCGGAAATAGCCGAAACCACCAGAATCCGGAACACGGGCCGGGTAATCGTCAGATTCAGTTTCATGATCTCTGCCCCCCTTTCCGCACCAGCCAGAGCATGTGGACAAAAATCACCGGCACCAGAATCACGCTGGCCCAGAAATGAATCCCGAGCAGCGTCTGACTGGTGTAGTACCCCTGCATCCACACCTTCCCGGTATAAAACATCAGGCCGGGCACGGCGATAACGATTCCGGTAACGAAGATCGCCAGAAACGCCCAGGTCAGGAAATACCCCAACTGGCGCTGCCGGAAGCGCTGGTTTTCCTCATCCGTCTCCCGTCTCAGTTTCCAGGGCGTGAGCAGCCACCACCATTTTTGTTCCTGATCCTTCATATGAAGGAAAAAAAACACCACGAACAGAAACAGGGTCATGATCCCGCCCGCCAGATGGAGGACCAGAACGGTCTGGGAAGCGTTCCAGTTAATATCGCGCGGAACAAAGTAATACCAGAAACCGCTCACCAGGGTGACTGCAAAGGCAATGGAAAACCCGTACAGCATGGACATGCGGTTCTGGTAGCCCTCGGTTTTCTTTTCAACCGGGTCCTCCGCGATCGTCAGCTTGAAAAAGCTCATTTATAGTGCTCCTTATCAGATGTTGACTTGCAGAAAAAGGGCGGGGGCTTCTTCACCTCGCTCTGTTTTCCGTGCTTTTAAGACACATCAAAACTTCCCGGATGGTTGCGCGTGAAAATATCAAGGCAGAAAAAAGGCGGGGACACACTCACCGCGCCACGATCTTCATGCGTTTCCAACACGTCAAGCCTTTCCGAAAAGGAGGAATAACCACTTTGATGATCACTCGACTTCACTCTTCAAAAGTTCCTTCTTTAAAACCAGGGATGATTTGTTTTCCATCTTCATCCAGCACCAGGCGCCCCCCAGGATGACCAGGATCAAAAATTGCCCCAGCAGCGTCTCCAGGGTCGGGAAAATTCCCAGCCAGTTCACCTGGGGCCAGCCCGGAAGCGGCGTGGAAGGAACCACCCCGCTGACCTGCAACTCCAGCAATCCCTGACCGGTGAAGATCAAAGCCATCACAAACAGCAGGAACGCCGTACAGGTAAAAAACAAACCGATGGGCAAACGGATCGACGCCACACGAACCAGATAATAAGCTCCGGCCAGGGCGACACACGCCATTCCCATCCCTACCCAGACGGCATTCAGGTTGCCGGACGCTCCGCTGACCAGCGCCTGGTAAAACAGAATCGTCTCCGCTCCTTCCCGGTAAACCGCCAGAAAGGCGACAGCGCCCAGGGCAAACAAACTGCCCCGGCTGATGGCTCTATTCATCTGATCCCGTATAAAAACCTGCCACCGGTCCGAACCGCTTTTCGTGTACAACCAGTAGCCGACGTAAAGTAAAACCGCCGCCGCGAGCAGCAGGGTGAACCCTTCCAGAGATTCGCGGCTGGCGCCGCTCACCGCGATCACGCTGTTCAGAATCCAGGCGGTGGCGATGCTGGCGACGAGCGCCAGCCCCACTCCCTGCCAGATCACGGCCACCTTTTCCCCATTGCCCGACCGGCGCAGATAAGCGACCAGAGCCGCGACCACCAGAATCGCCTCCACCCCTTCCCGCGCCAGAATCAAAAACGACTGCACCGCCAGGCCCCAGAACCCCTGCGGTTCCCCGCCGGTGGAATAACGCTCCACCGCCGACCTCAGGTCCTTTTTCAACTTGCCCCAGTTATCACGAAGAGTCGCGGGGTCTCCGCCTTCCATGCTGAGGTTGATCATCTGGCTGAAACCAAACTCGATCTGTTGTTTCAGTCCCGAATCCTGCAAACCGAGATTGAACTCCATCCCGCTGCTTTCAAACACGTCGAAATAAAGGCGGGAGAATCCATTGCCCGTGATCACCGCAGTCTGCGGCGAATACTGCTTCAACAATTCGTCGCCGCCCTTGACGATCTGCGCCACCACGGCGCCGTAATTTTTTCCGTCCTGCGCGTCTTCAGCAAACACCGGCGGGGCGAAAAACAAAATGAGGAGGCAAATCCATCCGTAAAATTTCAATCCACCTGTTTTCATAAGCGCCTCTATTTCCTGTCAGATCATGGATGTAAACCGTTTCACCTGCCGTTCGAGCAGCAGGACCGATTCCCGGGATCGCTCCCGGCCGTACCGGATTTCGATATAACGTTCGGTGATGTCGCTGACACCTGCGGCGAACTCGGGCCGCTCCATCTCTATTCGCCGGCAAAAATCGCGCGGACATTCATAAGGCTTTTTCTCCAGACCCGTTTTCGCCAACCGCTCGCAGAATCCGCCGTAGGCCCGCAGCACGGGGTCCATGGCCCTGCGCGTCCGCCACCACCACAAGGCGAGGTACAGTCCGGCCAGAACCATCAATCCGGCAAGCGTGGTCAAAAGCAGGCCGACCCAGTCGGTTTTCTTCACGCCCACGCCTTTGAGCAGCTCCACCTGGCGGTCCGGGTCGTACTGAATCACCCATTTCTGCACGCCGCCAAAGAGCCCGGCCCAGGAAGGAGCCTGCCATCCGCTGTCCTTTTCCTGACCTGAGCGGCCCTTGGAAGACGAAGCGGCGGGCTCATCGGCGGTTTCATCCCGGCTCACCTGAACCGCCGGGGTGGCCTCCGGCTGTTCTTCCTTCTGTTGTTCCTCCTTCGGCTTCTCCGGCGGCAGCACCACGTCCTTCGGCTCCACCCGCTGCCAGCCTTTGCTGTCCAGCCAGACTTCCAGCCAGGCGTGGGCATCCGCCTGCTTGACGATGACGAAATTGGTCAGGGCGATGATGGTGCCGCCGCGATAGCCGCTGACCAGGCGGGCCGGTATCCCCGCGGCCCGCATCAACATGGCGAAGCTCCCGGCAAGCGCCTGCGCGCCTCCGGCCTTGTCCTCGAAGAAAAACCGGTCGAGCGAATCCGGGCCGGGATTGAGGCTGCGCATCGGATTGAACTGGTAATGGTTCGCCGCCAGGTGGCGCAGGGCCTGCTGCAGCACTTCTTCCGGCTCCTTGAATTTTTTCCGCAGTTCCCGCCCCATTTGCAGCAGGCGCGGATTGGTGCCCTGGGGCCAGGCGAGGCCCCGCTGTTTCTGTTCCTCCGTCAGTTGCTCGCCGATCCCGTAATCCATGTAGGAGAGCATTTCCAGCTTGGGTTCACGGTCATCGATCTTTCGGATGCTGAGCAGTTGGTATTCATCCGAGATAAACGACTCGGGCGCCGGCGCGGCGGGCACATCCAGTCCGTAGAGCCAGCGTCCGCCATTGGGCATCACGCGCAACGTGTAACGCACCGGGTGCTTCGACCAGCGAAATTCCCGGTCGAGTTGTTCCTTGCTGCGGATGGCGCGCTGGAGCAGACGCCCCCGGTTGTCCCAATCGTCCGGAAGAGACCAGTTCTCTCCATCAAAATCCCAGAACACCGGTCCGCGCCAGTACAATCGGCTCTTGAAGGGGACGGTGCCCTGGAACTCCGCCACCAGCACATTGCCGTTGTCCTGACTGACCCGGTGGATACCGCCCGGTTTGAGGACGGTGGCTTTCCCAAAATCATTCGGCCCGCGTTCGAGCATGGCCTTCACCGGCAGCCCAAAGGCCAGGCCGATATCCCACAGCGGTCCCGGGATGCGCGGAAAGGTGAGGAACAGAAGCACCATGACCGGCAGGGCCAGCACGTAGAGCAACCCGGCCCGGCGCAGGACCCGGGGGACCGACACCGGCGAATGTCCGGCGTTGATCACCAAAAGACTCGCCGTCAGCGCCAGCACCACGACAAACATGTGCAGCAGACTCAAGAGCGTTTCAAAATACAGCGCGCCCACTGCGGCCAGAATGACCGCCGCGAAGATCAACAGCAGGTAGTCCCGGCGCGTGTGGGACTCCCCCCACTTGAGAAACACAACGCCGATGAAGAAACTCAGGACCGCCTGGCCGCTGAACCAGCTGTCGAAACTGAAAACGATTCCCGCCGCGGTGGCGAGAAGCAAAAGGGCGTTGGCAATACGGCCCGCCGTTTTTTTCCGCCACGCGCCGGCGTAATGCAGCCCGCACCCCGCCAGCACAATGAGCGGCACCCAACCCGGCAGTTGCAGGAGACAGGGCAACCCCGCCAGCAGGAGCGTGGTCAGGACGATCCGGTCGCACGCGGCCGAGACATCGGCTTTCTTCGCTTCAGTCATGGCCAACCCTTGATGCGCCTTGATTCCCGTAAAGCGCCAGGGCCTTCAGGCAGGCTTGCCTGTGACTGTCGTCATTGCCGGGTTGGATGCGAGCGCCGGGCAGGTCCAACCCGTAATCCCGGCCCTGCCGGTGCGCGTCCAGAATCCAGCGGCACAGTTGTGAAATTTTGTCTTCAAGCGCAGACGCGCGCACGTCCTCCAGGCGCAAAAACAATGCCGGGGAACCTTCCGCCCCTTCGAATTCCTTGGTGTAGAGTTCACCCGTCCGCGCCCAGGCCTGCCAGGAAATACGCGACAATGGATCGCCCGGGGCATAGCGCCGCATTTCGGAAAAATTGTCGGACTCCCGCCCCAGGTGCGCCATCTCTCCTTCCAGGGACCGGGGCAACGGCTCTTCTCCTCCGGGTTTGGGAAACACCAGACACTCCGGCAGATCCTCCAGATCAAACCGTGCGCAAAACAATCCCACGGGAAACGTGCTTTTCAAATTCACGGAGACCGTCCCCAGCAGCCCGCGTACCGGCGCGGCACGCCGGACCTCCATCCGCTCCAGACTGTCGAATTCCGCTTCCCGCACCTCCGTGCTGCCCGGCGCTTCCAGCGACACGCCGAACCGTTCCCGGCCTGGAAAATTTTCGACGCCGCTGATGTAACGGACATCCTGCCCGGCGAACACCGGCTCACATTTCCACGGTTTGAATTTCAAACCGGTCAAGTTCCACCGGGTCTGCCACCAGCCCACCAGGGCGATTCCGGACAATAAAAATGTCATGGCGAAAATCAGATTGTTGCTGAAATTCACCGACATCAAAAAACCGCAGAGCATCATCAGGAAGAACCCGGCTCCGGCGCGCGCGACCTGCGTCTTCAGACGGCCCGTTTTTTGAGCCGCGGGATTTCCCAGAAGGCGGCCGGGTTGATTTTTTTCATCCACACCGTTCATCATGGTCACTCAACGGACACCGATTCGATAATGCGCTCCCCGATCTGTTGCGGGGTCATGCGTCCGCCCACCGGCATCAAGCGGTGCCCCGCAACCGAAGGCAGGACTTCCTGAATGTCTCCCGGGAGCAGCTTGTCTTCCCCATTGACCAGGGCCCAGGCCCGGGACGCCCGCAGCAGGGCGAGCCCCGCCCGCGTGGACAACCCGTTCTGAAACACCCCCGACTGCCGCGTGAAATAAAGAATGCGGTACAGATAATCCAGCACCGTGTCGGAGGCGTGCACTTCATCCACCTTCTTTTGCATCTCCAGAAGTTCAGACTGGTCCAGAACCGCCTCCAGACCTTCCAGCATTTCCCGGCGGTCCTGCCCGCGGAACAGTTCGATTTCAGAGTCGCGGTTGGGGTAGCCCATTTCGATCCGCATCAGGAACCGGTCCAGTTGGGATTCCGGCAAGGGAAAGGTGCCCTGCTGCTCGGTCGGGTTCTGGGTGGCGATGACGAAGAAAGGCTCGGGCAGAAGACGGGTGTTGCCTTCCACGCTCACCTGCCGCTCTTCCATCCCCTCCAGCAGAGCGCTCTGTGTTTTCGGAGTGGCACGGTTGATTTCGTCCGCCAGCAACAGGTTGGTGAAAATCGGCCCTTCATTAAAATGGAATTGGGAACTGTTTCGGTCGTAAACGGAAATCCCGAGAATATCGCCCGGCAACAGGTCGCTTGTGAACTGGACCCGCTTGTATTCCAGACCGAGCGCCTTGCCCAGCGAATGCGCCAGAACGGTTTTACCCAGTCCCGGCACGTCCTCAATCAAAAGATGGCCCTTGGCCAACAGACAGGTCATCGCCAGACGCAATTGCCTGGACTTGCCCAGAATGACCGAATCGAGCTGGTCAAACAGGGGCGGCAAACTTTGCGGAACTTTTTTCGTGCCGGGATTGATCGCCCTTATTTTTTCCTGCATCCTTCACCTACCAAAGTGAAAAGCCGGGTCCCCGCCCGCGCAGGGGCGGGGACCCTGTTAATAAAATTTCAGAACCTCCTTGTGACCCCAAAAAACGTTCCAAAATCTTCCGCCGCATCGTTCATGCCGGTGCGAAACCCCACGTCGAACTGGGTTTCCGGATCCCAGAGATAAGTCAGGCCATAACTGGCCAAAGCCCGGTAATCCGTTTCCGCGCCGCCCACGCCGACGTATTCCAGATAGAACGACAGGTCTCCGATGAGGTCCCGGCCAAACACGATACTGTGGAGCACTTCAACATCATGGTCGTTTTCGGTATCGTCGTAGACCACATCGACTTCCGCCTGCGCCCCCATCCCCCAACCGTTACCCAGGTCGAGCATGAAAGGCATGATGACGCCGCCCTCGACTTCATCGTTGCTGAGCGCGCCGCCGACGGGAATTTTTATATAGGGGATCACGCCAAGCGCATGATCGCCGCCGTCATTGCCCCACAGGTTGTATTTGAGACGGATCTGGACATCGCCGAAACCGTCGGCAAAAGAGTCCGGACCCGCGCTGTCGCGGACGTCTTCCGTGGTGTAAGCGGAGAACACAAACTGGAGATCCGTCCGGGTGTCCAGTCCCACCTTGAGATTGGTCTGCAAGGCCTGGAGACCTTCCGTTTCGACGCCCCCTTCGTCATCAATGCTGTAATCGAGCCAACTGAGTTCCACCTGCCACCGGCCGGCGGGTACGGAAATCGGGCTCTCCGTGATGTCCGGACGGTCGGAAGACATCTCGCGCATCTCGGCGTCCGGTGTTGGATTTAGTATGGAATAGCTTTCGGCAGACACGCCGGAGGGAAAAAAAGTGAGGCTTGCTATCGAAACAACGGAGAAAAATCGAAACGCTTTGGGAAACCGCTTCTGAACAGATTTCATAATTGTTACCTAAGGCGAAGGTCAATATTTAAGAGTTCGAAATCAATCCCAATCCGGCTCTGCCGCCGGCATTGCAATCACGAATTGATTTTTGATGAAACCCTTAACCGATCCACATCCTGAACCTGACAGGCATGCTCTTGAACCTGTTGGGAAACCTCCCGAGACCCAACGAAAAACGGTTAATAAAAAGTTTTGACCTTCACCCAGAACGACGGACCTTAATTGGAAACAGATCCGCCGGAAGGTGGAAATTTCACGACTCCCTCTTCTTCTTTGGTACTGGAAAAGACTTGCAGAAAACCGCATCGAGGACACTTGATCTCGATGAGACGCACCTGTCCCTCCATTAAAAGGCGCCCACATCGGCGGCATCGAATTTGTTTTGTGGATTCCGGTTCCAAAGAAAAAGCCCCCACCTTCGACTGTTTGAGTTTAGGTCAGGGCTTCAGGAGCCTCAGGATTATTAGCCTAAACGAGCCTCTAAACCGCCCGAAATCAGCTAATTATTTGAAAATGAGATTCAAAATTAGTATAATTCTTTTTGTTTGTCAATATCAAAATTCACACAAATCATTATAAAAATTTGAGATTAAATCTGACCGAATCAAGCACCCAAAATAATTTTGAGACTCAACTTGAATCGGCAGGCAAGCACTTGATAATATGCTTCTTTTGATTTTCCTGGCCGCTCTTTCCTGTCCGGTCCTGCCGGAAACACGCTGCGCACTTCCACAAACACGCCGAAATTATTTGACCTGGATCCCGCCCCGCATGCCCCTGTTTGCATAACCCTGGATCGGGCATTGCAGGTCCTTGATGTCACCTGCCTTGACCGGAACGAACCCGCATTGCGCGCTGCTTTCCAGATACACTCCGATTTTGCGGATGGCTTCTCTGATCGCCACAACCGCCGAGCCGTGCTTCCGGTTGACCCGTATTTCCCGGGCGAGACAAAGAGGAATGTCCAACGAAAACATTGGCCCAGGCTGTTGCAACAGGGGACCGCTAGCCGGGTCCCAGATCGTATTTGATTCCCAGCAAATGGCTCGGGTATTGTTTGCGCCGCGGAATTTCCACAGGCGGGTTTCCCCGGTTTATTTCTTTTGAAGCGCCTGCAGGACCGGTCCCGGTTTTTTCCCCGTTGGGCTTTTGAGCGTCCGCCCTAGGCTCAGGGCTCGTGGGTGATACGCTTGGAGCCATCCGTGCCGGGACAGCGTCTCGCGCTCCGCCTCCCCGTTTCCCGGGCTCAAGCGCGGGGCGATGCCCTCTGTTTCCATGGGATGCCGAGGCCACTGCGGCAGCCGGCGGCCGGACCGGATTCACGGAGCGAACAAACATTTCCAGCCGATCGCCCCTGTGACGCACATCCCGGATAAAAATACGCATCCCGCCGTCCAAAGGGACAGAAACCGGTCCGGGTGGGGTGTAGCGGACTTCCGCGTGGCCTTTCGGTTCCACAACGGACAATTCATTTTTCACATCCCCTTTGGGCACCGTCTCGCAACCGGCCAACACCAGCAGGAGAAAAGAGCAGGAGGTGACCCAACCGGTTCTCCGCTTCCAATAACGTTTTTGTTTGCATGGAATCATGATCCGTTCTCCTGTCGGGCGATTTCAAAAGAGTCGGAAATAATCAGGTAAGACAAGGCGGAATCTCCGGACTGCCCTCTGGGCGCCAGAACCTTGCTCCCCAAGGTGACCGCGCTCCACTCCCCCGTGAACTGGCTTTGATCCAGAACCCATTGCTCGTTCCCCTGATTTTGCAGGCGAACCGCCAGGACACGGTAACCGAACCCCTTCCAGACCTTGACGATTTCAGTTGAAACGGACTCCGCTTCAAACATGCCCGGCGTCACTCCAAGGGCAAAATTCTCCACCGGCTGGATACCCTCCGGTGGTTTGAGGCCCGGGTTTTCCATCGCCTGCACAGCAAACCGCGTCAGGCTGATAAAGTCCTGTGTCGTGTCCCGCTTGGCGACGGGTTCCTCCTCGTCCAGATCTCTCAGGAATTGCATGGCGGGCCAGCGGGGCCGCTCCTGATCCGGGCGGTCCGGAATGGTCTGCCGCGACTTGAGGTATTGGTCCAGCGCATTGGGTTTCTGTACCAGGTCGTCCACCCGGTCTTCGGTATTTCCCTGCGCCTCTTCCGGAGTTTTGAACACATGCGGCGTGATCAGGAGCACGAGTTCCGAGCGGCGGAAGTCACGAATGTCGCGGCGGAACAGTTGCCCCAGAACCGGAATGGACGACAGAACCGGAACGCGCTCTTCGGAATCCGACGAGGTGGTTCGGATCATTCCACCCACGGCAACAGTCAGTCCGTCACTGGCGATCACCGTGGCCTGGATGTTGGCGGTGTCCACCGTATCGACCGCGACCTCGCTGAGAACTCCGGAGGAGCCGGACACCGGCACGCGGCCGCTGTTGGGAGAAACAGAGGACGAGTCCTGTTGAATGCGCAGGGTTACGGTGCGGTCTGAATTGACACTGGGAATAATCAACAGCGTGTTGCCGATATCCCGGGTTTCCGTTTCCGGCGTGACGGTCACCACGCCACCGCCGCCCTGGGTCGCCAGAACATCGCTGTTGACTCCTGTCACCAACACCCGTTCCTCGCCGATAAACAAGCGCGCCGGGGTGTTGTTGGAGGCGAGGAGCATGGGCGTAGCCAGGATGTTGACCTTGTCTTCGGTTTCCAGCAGTTGCAAACGCGACAGGATCTGGTTGCTCATCACCTGGAAGACCCCGGTATTCCCCGGAGCCAGCAGGAAATTGCCAAGCCCCAGGCTGACGTCCGGGCCATTTCCCGGAGTTGCCGGCGACAGGGGATTTCGCGGCTGGATCGTCGGCGGACCCACCGACGTCGTCTCGCTCGAGTAACTGAGATCCAGAACGGAGCGGAAGCTGTCGCCGATGGTGACATCGAGAATTTTCATTTCCAGCAAAACTTGAGGAACCGGCTTGTCCAGATCCTGGATCAACTGGCGGATGTGCTCCATCGCTTCTTTGTCGGTGGTGCGCACCAGCAATTGGTTGTGCAGGTGGTTGGTGCTCAGATAAATGATCGCCTTGTCGCGTTGAACAAGTCCCGAGACATCTTCTTCGGAAATCCGCCCGCCACCTCCCCGCAACCGGTCAAGTGCCGCCAGGCGTTCCGGCGACAAATTGGCGCTTTCGTCCAGATCGAGATTGCCTTCGGAAAAACCACTGCCGCCAAATCCACCCCCAACGCCCCCGGAGCGGAAACTGCCCCGCCCGCGAGAAGACCCGCTGCCCGTTGCCCGGCGGTTGATGCCCCTTCCACCAGAAAGACGGCCTCCCCCGAAACCGCCGCCGCCAAACTGACTCCCGCCAAACCCGCCGCCGCCAAGCTGTCCGCCGCCAAACCCACCACCAGCCCCACCACCCAAGCCTCCGCCGGCTCCACCGAACCCTCCTCTCAGTTGAAAGGGATCGATGTCGATGGTCTGTGAATACTGGATCCGGTTCAGGTAGATATCCTGAATAATGCGGGCCGCGGCGGTCACGTTCTGGAACCTCAGGGTAAACACCTCGATGATGTCCTCGCGGAAAACGATGATGTCTTTGCGGTATTCATCCGTCGTCATGACAATATAGGTGTCGGTCTTTTCGTTGAACCGGTACCAGAGCCCCGTTGTACGGCAGATGCTGTCGATGGCTTTCTTGACCGTGGTGTCCTTGAGATACACCGACACAATTTTTTTCCCCGCCTCGGAAGTGACGACAATATTGACGTCGGTCGTTTCGGAGATAATCCGGAAAGCGTCCTGAACCGTGGCCTCCTTGAATTCAAGATCCGAGATCGACAGGTCGTCATTTACGATTTCAGCCAGACTGGTGGAGACCGGTGATACCACCAGGATCAGCGAAAGGAGCAGTGACAAAAGCCGGGAACAGAATTTGCGCTGGCGTGACAATTTGTGTCTCATTATGAATTCACCTCACGATCATCACCTGCCCCAGGGACCCCACTTCCACCACCAGGTTCAGGCGATTGATTTTTTTTATTCGGACCACTGCATCCTGCCCCAGTTCATTCAACCCAACGGTATCTTCTTCCCTCACAACATGGGTTCCGCCACCCTTGATCTCCAGCAACGCCGCGATTTTCTCTCCCTCACGGCGGATGATGCCCCTCAGTTTCATGGAGGGGAAATCCGGTCCCGCCCGGCCCGGCTTGAAAGCAAGCGACTCCCGGCCCTGCCCGGCGGCCCGCATATCCAATAGCCGCGTGGTGACCGCAAAAGGATCGCGCTGCCCGTTGTAATACCCCACCTGCCGCGGGTCCACGCCCGTTGGCGCGTTGGAAGGGGCCTGCAGGACGCGCCCTCCATTCACGTTGTTTTGAACGTTATTGATTTGAGGAGACGCCGGAGCGGGATTGGCCGGGTTTTCCTTTTGCGAAGGCACCGGCGCAGGTCCCTTTTCAGAAATGGGGAGACGCTCATTCACCGAATCAAAATATTCCCCAATGGTTTCCATATTTTTCATGATGGACTCCTTCGGGGTCATGCGGTCTTTCAGCGTCTTTTTATCGGCGGCGCCTCCCTTTTGAGCCTGCGCGTTGCCTGCCAGAGCCCACAACAACACCAGGCATACGGCAACCCATGCCTTTCGGTCCATTGAAATCATTTTCGAGTCCCCCCTCACCAAAAAATGTTTTGCCTATCCGGCGCCCGAGACCGCAAGCAGGGCCGAGAAAAAAGCGTAGTACACCAGCCCGACCGGAACCGCGATGAGCAGCACCGCGATCGGCACCATCCATTCCGTCAATGTGGAAATACGGGCGGTCAACTCCTTGCGGTAAAACTCACCGGACTCCTCCATCACCTGCTCGAGCTGGCCACTGCGTTCTCCCACTGCCGCCATGTGTTGCATCAGCAAAGGCAAAACCGATTCGTTGAACGCATTTGCGAGACTGCGCCCGCTTAAAATCTGGTTGGCGGACGATTCAAAAACATCCACCAATGCCTGGTTGTTCATGACGCTTGCAGTCATTCTGAGAGAGTCCAGCAGGGTCACGCCGCTGCGCAACAACATCGCCATCGTCCAGCCCGCCTGGGCCATTCCAGCTATGAGCGCCGTTTTTCCGATCACCGGGATGCGGAGGATGACGTTGTCGATGGCGCGTTTACCGCTTGCCGTGGTGTAAGCCACCAGCAGCCCAAAAACCACAGCCGCAAAAGTTCCAAACAGGGTCGGCCCATTGACGATAAACCAGTCCGAGACATCCAGAAGAAACTGCGTCGTCGGTGGAAGCGCCTCGCCCCGGCCCGCAAGAAAGTCTGCGAACTTGGGGATAACCGTTGTGACCAGGAAATAGAGAACCCCGCCCCCGATGAGAATCAGAAAAGCCGGATAAATCATCGAGACCATGAACTGGCGTTGCACCTCGCGGCGCCGCGCCAGGTCGAGAGACAACCGTTCCAATATGGGCGACAGGTCGCCACCATGTTCACCGCTGGCCACCAGCTGGGCCTCCAGTTTTGAAAAGGTCTGCTTTTCATCCGCCACGGCGGTGGAAAAATTAGAACCCCTGCGGATCGCGTCCGCCATCCTGTTCAGGGCTCTCTCCAGCCGCAACCGGTCCGTCAGTTGAGTGCAGGCATCCAGGGCCTGCACCACGGTGTAGCCCGAGCGCAACATCAGGGCCATCTGCCGGAAAAAAAGGCTGCGATCATAAGGGCTCGGCGGCAGGTAGCGGGTCAGCATCAAATACCGCAGAAACTCCCGCGGGGATTTCGTCCCGCTTCCCCGGGCCTTTGCCGCGCCTTCCCGTATATCCACCACAAAAAGCGATTTGGCCCGCAGTTGTTTCGCCGCTTCACGCGCATCGGTGGCGCTGATCGTCCCGTGCGTTTCCTTGCCGCCCTTGTCCAGGGCTGTGTAGGCAAACTGCGTCATACCGCATCCACGAGAAAACCGAGATGGGCCACCTCATTCAGACTGGTCAATCCCAGCAACACCTTTTCGCGGCTATCCTTGGCCAGAGTGTGATGCCCGCGCGCCGCTTCCCTTATCTGGGTTTCCGTCGCCCCGTCGGCGATCATCTGCCGCATTTTATTGTCCACCCAAAAAGTTTCGAACAATCCCACCCGGCCGAGAAAACCGGTGCCGAGGCAATTCGGACAGCCCGCCGGTGTCCACAGTTGCAAACCGTCTTCCAGTTCGCCGCCAAGAATCCGCCGTTCCTCCTCCGTCGCCACATGAGATTGCCTGCATTGCGAACAGAGCCGCCGCACCAGGCGCTGAGCCAGAACGCCGATCAGGGTGGAACCGATCAGAAACCGTTCGGCGCCGATATCGACCAGGCGCGACACCGCGCTGATGGCATCGTTAGTGTGCAGGGTCGAAAGCACCACGTGACCGGTCATGGACGCCTTCAACGCCGTTTGCGCCGTTTCCAGATCGCGGATTTCCCCGACCAGAATGACGTCCGGATCGTGCCGCAAAAAAGAACGCAGGGCCTGCGCGAAATCGAGTTTTCCGGTGACCTGCACCTGGGACACCCCTTCGATGATCTGCTCCACCGGGTCTTCCACCGTGAGAATATTGATTTCACTGGAATCGAGTTCGCGCAGCGCCGCATAAAGCGTTGTCGACTTGCCGCTCCCCGTCGGCCCGGTCACCAGGATCATGCCGTGCGGCCGGTGGATGGCATCGCGGAGTTGATTCAATGTGAACTCCGGCATCCCCAGTCCTTCCAGACTCAAGCGGCCGGTTTCCTGCCCGAGCAACCTCAGGGTCGCCCTCTCCCCCCAACGGGTGGGAACCGTGGCGACGCGGACATCGATTTCACCCATGTCCCAGTCCCGCACGCGGTACGACATCCCTCCGTCCTGGGCGATGCGCTGCTCGGCGATATCCAGCACCGCGAGCACCTTCAATCGGGTCATCAACGCCTCGCCGTCGGCATGGGAGAGCGGTTTGGGATAATCCTGCAGATGCCCGTCGACCCGGAGCCGGACACGGAAATCCACCTTGTTGGGTTCGAAATGAATGTCCGAAGCCCGCCTCAAATACGCCTCCTTCATGATGGCGTCGAACAGGGCGATGGAATCTCCGCCGGTGGTCAGGTCCGGCGTTTCCAGCAAGGGATTGCTCCCCTTCATCTGCCGGAAGATGGCGGCTTCAATCGCTTCGGGATCGGCCAGGGCAGGCTGAAAGTGCTCCCCGCTGGCGCGCTGGATGCTGTCGATCCCGATCTGGTCGTCCGGGTCCGCCATGGCCAGAACCCGGGTTCCGTTGGCGCCCTTGACCGGAAAGATCAACCGCCTTTGCATCAGATTGGCGGGCAGCTTGCCGATGATGTCCGCATCTCCCCGCAATTCGCGGTTGTGCAAGAAAGGGATCCCCCGCAGATCGGCAAGCGCCTGGTACAGCGCGGTGACGGGGAATCGTCCCTCGCGCGCGACCGCTTCCAGTAAACTGATCCTTTCCCGGCGGGCCTGCAACTTGAGACGGCTGATGGTGGTGCTGTCCACCAGACCGGATTGCAGCCCTGCATTGATCAGCGTGTTTTCATTGACCGCCATTGAATCAGGCCCCTCTCAAAACGGAAATCTGCAGCAACTTGTCAAAAGCGACCGGGTCGTTACAGAACTGGCGCGCGACCTCACGGCTGATCTGCCGCCGCGCCACCAGTTGAGCCAGGGACTGATCCCGCGTCTGCATGCCCTCACCCGCTCCACTTTCCATCGACGAATAAATCTGCCGCGTTTTCGCCCCGTCGATCAGATTGGCTACGGCCAGGGTGACCATCAGGATTTCGACCGCCGGTACGCGGCCGCCGCCATTCGACGTCGGCAGCAGGTGCTGCGAAACCACCGCGCGCAGGCTCATCGCAATCCGGTGACGCGCCACCGACTGTTCGTCTCCCGGGAAACTGCCGACAAAGCGTTCCACCGTCCCCACCGCATCGGCGGTGTGCAGGGTCGAAAACACCAGGTGTCCCGTCTCCGCCGCCGTCATCGCGGCGCGCATGGTCTCGAGATCGCGCATCTCCCCGACCATGATCACGTCCGGGTCTTCCCGCAGGGCGGAGCGGATGGCCGAGGGAAAATCGGGAACGTCGGTGTACAGTTCACGGTGATGGATCAGACTCTTTTTGCCCACGTGGATGAACTCGACCGGATCCTCAATCGTCAGGATATGGCAATTCCGGTTGGTATTGATTTCGTGCAGGAGCGCCGCCAGCGTGGTGCTCTTGCCACTGCCCGTCGCCCCCGTGACCAGAACCAGACCGGATTTCAGATGCGCCAGTTTTCGCAACTGCGGAGGCAGGGACAACTGCTCCACATCACACATGTCCTGATCGATATGGCGGATGGCCATCGCCACCTGCCCCAATTGGCGGTAGCAATTGACCCGGAAGCGGTCTCCTTCCGGCGAGCTGTATCCCAGATCGATCGACTGCTGACTTTCGAATTCAGCCTGCTGGCCCGGCGTCATCAGGGAATGCACGATCATCTCCAGGGTTTCTCCTGAAACGGCTTCCGCTTCCAGGGTTTTGAGTTCACCGTGCAGACGGTAAACCGGAGGACGGCTGATACTGAGATGAAGATCGGAAGCCCCCTCCTTGACGCAAAAAAGAAGCAGTTTGTCGAAGGCGGCCTTGTCTGTGATTTCCGGGTTCATAGCGTTAACACCATATTGACTTTGATTTGACCGGAAGGGAGCGGCGGCAGCTCCTTGCCCGTGGGCGCGGCTCCCCCTCCCAGAACGGCAACATCCAGATTGACCACGGTGACGTGGTAGGTCAGGCGTTTCAACTCATCCAGAAAACGCACCAGGCTCCAGTAGGTCGTCTCCGCGTTCAACTCATACAAGGGACGCCCGTAAGCATTGCGCATTCCCAAACTCGGTCGGCCCGGCCTGTTCACGGCACCCGCGCCCGGGGTGTCCTTCGAGTCCACCACCGCGGCCTGCACCACCTGCAAGCCGGACCGCCGGGCCAGCGTCGAGATTTCAAGCCGCAACCGCTGTTGCACCGTTGCCGAATCCGTGGGCGCGAACCCCTGCATGTTCTCGTTCAAACGGGCACGGACCACCTCCAGGTCTTTTTTAAGATCCCCAAGTTTTTTTTCAAGCCCCAGCACATTGGCGTCCGTCTCCTTGGTGATCTGGGTTCTTTTCTGGATGCGGTCCAGCCGCCGCTTGATCATGTTCTCGGAATGCAACAGGGCCTTGGACGTCCGGGGATACACCGCAAAGGTGTACGCGGCGATGACCACCGCCAGTCCGATGATCATCAGACGGTTGCGATCTTTGGGGTTGAGCATGATCCAGCGTTTTTTCAGTCGATTCATCCCAGCGCCACCTCGTTTGAAATCAACGGCACCAGCCACATGCTGAAACCGTACCCGTCCAGGCCCAGCCGCCCCCGGTTGGCGGAAACCTCGACCCCGGTGACGCGAAATCCCCATTGCTCCAACGCCTTGTTCAGGCGGCTCAGAAAAATTTCCGCGCCGGTATCGGTCAGCGCCCAGCCCGTTACCCGTACACCCGCGGTGGTTCTGGACTCAGCAATACTGTTGAGGATGATCTCATCACTGACCGACCCCGCCAGCGCCTTGAGCATTCCGGGCACCGACTCCTGCCGCTCCATGAGAACCTTCTCGAAGATCCGGTTCTTCTCTATCAACTCATCGAGTTCGCGCCGGGTTTCGACGATGCTCTCTTCCAGAACCTTGCCCCTCGAAGCATCACCTTCCACCTTCTTTTTGATACTCATCTTCTCCTCGAACTGCTCCTCAAGCCTGGCTTCCTTTTTCTTGTTCTTCCAGATCTCGTAGCGGATGGAGGCGTCGAAGCCCGCCACTCCCAGCAGCACCAGTCCCGCCGCCGCGTAAGGGTACAGTTCCCTGCGCTTCCAAAGAGGCTGCTTCGGCGGCTGGGCGTTCAACCGCGCCGTGGCGTTGACCGGCGCACGGCCGAGGTAATGCGCGGCGGCCCCGGCAAGCGCCGCCAGCCCCTGCGGGTCCGGCTTGCCTTCAAGGGTGACGGTTTCCACCTTGCGCCCGGTGTGCCCGGCCAGTTCATCCGCCAGCCCGTGACTGCCGGAACCCGGAGCGAACAGATACACCGTGCGCAGGTCCGGCCGCAATTGCTCCTGGCACAAGGCGAACAAGTCCAGTGAATCCGGCAGGCCGTTGCTCACCGGAGCCATGCGGACGGCGGACAACTGACCGGCACGGCCGCGAAAGGCCGCCATCTGCTCCTGCCGGACTTCGATCAATAACTGCTCCCCCTTGGCGCTCCCCGTCAGGGCGAAGGCATTGCCCAGTTGCGGATAAATCCATTCCAGCGTGAGCCCGTTCTGACGGAACGCTTTCTCCCAGGCACCGGACATGGACTTGCCGATCCCGACGGTGTACCAGGCGTAAACATCCTCCCCGCCGGGCGCCATGGCGTCTTCTTCTGAAACCTGCGGCGCCCAGCCGCAGACCAGATCGTCGTTGACCAGAATCAACTGTTCCTGAATCGC
The DNA here is from genome assembly GCA_020430445.1 of Nitrospina sp. Taxonomy (GTDB): domain Bacteria; phylum Nitrospinota; class Nitrospinia; order Nitrospinales; family Nitrospinaceae; genus Nitronauta. The sequence goes on from JAGQJZ010000002.1 coordinate 59,121, forward strand.
CAGGCATTCGTCCACCTGTTCGCGGCTGATCAAATTCAACTGAATCGCCACCTCGCCGAAGGGAGCCGACTTGCGTTTCCCGGTCTGGTCCTGGCCCATGCTCTGTTCCTTCGTCACCAGCTCCCTCTGCTCGGCGGTGAGGTAACCACGCCCCATCAACAGGGAGCCAAGGGACCAGATATCGTTCTGCTGGCCGAACAACGGCTCCAGTTCCCAGCGGATCAACTCCTGCATCTGCTCGTCCGTGCGCGGGTTCGCCGGGCTGACCGGTAACTCCAGCAGCGTGCCCACCGCGGAAGGCGTCACCAGAAGCGCCTTTTTCGGAGGCTTGCGTCCCTGCTCCTCCAACTGCTCGACCAGTTCCCCGACCGCCACGCGAAAATCGACCGCGCGCGATTCCACCACCGGACCGATGTCCACCCCGCCGCCGCCCGATTTGATGACCGCGCCGCGGATGCGGCAACCATCCGTTTCGCAAGCGAACACCGAGCCGGGCGCGCCGACCTTGATGTTGTCGAGTTTTTTAAAGAAACCGAGCATGCACGTTACCTTATAGTGAGTTCTGGGTTGGGCCGTGCAACCCCAGCGTAAAAATTGACATGGGCAGTGGCCAATTGAGTTCCTGTAACAGTCGAATCCGCATCAAAAGTGTGCGTTTCAGAAATTCCGTTGTGCCGCGTGGTGTTATCCGCATCTTGCACTAACAACAGGAGGTGCTCCCCTTGCGGAATACGCATGGAGGTTTGTACCGCGTCCGGAGCTGGAAATGTCATAGTGTTATTGCCAACAACCAAGTCGTCTCCTACAACACAATCGCTGGTAAGACGCCTCCAGTTAAAATTGTCGGCCGGACTATTGTCATTATTCACATAAACCAGCAGGGAAACTCGAAAACACCCTCCACTGGCTGAGACAGTAGAGCCGCGTGTGTTTTGTACCATCACATTCCAACCTTCGAGATCAACCGTCCAGTCTGCTTCCTCAATAGTGTCAGTAATATCCGGCTCGTATAAATTGACCCCTCCCGCGACATTATCCTTTCCCAGTGTTGTGCTGGGGAAAACAGTCGCAGTAACAGTACCGGTAAAACCGTTTCCCCAGCCGTCATTAAAATTATTACTGCCGGGTGGAAGCGTGAGATAACCGCCACGGTATCCCTTGAATAATTGATTGGACCCACCCGTTACATCGCTGTTATTAGTGGCATCATTTAAGCCTGTTCCATTGACTGGATCTTGGTCAAAGGCAGGAATTCGAAGACTAAAGGTGTCGTAATCTGTGTGTTGAGTCGTCAGGTCTGCGCGAACTTCAGGGAGACGGCCATTATCCACCACATACCCGGAGAGCAGGCGCTGGCCGTTGTAGACGGGCTGGGTTTCGCCGACGATGGCCTTGCGGATCAGCGTCAGCCGGTTGCGCGTGTCTTCAAAGCGCACCTGGTCGGTGTTGTTTTCCACCGCCGACAGGGTCATGAACGCGGTGACGGAAAGCAGCGTCACCACCAGCAGCAACTCGAGCAGGGTGAAACCGGACTGATCGGAACGCTTGTGCCGAGGCGTCATGTTCCCGGCTCCTTCTCAAACCCCACCACCAGAAAAGCGGGCCCCTTGGAATAGTTGTAAACGTGGAAGGCATTGAACCGCACCTTCTGCCCCACCTTCAGCCTGTCTTTTATTTTCAGGGCGGCCATGTCCTCGACGTAAACGGGAATGATCGCGCCGCCCCGGGTCTTCACAAACATGCGGTGCGACACTTCCGGCAGCGGGTCCAGCCCGCCACCGACTCTCAGGGCGGTGTAGATGTATTCCAGCTTGCGCGCTTCCGGCAGGCGCATGATTTCGATATCGAGCTTCACCGGCCGGGCCGGGCGCAAAATCAACCGCTGGCCGTCGTCGCGTCTGGTATTGGCGATGACCTGGTCCAGATTGATCGACTGGAATTTAGTGCGCTCCGGTGCGGACGGAGCCTTCTGTTCTTCGGCGAACGGCGCAACCGGAGCCGCGAGCAGGAAAAACAGACTGAAAAAAATGGCGTGCACGGTTTGTCTTCTCATCAGTTCACACTCACCACGATGTCGTCGTTATCACCCTGTTCGTAATCCCCGTTGGGGCCGAGCGCCACGATGCAGGGCACGCTGCAATTGGTGACATTGCCCTCGGCGGCATCGGCAATGAAATACAAAAACGGCCGGCCATGGGTCAGAAACGCGGGCCCACCGCTATAAGGCCGCCAGTCGAGAACGCAAGCGGTGTTTCCCGGGTTTTCCACGCAATCACCACCACCGCCGACCTGGGGCCGAAGCTCGCTCGGGTCGGCCACACCCCACACGGAAAAGTGGACGGCGGTATCGATATCCACCGGGTTTCCAGTACCGTCTTCAATCAGCGCGTCCCCCACGTCCACCAGGTTTTCGCGTTTCAGGTACGGCCCGCGCCAGCCGCGTCCGCTTTCGGCATCCCACGGCAGGACACAGTTGGAACAATCGGCGGCAGGATCGTTGCCATCGTTCGTCGGCTGGCGGTAAAGCTGTTCCAGGTTGGCGGGAGACTCAAAAAGCAACAGATCAGCCGCCGGCTCCGGGTCCGTGGGATTCAAATCCACTTGCCCTCCGTTTTCTTCATGATCGAACGGTCCTTCCTTCGGATAGTAGCCGGTGTCCTGGCGGAACTGGCGGATGGCCTTGGCCACTTCCTGCAGTTCGGCGCGGGTCAATGTCGCCCGCGCGTCTTCGTCGACACCGGTGAACGTGCTGACCCCGATGGAGACCACCGCGATGAGGACGGCGATGACGACCATCAACTCAATCAGGGAAAAACCGGATTCCGCCTGTGCCGGGATCGGATCCCGGCCCCAAAACCCTTCTCGGTTGTTCATCGTTTCTGGCCCCAAACGAAAAAATCCCCTCCTGGAAGACCGGACGGGATGCAGTACAGTTTTATTGCAGAAGAAAGTCAAATCCGGGGACTACTCCGGTTTTCACATTCCTGGGACACCTGGTTACCCGGCCTTACCCGACGTTCTTCCGACGTTCTTTTGAATGTCTGGAAGTTGACCCCCGTCCCGTTCGCGCCCTTCCGGGGCAACGCGGAACCGGTTATCAAATTCCCGTTCTAAAAATCCAACAATCTGATTGATTTTTTGGAAATTATAGAACGACCGCCTCAAGGTGTCAATCTAGTTTATTGTAAATAAATGGCTTATTTATTTTTTGATTTTCATTCTCCGAAAGTCTGACGTTTTACAATCGATTGACAATCATAATCATTTGTATTCATTGGCCCCGGCTTCCTTCCTCTCCGGTCCGCCGGGAACTCACGTTTTCCCCGTTTTAAAACAGGCGAACTGCCGCACCCGGGGGAGGGTGCGGCAGCTCTGGAGGGTCAAACAAACACCGGATGTTTAGATGGTGTTACGCGTGCCATCCCATTCACCCAGTTCTTCTTCCTTGGTGTCGCCTGCACCGTCAACAATAGCCACGAGCAGAACCTGGTCAACCGCAGTCGCCCCACCTGCACCATCGGTGGTACCAATACGAAACAAAGCAGTGAAGCGGTTGTACTCGTTTGACTGAACATGACGATACACCGGAACCGAAGTCATGCCACCGAGCTGCGTCTTGTCGAACAGGGTGGAACTCGGTCCGAGACCGACCGCCATCATCACCGGCAAACCGTTATCAGCAGTAGAAATATCCAAAGCAGCGCCAGACAGGGCAATATCATTAGTTACTTGCTGACCAGTAATACGCTCGGTTCCCCCACCCCATGCCAGAACGGTAGTCGCATTTCCAATAGGATGGTCACCACCGCAACCGTTGGCGGCGGGGCTCAGGAAAATGTTACCGGCGACGACGGCATTACCGCGGTCTGCAACCAGGGCAGCAAGGTTATCGCAATCTCCAGAACCATCCGGATCATGCCCCGCATTACCGGTGGTAGGATAAGTGACACGAAGAGTGGTGATACCAATATCGCTCAAACGCTCAACTACGGTATCGCCCGCTGCAGCTTCACCAGCAGATGTAATAGTAGACAGAGTCAGAGTACCCAGAGCATCATGCACTGCGGTGCTCACCTGCACTGCTCCCGTATCCCCCACAGTACTACCTGCACCACCATCCATAATAGAATCGAAGCGGTCCGGATACCGGTTCTTGTTGAGCACGCGGAATTCGCGGATGCCCTTGTCGAGTTCGTCCATCATGGCGACGTGAGCCGCGGCGGACGCACGGGCGTCGGTGTCCTGCAGCGCCACAACGGCGGTGCCGGCGATGGCGGCCAGGATGGCGACCACGACGAGCAATTCGAGCAGGGTGAAACCGGACTGGTTGCCCGCCAGGCGTTTTGCGCGATTGCGCAGTTTTGCAATCAATGCGTTGTACATTTGAATCTCCTCAAAGTTGGTTTGGTTTGGCTTCCGACCTCACCCCTGAGGCTCGTCACCCGCGAAATTATTTTTATGGACTGTCCCTTGGGGAATTGTCTGCACGGCCCCACGCCGTCATTCACTCGTGCTTCTTCCGGATAAATTCGCAACCGGCCCTACCCCTGGGACACGGTCCGTCCGGTTCTGAATTGAGTTCCCACTCGGGTTCTATAGCGCGGCCCCACGCCGCCGCTCATTTGAATTCTCTCCAGGCTTTCCACCTTCGGTGTCTTCCGACACGCGCCGGTCACCGTGAATCCGGCGGTCCACCGTGATACGTCTTTCCAGCCGGAAGTCGCGTTTTGCCGAAAGGGTGCGCCGGTCCCGCCCCCCTCTCCGCACCCCTTCACGCCGGCAGGTTCCGACATAGTTTTTGTTGGATCCATGCCAGGCTTTCCTCGGAACCACCTGGTGCCGGTAGCGGTTTTTTGCCACGGCCTGACTCTCATAATCCACCACCCACCGGTGCTGCTTGCCGCAATGGAGGATGACTTCCTTTTGACCGCGCCGCTGAATCTTGATCTCGACCCGGATTTCGCCATAACCATCGTGGGCGAAAACATCGTCGTACAATTCGACCAGTTTGTTCAGGACCGTCAGGTTGGTTGCATTACCTCCCACAGACACCTCTTGAAACAGAAAAATTGGATTGAGACCCAGGTTTAAAAAAATATTGAGAACTGTTTTTTGAGAATATTAATGATAACGATTTTCAAATTCAAGCTTTTTTTTATTCCTCTCCCTCTTTTTTTCCACAAAATGGTTACGGGATGAGGAGGCGCATAGAATTAACTTCATATTTTTCAATTATTTACAAGAATCTCCTCTCGCAGAAAAAAAATTTAGCCTGTGGATAACTTTTCCGCCCAATTCCTCCCCCAGAATATCTTTCAAAAAAATACAAAAGTGAGTTTCAAAATCGATTACTTGCCGGGACGCTTCCTTATTTTTGCGTGGCCTCTCGGCCACGTGGGAAACCCTTCGAGGCGGGTGACGTGCATGCTTTTGCGCTGTCATATTGCATCCGATCCGGCGCAGGAAATACGCGGCAGCGGGACGACCTGCCCTACCCTGTTACGTCACACTGAACGGCCACTGCCGGCTGCAAGGCTCGGGGTCTTTCGGCGCGGGTAGCGGCGGCTCCTCTGATGACACGCTGGATTTTTCAGGGGATGCCTGCTGGGTTGTCACTTTGGAGCCGGTCGAAGGGAGGCAACCGGTTTTACGCTGCCGTATTTCGATACGGCAATGCAACGGAAGAAAGGCCGTCAATATTCCGCTTCGAAGGTTTTCCGGGGTTTGCGAAAATCGTGTTGAGAGGTGGCGATATCAACTGATGGGGGAATGCCCGGCATCCGGAGGAGGCGTTTCGGCTGGCCCGCCGGGTTCACCGGAAGCCGGGGAATCGATCCGGGTTCCCAGCGCGCGGAACAGGGTGGCGATTTGCGTGGCGTAGTTGGTCCGTTCCGCCGCCAGTTGCTGCTTGCCATTGGCCAGCACCCTTTGCGCATCCACCACGTTGAGGAAACTGATCAACCCCTGCCTGTAGAGCGTCTCCGCCTGATAGGAACTGACACCGCTGGCCTCGACGGCCTTCCCCAATGACTGCTGCCGGGCCAGGGAAGCCTGAATGGCCGCCAGCGTGCTCTCCACTTCCTCGCTGGCATCGCGAAGGAGTTGTTTGTAATTCGCCAGGGCTTCCTCCGCCTGGGCCCGGGCGATATCCAGGTTCGCCTGCCGCGCTCCGCCGGCGGTGACGATCTGGTTGATCAACGTTCCCAGCGACGCCAGCAGGATATCCATCGTCGGGACGCCCACCACCCCCGCCGCGCCGATGCCGATCTGCCCGATCAGGTCAAAGGTGGGATAAAAATCCGCTTCCGCCACGCCGATCCGCGCCACCGCCGCCTTCAACGTCTCCTCGCTCTGGCGGATGTCCGGACGCATGGAGAGCACTTCCATGGGAACGAACTCGGGAATTTTGCCTTGATAGACGGGGATGTCCCGATGCGTTTTCAGCAGTTCTTCATAGACGCCGGGGTATTGCCCGGTCAGGGAGGCGAGGCGGTTGCGCGAATTGAGCAGCGCCTGCTCAAGGGACGGAATACCGGCGCGCAGGTTTTCCACCGTGGTTTCCGCCCGGCGCATGTCCAGTTCGGGAGACAGTCCCGCTTCATAGCGGCTGCGCACGATGGACAGGGTTTTGTCCTGCAACCCCACGGACTCCCGCAGCAAATCGAGCTGGCGCTGGTTGCCGCGCAGTTGGAGGTATTCCCGGGTGATCTGGGAACTGATGCTGAGGACGATGCCGCGCAGGTCCGCCTGGGACGCCTCGAAACCGGCGCGGGCGGCTTGCACGCCGCGCTCGAACCGCCCCGCCACGTCCAGCGGCAGGCGCAGGGACAGGGCGCTGAAAACGCTGCCGGTGGTGGTGCTTCTCGCCCGGTCCAGCGAAAACTCCTCTTCCAGCGCGTTGTCCAGACCGGCGTTGACTTTCAGGTTGTCCCCGGCATCGGCGAGTACAATGCGGGCGTGCGCCTCCTTCACCCGGGCTTCGGCGGCGGCCACCCGAAAATTGTTTTCCAGTCCCTTGCGCACCAGTTGATCGAGGGTATCATCGGTAAAGCCCCTCCACCAGTCGGTGGCGATGGTGGTGCTCTCTTTCCCCGCATTCAATTGGGTAAGCACCTTTTGCGAGACAAAGGCTCCGGGCGCTTCCATTTCCGGTTTTTCATAGTCGGGGCCCACCACGCAGGCGGAACTGAATAAAAGCGGCGTCAACAGCAACGCAAACCCGCGCCGCCTCACGAGGCGTCCTCCACCATGAGACCGCCCTTTTCCGCCCGTTCCAACTGGGCCTGCAATTCCTCGCCCGCATGGGCGCGGGGCTTGATGAAGGGCGCGATCCAGTAATAACCCACCGGCGCCAGATACAGGGTGAACAGCGTCGACAGGCCCAGACCGCCGAAGACCACCCAGCCGATGGCCTCGCGGGCTTCCGCTCCCGGACCGGTACTGAGAATGAGCGGCAGGCTGCCCACCACGGTGGACAGGACGGTCATGGTAACGGGACGCAACCGCACGCGCACGCCTTCCATGATCGCATCGTGAACGCTCATGCCCTCGTCACGCATCTGATCCATGAACTCCACCAGCAGGATGGCGTTTTTGGTCATGAGCCCGACCAGCATCACCAGCCCGATCTGGCTGTACAGGTTGATCGTCTGGCCGGTTTTGAGCAGGGTGAAAATCGCCGCCGCCAGACCGAACGGCACGGTGAAGATGACGATGAGGGCGCTGCCGAGACTTTCGAACTGGGCGGCCAGCACCAGCAGCACCACGGCCAGGGCGATGACGAAGGTCACCGCCACGTCGTAGGACGTTTCTTCAAGCGTTGCAGCCTCGCCGAGAAACAGGATGCTGACGTCCCGGGGCAAGGCATCGTCGGCGACGCGGCGGACCTGGTTGAGCACCTTGCCGAGGGCGGTGCCCGGCGGAACGCCGAGGTCCAGTTCGATGGCGCGGCGCTGGGCGTGGCGGTCGAGTTCCGCGGCGACTCCGGATTCCCTCACCTCGATCATGGCGCTCAGCGGCACCAGTTCGTTGTCTTCATTGGTGACGAAAATATTCAGCAGGTCGCCGGGATCGTTGATCGCCCCCTGCGTGGACCCCAGCATGATGGGCACGGCCTGGTCCTCGATGCTGAGGTCGATCAGTTCGTATTTGTCGACCATCACGCGCAAGGTCTGGGAAATGCGGTCCATGGGAACGCGCAGGTCACGGGCCTTTTCGCGGTCGATGTTGAACGAAAGCTCCGGCTGCGAGGTGTCGAACTGGATACGAACGTCCTCGATCTCCGGTATCCTTTGCTGTATGGCATCGGACATGATATCCGCCGCCGCACTGAGGGTTTTGTAATCGTTGCCGACGAGAGCGATTTCCAGGCCGGAACTGGCCCCGCGCACGTTGAGGCTGTTGCCCTGCCGGAGCCGCACCTGCGCGCCGGGCATGTCCTTAAGAGCGTCGCTCACTTCCTTCGCGAGGGCCATCTGGCTGATGTCACGTTCTTCCCACGGCACCAGCGTGGCTTTGGTGTAGGTCCGGTTTTTATCCCAGCGCCCGACGATGGTGTAGATGTCGGTGACCAGTCCGCGCTCCTGATAGGACCGAAGCACCGCTTCCGCCTTGCGCGACTGCCGGTCGGAATACGCCAGCGACGCGCCGTCGGGTCCGGTTAAAATGAGTTCTATGGAACCGCGGTCCTCCTGCGGCAGGAGTTCCTGGTTCAGCGCCTGAAACCCCAGGACCCCGGCGCCGACGATCGCCAATGAGATGGGCACGGCCAGCCACGACCAGGCCAGCAGCAGGTCCAGGCTTTTGTAGTAGAAAACGGCGAGGCCATGCCCCACGGCGTTGAGCCCCTTGCGCAACAGGGCGGAGAGCCCGTTTCTGTTTTTGGAATCGGGAATGCGGGAAGCCAGCATCGGGCACAGGGTGACGGCGACGAACGAACTGATGGTCACCGCGATGGCGAGCACGAGACCGAATTCCCGAAACAGGCGTCCGGTTTCTCCCGGCAAAAACGCGATCGGAAAAAATACCGCGACGAGGGTGACGGTGGTGGCGATCACGGCGAAAAACACCTGGCGCGTTCCAAGCACCGCCGCGGCCATGTTTTCATGCCCCCGCGAACGCAGGCGCTGGATATTTTCCAGGACCACGATAGCGTCGTCCACGATCAGGCCGGTCGCCAGAACGAGCGCCAGCAGGGTCAGGAGATTGATCGAAAACCCCAGCAACCAGATGGACGCCAGCGTGCCCACCAGGGAAATGGGCATGGTGACCGCGGGAACCAGCACGGCCCGCCACTGGCCGAGAAACAGGGCGATGACGACCAGAACGATCAGGATCGCCAGGACCAGGGTCAACAGCACTTCCTTGAGCGCGCCGCGTATGTAAATGGAGTCGTCCGAAATAATGGACAAGGTGAAATCTCGGAAACGCTCGTTGATCCGCTCGACGCGCCTGGTGACCTCATCCGAAATCGCGATGGTGTTCGCCCCCGCCTGGCGGACAACCCCGAGGCCGATGACCATGCGCCCGTTGAGCAGGGAATAGTCTTCCGCTTCCATCGGAGAGTAAAACACCGTCCCCACGTCGCCGACCCGGATGGAGTCGCGGATGTGCAGCCGCTCCACTTTTTCCGGCTCGACCACCGAAGCGTAGGCGCGGACGATGAGTTCCTGGTCGCTCGACTCGTAACTGCCGGCGGGCACATCGAACCGGGCCTGGCGCAGCACCTCCACCACTTCCGAAGCGGACAGGCGGAAACCCGCCATGCGGGCGGGATCGAGCAGCACGCGCAAGACGCGGGGCTGGTCGCCGTTGAGTTGCACATCGGCCACGCCGGCGATCGACAGCAGTTCGGGCGACACGTCCTTCTCGATCCGTTTGGCCAGCGCCTGTTTGGACAACGAATCGCTGTAGGCGGCGATCTGGACAATGGCGTTGGCGTCGTCATCCGCCTTCAGCACGACCAGTTGATCGATATCCTCCGGCAGTTCCCGCTCAATGCGGCTGACCGCTTCGCGCACATCGCTGGCGGCGTTGTTCAGGTCCACTTCCGGCTGGAACTCCACATGCAGACGCATGTTGTTTTCTTCGCTGGAAGACTCGATATTCTTCACCCCGGAAACGCGGGCGACGGCGCCTTCGAGAATGCTGGTGACCTCGGTGTCCATCGTCTCCGGCGAAGCGCCTTCGTAAATAGCGCGCACGCTGACGATCGGGCGGTCCACATCGGGCAGTTCGCGGACGTCGATCCCCATCAGGCTGCCGAGGCCGGCCAGCATGATCAAAAGGTTCATGACCGAGATGAGCACCGGCCGGCGAACGCCGAGTTCGGTCAGGCCATCGCCCATGTTTCTCATGATTCGGCCTCGCCGACAATCTGCAGGGACGCCCCGGGGCGCATGCGCTGGATGCCTTCCACCACCACCGGCTCCCTGATCGCCAGGCGACCCTCGACGAGGACGTTGCCGGCTTTTCGCGCTATCACCTGCACGGGAACCTTTTCGGCTTTTTGCTTGCGCGCCAGCCAGACAAACGAACCGTGCCT
>JAGQJZ010000002.1:69763-76025 GCA_020430445.1 Nitrospina sp.
CCCCATTGCAGCGAAATTTCCGGAATGGTGGGGTACCGTTTTCCGGAGATCGTCCAACGGGTGGTGAACGACATGCCGGGACGGAGCAGGTCTTCTTCGTTTTCGATACTGGCGCGGGCAAGGACGGTCCGCCGGTCGGCGTTCACCCGGCTTTCCTGCGCGGAGATGGTGGCGACAAAGGTCCGTCCGGGATAGGCGGGCGTGGTGGCGGTGATGTTGCGGTTCTCGGCCTGGGCTTCTCTCAGCGCACCGGCCAACGCTTCGGGGACTTCAAAATCGACGTGGAGAATTTTGCGGTCGTCCAGGCTGGTGATCACGGTAGCGGTGGTGACCCGTTGGCCGGGATCCACCTTGGGGATGCCGACAACACCGCTGAACGGGGCCTTGATGCGGCGGTCTTCCAGCGCCAGCTTCGCCTGGTCCAGGGCGACCTTCGCCGCTTCAAAATCGGCGCGCACGGTGTCGACCTCGCTTTCGGGAACGGCGCCTTCCTTCACCGCTTTTTCATAACGGCTCAGAAGACTGCGGGCGTTTTTAAGCTGAATCTCCGCCCTGCGGACGGCGAGCACTTCCTCCCGGTCGTCGAGCTGGATCAGGAGGTCGCCCTGGGAAACACGATCCTGCGCCTGGAACAAAACCTTTGTGACCTCTTCCGCCACGGTGGGATACACCTGGAGGGACAACCGGGCCCTTCCCGTGCCCACGGCTTCGAACACCCGGTCGTTGGCGGTCAGGCGAACAGGCTGGACCAGGACCTTGACGGCGCTGGACACCTTTTTCGCTTTTGCCTGCGGCTTCCCCTTCTGCCCGGCCAGCCAGTGGCGCGCTTCGTCCAGCAACGGACGGGCTACCTCCTCAATCGCGGTCGATTGACGGGCCAGCGCATCGTAATCCTCCTGATCGAGAACAAAAAGAAACAAGGAGAGGATGAACAGTATGAGCAAAAAAAATTTTTTAATAGACCGTTCCTCGGTTAATGTGCAATGCCCCCCTGCGCTCCCCCCGGATCGCGGACACTTCTTCTTTCCATGCTGATCAAATAATTCGAATCAGACTATTGAAGGGCACCCCCGGCGATTTCAAAATTTGTACACTGGCGACTCACAAATCCTGAAAAACCAGAACCTGCCGCAGCCAGAACAATTTTTAGAGGGCGCCCTCAATTTAATGACGTTAGGACCTTTCTTTTCCGAACCTCTCCACAAGGGAAAAATACGAATAGATCGAATTCCCTCAAGGCGTGGGCGGCAAAACTCCAGATTATGACGATACCCTGAATTTTACCCGATCCCGGACTGCTTTGCAAAACAAACAGTTATCTAATATTTGCCGAAGGTGAGGCGCTCTGTTGCTCAAAACAAACGGTCGAATATCCTGCTTCAAAGCCTGGATAGGAGGGCGGGACGTACCGGACGTGTCACGTATTTGCGGAAGGGAGTTTTGCAGCAGGACAGGCTCTGCTATGTTCTGGAATCCTGCAGAAAACCGGTCACGACTGCTTTCGCACCTTGCAGAATGGAATGCCCGTCTCCGACCAGCAGGGTATCGAAATCCAGTTCTTTTAGCCGGACCAATCCGCTACGGGCCTTGTCAATATTCGGGTATTTATCCGGCGGCAGCAGGTTGACCTTCCCCGCCACCCGGCCGATCAGCGCATCGCCGACAATCAATATTTTTTGTGTGGGGAGGAAAAACGCCGACTCACCCGGCGTTTTCTGGTCGGCCAGACGGATAACTTCAAGACCACAGTTCAGCCGGTCGCCATCTTTGAATGTGCGGTCGGGAGGCGCTTCCAGTCCGGACGCATCGTTTTCATGCACCCAAACAGGTACGGAAAATATTTTTTTAAGGTGGGCGCTGTCGCGTTCGTGGTGCTGATTGGTCAGTAAAATCGCCTGCAACGGCGTGCCTGAGTTTTCAGAAATCCGCTGCTTCAACTCGGCAAGGCCGGCTTCATCCAATCCAACCGGGTCGATCAAAACCGACTCGCCCTCACAGGCAATCCAGTGACCGTTGAAATCGATTTGCCTTTCTTCATCAAACTGCGACCATCTCCGGATTCCCGGCACCACTTCTTCTAGTTTTGACATCGCGACTCACTACGGTTGAAAGTTTTTATCGGGAGAGAACTGCAGGCACACGGGGATTTGGAACCTCCCACGTCTGAACGCTTGCGTCTGCAATCCGCTCACTGCAACGACTTCATGTCGATCACGAAACGGTACTTCACGTCGCCTTGCAACAGGCGGCTGTAGGCGTCGTTGATCTTTTGAACCGGGATCAGTTCGATATCCGAAGCGATCCCACGCTCGGCGCAGAAATCGAGCATCTCCTGGGTTTCCGCGATGCCGCCAATGGCCGAACCGGCCAGGGACCGCCTTCCGAGAATCAGATTGAACACCGTCGGCGAAGGGTGTGGATGTTCCGGCGCGCCGACCAGCACCAGGGTTCCATCCCGTTTCAAAAGTGAAATATAGGGATCGAGGTTGTGCGAAACCGCCACCGTGCTCACAATCAGATCGAAGCTTCCGGCCTGCGCCTGCATCTCATCGTCGTTTTTCGAAACGACCACCGCATCGGCGCCGAGCCGCTTGCCCTCTTCCGCTTTGGTGGCGGAACGCGTGAAGAGCACCGTCTCCGCCCCCAACGCGTGGGAAAGCTTGACCCCCATGTGCCCAAGACCGCCCAGCCCCACGATGCCGACCTTCTTGCCCGGCCCCGCCTGCCAGTGGCGCAACGGCGAGTACAGGGTGATGCCGGCGCACAACAGCGGAGCCGCCGCGGCGGGATCGAGGTTTTCCGGTACACGCAGGACAAAACGTTCGTCCACAACGATTGATTCCGAATACCCGCCATAGGTGACGGGCGTTGTTTCGTGCGGATCGGGAGAGTTGTAGGTGAACACCGTGCTGCCCGTCTCGCAATACTGCTCCAGGCTTTCGCTGCAACTGGGACAGGTGCCGCAGGAGTCGACCATGCAGCCCACCGCCGCAAGATCGCCTTCCTTAAAAGAGCGGACATTACCGCCGGCCTTGCGGACCCTGCCGACGATTTCATGTCCCGGCACGCACGGGTAGACCGTGGGCCAGACCTCCCATTCGTCTCTCGCCGTATGCAGGTCTGAATGACAGACACCGCAGAACAGGATTTCGATCTCAACGTCATTCGGACCCGTCGCGCGCCGTTCAATGGTGGAAGCGGACAACGGTTCACTGGCGGAAGGCGCGACAAAAGCCCTAGCGGATGGCATAACAATCTCCTCTGTTTTAAATGTGCCTGAATGGTTTCATCATTTACCGGAGCACGCTCCGGTTGCATCTCCTCACAAGGTCTTTAAATACTCAATCAAAGCCATCCTTTCATCGTGCGAAAGTTTTCGCCCGATCACGCCGTTGCCGAGTTCTTTGCCATCGCCATTGAACTCGTGCCCCGAATTGAAGTTGCCTTTACTGCTGACGTCAAACTCGAACCCGTCCGTCAAAGGCTGCGTGGAAAATCCTATTTTCACCGGATCAAACTCCTTGCTCCCGAGAAAAAACGTTTTGGACCTCTCGTCCACAGGAGAAAGCAGTTCATACAGGTTGGGCACGGAACCGTTGTGAAGGAAAGGCGCCGTCGCCCAAATCCCGTTCAACGGCCGGGCCTTATACCCCATGGGAGCCCGGATCAGGTTTTCCCTGCCACCGTTCATTTCTTTTCGGACGGCGGCCGGTGTCGGAGGCTGTTGGTCATCGTACCAGCGGTTCACCACGTTTTCGACCACGTCCCCCAGCGCCAGTCCCATGCCCATTCCTTTTTTGATCGGTATAAACCCGGGGGCATCCTGCAGCGCATCCGGCTGAACCACCTTTCGATTGTTGAAATTTTCCAGCAGGGTGCGGTCGGTCTTGATATAGTCAACATTTTTCAAAACAAGTCTTAACAAAGGTGGGCCATACCGGTGCGTCCAGTAAGGCGACGACGGGTTTTGCCATTCCTTCCTGATTTGATCCATCGGAGGGAGGTGGCATCCCTGGCAATCGACGCCTTCCTGCTCGTACAAGGCTTCTCCCCGTTTTGCCAGATCCCGGTCGATCGTTCCCAGAATATTCTCCGGCCATTTGGGCGAAGACAAACCGCTCAAGGGAATCTTGGGATCTCCTGCCAGCCATCTCTCCAGTTTTGCGAGATTGTCGACCCGCACGGTAGATTTATAAAGCGCCTCCCGTTGCTTGAAGTTTGCAGGCGCGCGCACCCCCAGAGCTTCCCCGGCGTTTCGCACCATGGGCTGGTGAATGGAACCGTTGTACTGCACCCAGTCAAACCAGGAGGCGTCCCAGATAAACGGAAAGCTAACCGGCGCGCTTGCGGGAGCCAGGTTTGCGACATTGAGCTGCTCGCCGAACACCACATTGAGGATGCGGCCCAGCGCATCCGTGCGCGAGAACCCACCTTTAACATCGTAAAGGTGCAGTTCATCATTTACCGCGTTCATTTTTTTTCCAGCTTCAATGATATTTTTCAATGTCGCGTGGAGTTGTTCCGCGTTCTCTTCGGAGTAATGTTCCTTCAGAACCTTCCTGGCGAACCGGTCGAACCTGCCGGGAACATAATAGGTGTAGGCGATCGCTTTGGACAGCGCGTCCTGGAACAATCCCGGGTCCATCATGGCGGGCCCGCCTTCGATCCGGACCGCAAGGCGTTTGCCGTCTTTCACCACGTGGAGTTCCCCGGTGTGGCAGGCGGCGCAGGTCAGCCCCACCACAGGCGATTTTTTGTTGGTCATGGGGTCCACAAACTCGTCGTCGACCGCGAAGCCCAACGGGAGACCGTCAGGATTGTACGGAGTTTTTTCAGTGTCTGGAATGAAACCGAATCGCGAAAGGTATTCGGTTTCATGGAACATCGAAGGATCGCCGAAGAATGAAAGCTCCGGCTGTTCAAGGGCCATGAACCAGTCCCGGGGCAGGATCCGGGTTCCCTGCGAGGTATGATGAAAATAGTTGGCGGTAGAAGGGTCCTTCCAGTTTTGATCCAGATGAACCACCCGATCGACCGGCTGAGAATCCGGCAAGGACACGCAGGCGTTCACAAATAAAAAAATGACAACAACTGCCGGAAGAAATTTGCGTCCCATGGGTTCCTCCTCCTTTTTTATGTACCTCAACAGGGTTTCCGGGATCAATCCTGGAATGCACGCTTCGGTGTTTCCTGTTTTATCGACATTGAAAATAGGCAAGGGAGCATGCGAGAGTCCCGTTTTTGATCAACGGATCCCCAAAAAAATCCGCCAGGGAAACCGGCAAACACACACCGCCCGGCGGTCTCCCCTCCCCTGAGGGCAAACTATCATAATCAATTTTGGAACATTTCAAAACACACAAGTCGCAAACAATCGAACGTTGTTTGCAATCCCGCAGCGCTCCGGAATGTCCTGGGGCAATGCACGAGAGAACTGGGGAATGAAAGAAGGAATGGCTTGCGCCGGGAGACGTTGCGCGAAAGCTCTACGACCTGTAGTGAAGAACCGGGGCCTTCGGCGGCCCGGGGTGATTTTCAGAAACGTCTTTAAAAAGTACCGCCGCGCTTCCGGTCAATCGACTTTGAAAAGGAAATACGACACTTCCTTAAAGAAACGCTCGCTGCCAGAAACCCTGGACGCACGCCGCGCGGCGTCATCCTGTTCCTGGATGAGATTGTTCCATCGCTTGTAGTACTTATCTTGAATGTAGCGGCTCACCTCGGGCGGGGCCGGACCCAGGACGTCCCTTTCCGCCCGCTTGGCTTTCTGCCGCTCGCGGATATTCAGAACCACGGGAATGGCCCGGTTGGCGGAGTCCTCGTCGACGATCGCATTCAGCGCCGCGATCATTTCCTCCTTCAGCGCAATCCGCTCCAGATGGATGGTTTCGTAAGGTTTTAACGCCTTTGGGTCCGGCTCGGGGATGCACCCTGTGAGGGTGAGAAAGGAAATCCCGCAAAAAAGCAGAAGAAGATAGGCAGGAAACGCTTTCATGGCGAATCGGCCTGACCGGTTTTGAAAAAACTGTTCAAGGCCAAAAGACAAAGGAATCACAAAAGCGTCACTTTGTTTGACCTATTGCTTCTCAAAGAAGAAAGAAAAAGGCGGGAACACGTTTTGTCCATTCACAATACCTCCGGCTAACAGTCGCTCCTTTCAGACCCCTTGCAGACCGAACCACAGTGGAGAAAATACCCTCTGCTTGTTGAAGAAAAAAAAAAAAAAATTTTTCAGGCCGTCATAACAAACGCGTGCCGCCAA